>NZ_VIWT01000009.1 GCF_007829815.1 Kitasatospora viridis | reverse complement strand
CCAGCAAGCGCGAGAGCGGCCTGGCCCGCTCCTCCGCCGAGGTCATCGCCGAGGCCCCCTGGTCCGGCAGCGTGCTGCCGCTGGACGACTTCGGCACGGTCACCTTCGACAACAACACCGTCAACGGCGCCGGCCTGTCCGCCGCCAACCCGACCGGCATCGACATGGCCTCCGACTCCGGCACCCCGGAGGCCACCACCTCCGGCCTGAGCGGCAACGACTTCTCGATCACCTGGGACAGCCTGTAGGCCGTCCACCGGGCCCGGTAGGAACCTGTCGTCAAACCCGACCGGTCCACGGCCTGACTGGCTGACGGCTCCCGAGGGGCCGTCAGCCCACAATCGACTCTCCGGCTCTGACACCTGGTCACCTCCCCGCCACCGCAGCGGCCGCCCTCACGGCGTGCCCGGGGTGCCGGTCGGGGCCGGGGGTGGCGGGCAGCTGACCGTGCCCGGGTGGACCGAGATGGTCAGGCCGGGGGTGGTCAGCAGGCCCGGGACCTGGAGGTCGTCGACGGTCGCGGTGACCTGGTCGAACTTGGCGTAGCCGGCCTGGATCCCGAAGCGGTTCTCGGGGCTGAGGAGCGGGTTGGGCACCGGCACGCCGTTGGCGCCGGTGATGGTGGTGACGTCCGGGCCGTTGATGTTGAGGTCGACCAGGCCGTCCATGTCGAGCACGCCGGTGGCGGTGCGCAGGTCGAGCACGGTGTTCTGGGTGGTGATCTCCCAGGTGCCCGGGTTGCCGTCGCCCAGGGTGATCATCAACGTGTAGGTGGCGCCGAGGAATTGCTGCTGCTGGGCCAGGCAGAGGCCGTTCAGCAGCCCGTTGGCGAAGCCCATCCGCAGGGGGTGGGCGGTGCCGGTGGTGCCGGTGGCGGTCTCGTAGGGCTGGTCGACCAGGGCGGCGGCGTAGTGGGTGCCGTAGAGGCTGCTGGTGGTGAGCTGGATCGCGCCGCTCTGGATGAGCAGTCCGCTGGCGAGCGCGCCGCCGGCCAGCGCGCTGCCGATGCCGCCGGCCGCGAGCAGGGCGGGGAGGGCGACCAGCAGGGCGCGCCGCCAGTGGGTCCGGCCCTCGGGCATCTCGTCCATGGCGCTCACGGCGTGGTCACCGTGATCGTGCCGGGCAGGTGGACCGGGTTGTTGGTGGAGCCGAGCGCGGCGTGGTCGTCGGTGGTCTGGATGCCGTAGACGTCGGCGTCGAAGCCGCTGGCCCCCGCGTTGAGTTTGATGAACGACCCGAAGAAGTTGAGCAGGCCCTGCACCCCGCAGATCGGGACCAGCACGGTGACGCAGATGTTGTTGATGGTCCCCCACATCACGGTGGTCTCCGGTGCGCCGGCGGTGTCGAGGCCGCCGAAGGAACCGGAGTTGGGGATGTCGATGGTCAGTGCCGTGCCGTCAGGGGCGGTGTGGGTGACGTGCATGTGGCTGTTGATCTGCAGCTGGGTGAAGGTGTACTGGGTGGTGGTGACGGTGGTTCCGTCGGACAGCCGGACGGTCACGCCGTTGGTCACCGACAGCCCGACTGCCGTCAGGTCGTCGATGGTCACGTGCATGGGTTTCGGTGTCGGCAGGAACGGCATGCCGAGCGGAGTCGGCTCGCCGGGCAGCACAGCCGGGGTGGCGGCGTGCGCGGCCGACGGGTTCTCGCCGGGCAGCACGGCGACCGCGACCAGCACGCCGAACACCCCTGCCACGCAGAGCAGTCGGCGCCAGCCGGCCGGCCTCAGCACCTCCCGCTCCCGCTCTCGACCGGGGCCCGCCCGGCCCGGGCGCGGCGCCGGCGGCGCGGGCCCCAGCCGACGATCATCGCGCCGCCCAGCACCCCGAGCAGCATGCCGAGCAGGAAGCCGCCCAGGTTGGAGACCACCAGCGAGACCACGGCCAGCACCGTGCCGAGCAGGCCGAAGGTGTAGCGCTGCCGGGGCAGCGCCAGCGGGATCAGCCCGCACAGCATCATCCCGCCGCCGACCAGGTAGCCCGCCAGCGCGTCGAACCCGGTGACCGTGACCAGCCGGATCGCGCCGAGCGAGAACTTCAGCACCGTCCAGCCGCCCAGCACCAGCCAGAGCGAGCCCCAGAACGGGCGGGTGCGGCGGAAGGCCCGGAACCAGCGCCGGCCCGCGCGGACGCCCCGGGCGGTGGCGGTCAGCACGAGGTCGCCGATCCGGGCACCACCCTGATCGAGAGGGACTGCAGGGTCAGCGAGCCGGCGATCTCGGCGGTGTTCGCGGTGGCGTTCAGCCCGGCCAGGTTGACGGTGCTGCCGCCCGGGCCGGAGCCCGCCGAGCCGAGGCCGAAGCCGCCCGCCTGGGCGCCGGTGAGCGGCGAGCCCGCCACCATCACCTGGTCGGCGGCCATCCCGAGCACCGCGTTCTGCAGCGTGGTGCTGCCGCTGGCGCTCAGCGAGGGCGCCTCGATGTAGAGGTTGGAGGCGTTCAGGTCGGTGGTGAAGGTGGTCGGCGGGGTGACGGTGACCTGCTGACCGGCCGTCAGCAGCAGCGAGTACCCCACCCCGGCGAAGGACTGGTGGACGATCCCGCACAGCCCGGCCAGGTTGGCGCTGGCGAAGCCGACCCGGGCCATCGCGGTGGTGTTCGAGGTGCTGCCGGTGCTCGACTCGACTGTGGGCGTGTTCAGGACGGCCCCGAAGCCGGTGCCGGAGACGCCGTTGGACATCAGGGTGAACGGGGTGTCGGTCACGTTGAAGCTCGCCGCGAGCGCACCCGTGGCGATGCTCGCCCCGAGCGCCCCGACCCCGAGCGCAGCGGGCAGCAGCACGGCGGCCGAGCGGCCCCAGCGGGTGCCGCGCCGGGTGTCGTCGGCGGCCTCGGCCAGCATCCGCCGGTTCCACTCGGTGGCGGCCGCGCGGCCGCGGTGGCGCCAGAACCGCACGGTCGCCCGGCAGCGGCGGATCCGGCGGCGCAGGGGTGGGGTGCCGTGCGATCGGGCGGACGACTGACGGATCGTCATGACTGCCTACTCTGTGATGGATTCGCCGGATCGTTCGGGAACTGACTGGACATCAGGCCTCCTTCTCCTCGGTCCGGATCCGCCGGAACCGCCGCCACCTGCGGGCCGGCTTGGCCGGCATCCAGCCGACGGCCATCGCGCCGCCGAGGACGGCGAGGAACATCCCGACGAAGAACCCGCCGAGGTTGGTCAGCGGGAAGGAGGCGACGCCGACCAGCACCGCGATCACCCCGGCGGTGTAGCGCTGACTGGGGATCAGCAGCATCAGCAGGGCCAGCGCCATCAGGATCGCGCCGCCGGCCATGCCGGTGATGCCGCCGAGGCCGACGTGCAGCATGGCGCTGATCGGGGCGAGCGGCAGGTAGAAGATGATGAAACCGCCGAGGGCGGTCCAGACCGCGGCCCAGAAGGGCCGGGTGCGGCGCCAGCGGCGGTGGGCGAGCCAGATCCGGCGGAGCGGGCCTGGGTGGTTCTCGGCCATCGTGGACCTCGCGGGGCGTGGGGAGTCGGGGCGGGTGGTGCGGTTCCCGGCCGGTGGGGGCCGCGGTGCGGGTGGAGTCCTGGTGGGTCGGACTCCACCCGGGTGTGCGGTGGGCGGGTCAGCAGTCGCTGCCGCCGGTGCCCTTGCCCGCGGTGTCGCCGTTGACCAGCGAGATGCTGAGGTTGGGCAGGGTGATCGCGCCGCCGAGGGTGGCGCCGTTGGCGTTGGCCTTCAGGCCGCTGATGTCGGTCTCGCCGCCGGTCGCGTCCAAGCCGAACTGGCCGGCCGAACCGTCGGTGATGCCGCTGTTCTTGATGTTGGCGCTGTCGGCCGCCGCGCCGATGGTGTTGGGCGTGGTGCCGCTGGCGTTCAGGGTCGCGCTGGCGCCCGTGATCGCGTTGCCGTCCAGGATCAGGTTGCTGGCCTGCAGGCCCTGGCCGGCGTCGAGCTGAGCGGTGGTCAGCGGGGTGGCGGCCGCCGGTGAGGTGATGTTGAGCGACCAGGTGCCGACCGTGCCGACCAGCGGCAGGTTCACCGACTGGGTGGCGTGGATGCAGACCCCGTCCAGGCCGGCCTTCGGCAGGCCCACCTCGGAGACGGCGGCCGGGTTGCTGCCGGCGTTCACCGTGGTCATGACGGTGCCGAGGCCCTTCGGGGCCGCGACGGTGGTGGAGCTGAGGGTGAACGGGACGGCGGTCAGCGACAGGTTCGCCGCCAGCGCGCCCTCGGTCATCGCCATCGCCATGGCGGTGATCGCGACGGCGGCCGGCACGGCCACCAGGGCGCTGCGCCGCCAGCGGGTGACGCCGCGCGGTGGCGCGACCGCCGCCCCGCTCGACGGTTCGGTGTGTTGTGGGGTGCCTTCCTCGGATCTCTCCTGCATGGGTCACTCCGACGCTCTTCCCGCCTACGGCGGGGGGGTGGGTGAGGGCACTGCCGATGAGCCGATGACGGGAGGAACCGTGAGGAATCCACCCGAGTCGGTTTACAGGTTCTGGCAGTGTGTCCAGAACGTAGGCACTATCAGACGGTCCGTCAATAAGCCGAGCAGGATTCGCTGACTAGACTCCGCGAATGGCCTGGTACCGCGATCCCGAAAGGTCCCCGGTGCGCGATCGGCTGCTGGACTCGGCCGCCGAACTGATCGCCGACCGCGGATTCCGCCGGCTGCACATGACCGAGATCGCGACCGTGGCCGGAGTCAGCAGGCAGACGGTCTACAACGAGTTCGGCTCCAAGGAGGGCCTGGGCCAGCAGCTCTTCACCCGCGAGCTCGACCGGATCGCGCTCGGCATCCTGGCGCAGCTCGACGCCAACCGCGGCCGGCTGCGCGCCGCCACCGAGGCGGGCGTCGGCTTCATCCTGCGCGAGGCGGACGTGAACCCGCTGCTCAGAGCGGTGCTGACGGCCGATCGGGACGAGGAGAACGGGCTGCTCGCCTACCTGACCACCCGCTCCGGCGCCGCCTTCGACACCGTCTCCGAGCTGCTCACCGGCTACACCGAGGAGGTCTGGCCGGACGTCGACCCGCTCTCCCGCTCGCTCGCCGTGGAGGCCGTGGTGCGCCTCACCGCGAGCCACCTGCTCCAGTCCTCGGCGGACCCCGAGCAGTCCGGGCGCGCCGAGGCGGTGCGGCGGATCGCGGAGATCGTCATGCGGGTCTCGGGGGTGGTCGACCCCGAGCCGGAACCGACCGATGCGGAACCGACCGGGCCGGAACCGCCTGCCCCGGCCGGAATCTGACGGCACCGAATTCCGCTACCCGCCGTTTCGTTTATCCGGTTCCGCTGATCCCTTTCCGGCTGCCATTTCCGCTACGCCCCGTATCGCTTTTCCGCTCGGCGAATTCCCGCTTCAGGCGGAGGGCGCCGGCACCGGGGACAGCGTCGGGCCGGTCGGCAGGGGGCCGAACGCGCCCAGCGGCCAGACCCGCAGGCCGATCCGGCCGCTGACGGTGGCCAGGTCGCCCCAGCCGTAGCTGCGCGCGTCGTCGGAGCCGTCGGGGTTGTCGCCCAGGAAGAACAGCTTGCCCGGCGGCACCGCCTGCGCGTGCGCGGTCGCGTCCCGGCGGCCGTCCGGCTGGCAGCAGTTGCTGCTCCGGTGCGCCTGCCCCGGCCAGGTCGACTGGTCCACCCGGTACCACTGGCCGCTGCCGCCGGGCTGGACCAGCACGGTGAACGGGTCCTGCGGGGTCGAGTCGATCTCCACCCGGTCGCCGGGCAGGCCGATCACCCGCTTCACGATGGTGGTGTCCCGCCCGGGGGCGCGCAGCAGCACCACGTCGAACCGGCGCGCCGTGCCGCCCGTGCCCGGGACGGTCAGCAGGCGCTGCCCGTTGGCCAGCGTCGGCTGCATGCTGTGCCCGTCGACCCGCACCGCGAGCGCCGCGACCGCCACCGCCAGGGCCGCGCAGAGCCCCACCGACACGCCCAGCGCGACGAACAGCACCCGCCGGACCCGCCGGCCACCTTCGCCCCGTGCCATCGCACCCCTCCGGACTCGTGCGCCAAGACCGCCAAGACCGCCGAGCGTGCGGGCTGCGCCGCGCGGCCGTCAAGTACCGCGCACGGCCGGGGAACTGACCGGCGGCCGGCCCTGGCGTGTCACGGCCTCCGGCTCGCCGGGCACATGTCAGACTGGCGCGTCGGCCGGGCCGCAGGTCATGGGGGATATGGGGGGCGGCGTTCGCACCGGGTGGCCGCACACGTGGCAGTCCTGCCAAGAGTTAAGATCCAGTCGCGCGTGAAGCACACGAACGAGTGCCGCGGCGGTCGGCGGAAGCGGGGGAAGCATGGAGGTCCGGTTCGGCGTGTCCACAACCCTGCCGGGTCGTCAGCACGTGAAACCAGCCGCCCCGGAGCTCACGCGCTCAAGGAGGGGATCACGCTGAAGAACGACTACGCCCAGCCCGGTGCCACGATCGACACGGCACCCGGCGGGCTCGACGGACCCGCCGCACCACCTCTCGAAGCGCCGTCACTCGAAGCACTGCCGGCCGCCGCGGCGCGGCGGCCGTGGTGGCGCCGCGCCCGGTGGGAACTGCTGCTGCTGGTGTACGCGGCCTACGACGGCAGCCGCCTGCTCGCCAGCAGCAGCCTGCCGCAGGCCCAGCAGCACGGCCGTGACCTGCTCGCCGGCGAGCGGGCCCTGGGCCTGAGCCCCGAGCACTGGCTCAACCGCCTCTTCGCGCAGCACCCCTGCCTGGGCGTGCCCGCCGACTTCGCCTACGCCACGCTGCACTACGCGGTCACGGCGGGCGTGCTGTTCTGGCTGTGGCGCTACCGCCGCGAGCACTACGTGCGCGCCCGCACCTGGCTGGTGCTGACGACGACCCTCGGGCTGGTCGGGTTCATCGCGTTCCCGACCGCGCCGCCACGACTGCTCGACAACTCGTCAGGGTTCGTCGACGTGCTGGCCCTGCACTCCTCGCTCGGCTGGTGGAGCGGCGGGGGCGGCGTGCCGAAGGGGCTCGCCGCGATGACCAACGACTACGCGGCGATGCCGAGCCTGCACGTCGGCTGGGCCCTGTGGTGCGGGCTGCTGGTCTTCCGGCACAGCCGCAACCGCGTGCTCCGCGTGCTCGGGCTGCTCTACCCCGCGACCATCGCCGTCGTGGTGATGGGCACGGCCAACCACTACCTGCTGGACTGCGTGGCCGGCGTCGGGGTGACACTGCTCGGCCTCCTGGGCACCCGTCAGCTGTCCCGGCTGGGCAGGTGGTTCGGCGCCCGGCGCGCCCCCGGCCGAGCCTGACCCGACCACCGACCCGGGTGCTCGAACACCGGGGAAAAGGTCAAGACTTCGTAAAGGTGTTTAGTGACCCGCCGGATCGGGTCTAGGCTTGGCGAGGTTTGAAAGGCACCTCGTTCGGTGAGGCGTCTTCACGGACACAGGCCACTGACCCGACGACGTCGAGAGACGCCCAGGTTCAGGACAGGTCTTCCCGACTTAAGGGTTGACCCCAAGTGGCTTCCCGCGCCCCGCTATGGGCCCCCGGCCGGCGGTCGGGGCAGGGATCACGCCGTGGAGTGCCAAAGCTCTGACGAGTTGGGGTGAACCGGCACCACTGCGGCCGCGCATCGCGGCTGCGCCGGTGAACTCCTTGCCGAGTCGATGACGCGCGCCACGGGGCGCGTGCGACCGGGAGGAGGCGAGAGACATGGATTGCAGTAGTCCGGGCCACAGTAGCCCCTGCCCCCGCCTGTCCTCGTTCTCCGTCGGCATGCGATAACCACCCTCCCTGCACGCTCTTCTGACGGAGCGTCAGACCCGCGCGGTGCCGCCGCCGCGGGTCCCGGTGGTGCGCGCCCGGCGGCCGCCCTCCCGACAAGGAGGTGCCCCCGTGCACACCCTGACCACCCTCGACTTCCTCACCCGCCTCGCCACCGGCGTCGGCTGCGGCGCCCTGATCGGCGTCGAGCGCCAGTGGCGCGCCCGGATGGCCGGCCTGCGCACCAACGCCCTCGTCGCCGCCGGCGCCACCCTGTTCGTGCTCTACAGCGAGGCCGTCGGCGACGCCACCAGCCCCACCCGGGTCGCCTCCTACGTGGTCTCCGGCATCGGCTTCCTCGGCGGCGGCGTCATCCTGCGCGACGGAGCCGGGGTGCGCGGCCTCAACACCGCGGCCACCCTGTGGTGCTCCGCCGCCGTCGGCGTGCTGGCCGCCTCCGGGCACCTCGACCTGGCCCTGCTCGGCACGCTCACCGTGCTCGCCGTGCACCTCGTGCTGCGCCCGGCCGGCCGGCTGCTCGACCGGGCGCCCGCGAGCGGGACCGACCCGGACGCCACCGTCCGCGCCACCGTCCACCTGCGGTGCGACCGCCGCTCCGAGAGCCACGTCCGCGCCCTGCTGCTGCAGGCGCTCGCCGGCTCCGGCCTGGCCCCGACCGGCCTGCGGGCCCGCCGGGAGCGCGAGGACACCGCCAGCCTGCGGGCCACGGTCGCCATCACCGGCGACGTCGCCGCGGCGCTGGAGCAGGTGGTCTCCCGGCTCTCGCTCGAACCGGGCATCCAGGACCTGCACTGGCACCTGGAGGAGGAGCCCGACCGCACCGAGCAGGAGGCGCTCGCCTGACCGGGCGCGCTCCGACCCCCGAAATCCCTACCCCGGAAAGAGACATCCATGATCACCGCGCTCGACCACGTCCAACTCGCCGCGCCGCCCGGCACCGAGCCGCTGCTGCGGGCGTTCTACGGCGACGTGCTGCAGATGGCCGAGATCGCCAAGCCCGCCCCGCTCGCCGACACCGGCGGCTGCTGGTTCGCCGCCGACGGCGGACGGGTGCGCATCTACCTCGGCATCGAGGAGGGGTTCCGCCCCACCCACAAGGCCCACCCCGGACTCGCCGTCAGCGAGATCGACGAGTTCGCCACCCGCCTCGGCGAGCTCGGCGCCCTGGTGGTGTGGGACGAGACCCTGCCGCCCAGCCGCCGGTTCTACACCCAGGACCCGGTCGGCAACCTCCTGGAGTTCGTCGAGAGCGCGCCGCAGTCTTAGGACCGGTCAGGCTCCCGGTAGCAGGAAGGCCAGGAAGCGGGTGCGCACGGCGCAGAAGACGACAGCGATGATCGTCAGGTCGACGCTGGTGTTGAACCAGAAGCCGCGCGGCCCGAAGACGAAGGGCACCAGGAAGATGAAGAAGCTCTGCGCCACGTAGACGTAGAGCGAGTTGCGGCCGAAGGGCAGCAGCACCTTGCCGACCGTGCGCGCGATCGGGGCCTCGAAACGGCGGATGAGCACGTAGGTCCCGGCCGCGCTGACCGGTGCGATCACCGGGCGCAGCAGGCCCAGCCGGTTGTTCTGGAACAGCTCGTTGTACAGCGGCGAGCTGGTCCACTCCGGGTGGTAGAGCAGCACGGTGCCGGCGGCGTAGATCAGCACGGCGGCCAGCACCAGGGCCCAGCGCAGCGTCAGCCGCCGGCGCGGTGCCAGGCGTCCGACCCAGCCGCGCAGGTCGTCCCAGTGGTAGCCGGCCACGGTGCCCAGGAAGAAGTAGACGCCCCACTGCAGGAACGGGCTGGCGGCGCCGGTGGCGAACTGCGAGGGCAGCACGTAGCCGGCGTACGCGAGCAGCACCACCAGCGCGGCGAGCCGGCGGGAGAGCAGCCAGACGGCCAGCGGCACCAGCAGGAACATCGGCACGTAGAAGGTGAGGAAGTCGGCCCAGCCGTAGGTGTAGCGCAGCATCGCGGCCCGCCAGAGCAGGGCCGCCGGGGAGGAGCCGGTGTCCAGGCCGACCTTGACCGCGGTGACGCCGCGTGCCGCGGCCAGCCGTCCGATGCAGGTGAACAGCAGGGTCAGCGTCACGGCGACCAGGTACAGCCGGCCGGCCCGCTGCCAGGAGTTGCGCGCCATCCGCGCCGCCCCGTGCCGCTCCAGGTCGCGCCGGCGCAGCATGCCGACCAGCAGTCCGGCGATCAGGAAGAAGTTCTCCGCCTCGGAGACCAGCAGCGAACCCCGTCCGTCCACGTCCCCGAGCAGCGAGGGCAGGTAGTCGAGGTGCACCGCCGCGAGGATCGCCACGTAGTAGCCGCGCATCAGGTCGAGGGTGACGACCCGCTCGCGTCTGGGCCCGCCCGTCCCGACCCGCGCGTTCGCCGGGACGAACCGGGCGACTCGGCCTGACCTTGGCACATGGAGGAGCGACGTCATACCGACAGTCGGCCAGACCAGTCTTTGACGGGTCTGAGAGCTGCCCTCCCGGAATCTTGAGAGATCGCCGCCCGGTGAGCTGAGATGAATGGAACCCATTGACTGGTCCAGACCAGTTCACTAGCCTTCTTCCGACCCCGCCACGGCGGAGTCCGCACCCCAACTCCCCTCCCCCACAACCGAAAGGCCCCGCACCATGACGCGACGTCTCCGTACCGCAGCAGCGCTCGCCCTCGCGCTCGGCGCCGGCCTGGTGGCCGCCGGCACCGCCGAGGCCGCCCCGGCCCCCGCGCCCGGTTACACCTGGCACGCCGAGTACTACTACCAGGACCAGTGCCAGAGCATGGGCAGCCTCGGCGTCACCAACCACCAGTGGACCGCCTTCTACTGCACCTGGACCCCGTCAACCCGGCTTCACCGGCTCCGGCATCCTCGGCGAGGCCGACCTCTACGTGAACTAGCCGGACCCGGGCCGAGGCGAACGAAGCTGACGGCCCATCGGACCGCCTCCGCGGCGCGACCCGTTCGCGGAGGCGCCCGCGTCGGCCGCCGCCTCCCGTGCCACGGTCAGGTCCGGGCGACCTCCAGCGCGACGATCAGGCAGGCCACGCCGACGGCCGTCCCGTACAGGAGTACGCCCAGCCCCGGAGGAACTCCCACCAAGCGGGCAGGGCCTCGGTCGAGGATGCGGCGGGCAGTGCGGGAGATCCGCGGCGCCGGGACTACCGGCATGGCCGCCTGGCGCTCCACGGCGTCGCGGACCAGCCGGTAGCCCTCCAGGGTGGTCACACGCCGAGCCGCACTCCTCGGCGGTCCTTCACGATGAGCGCGGGCGAATCGTACGTGCCGCGGGAGAGGAACTCGAAGCTGCTGATCCGCGCGATCTGCCCGAGGTCGACGGTCCGCTCGCCGGTCCCGGTCCGGGCGGTCAGCAGGTTCGGGCGGCCTCGTGCACGCGCAGCGGCCCCCGGGCCGAACAGGTCGTGGCAGCCAGCATCGCAGCAGCCCGCCCACGAAGGCCACGAAGAGGCACGAACGGCGGATCCGGAGCCAGGCCGCACCCAGAGCGCCGGCCCGAGCGTCAGCGCCACAAACCACGCCGAAGTAGAGCATTCCCCGCCTGCGGGCCTTCGCCCTCGCCAGCGCCGGTGGTACCCCCGAGTCGTCCACGACCGGCAAGCCTAGCGCTGTGACCGCAGGGGTTCGCCGGGTTTTGCCGAAAAGCCGGTAGCAGTACAACCCGCCAGTCCGGACCCTGTGTTCATGACGTGGACGCTGAGGCACCTCGCTGGACTATGTTCCGCTCCGCGGCAGGCGAGTTCCTCGCTGCTCATCCTGCGGCGGTGGTCGGAGTTGAGGCATTCGCCCCGCAGTCAAGGCAGCCGAGTTTCATCGCGGCGTGACGGCCCTGGTAAGCCCGAGTTCGACAGTTGGCGGGCACACGATCATGTCGGATTTCGGGTGTGACCTGCGGGAATAGGCGTGAGGTGCCGTCGGGGGCGTGTGTCCACGCCTCCGACAGGTCTTTGTCCTGGTCAGGGCCTATTCGGCGGTGGTGAGGCCGCTCAACTTTGCCGGCATCGGGATGCCGCAGCTCTTGAAGATCCGCTCGTGGGTGTCGGTGGTCTGGGTGGTCTGTTCGAGCCGTCCGGCGGGCCCGGCGAGGGTGACCTGATGGATGCGCTGCAGTTCGGTTCTGATGGTCCGCCAGGTGAGGTCGGTGCGGCGTTCGGCGACGCGGATCAGTAGCAGCGCGAGCCAGCAGAGCAGGACGTGAGCGCGGATGCGGTCGTCGAGGCGGTGGTAGACCGGCCGCAGATACAAGGTCGACTTCATGGTGCGGAAGGCTCGTTCGGCTTCCAGGAGGTTCTTGTAGCCGAGTGCGACATCCTCGGCCGTCAGGTCCGGGTCGGACGTGGCCAGCAGGTACTTCCCGTCGAGGTTGGCCTCGGTCTTGGCCTTGGCGCGGTCGATGGACAGTCGGCCGGTCGTGGACTGCTTGAGCCAGCGGCCGAGGGAGGGGTGGTCCCGCAGTGCGCACTCGGCCTTGCGGTGGGGCGCGTCGGACGGCATGACGGCTCGCTTGAGGCCGGCCTTGGCGGCGCGCTCCCTGGCCTTCTTGGCGTCCGCCGCGCGGGCGGCGGCGATCCGGTCGAGTTCTTCGGTGATCGCCTGGAGTTGCTGCTCGCGCCGAAGCTTGTCCCGTTCGGCTTCGGCGGGGTTGTGGCAGATGATCCAGCGTCTGCCGGGATCGGAGTCCAGGCGGACCTCCTTGACCCGCAGGTTGTCCCGGACGTGCTGGTAGCGGCCCTGCCTGGCGAGGGCCTCGGCAGCTTTTGCGGAGCCTTCGCGCATCTTGACGCCGGTGATGTAGTGCCCGCCGGCGCGGGCGAGGCAGGCGAGGTTGGCCTCGCCGGAGAAGCCGGAGTCGGTGACGGTGACCACCCGGCCCAGGCGCCAGGCCCGCAGATCGGCTTTGACCTGCTCGATCACGCTCTGGTCGCTCGTGTTCCCGGCCCAGGTCCAGCAGCGGACCGGGATGCCCTCGCGAGTGACGGCCAGGCCGATCACGACCTGCGGGAGGTCCTTGCGGTGGTCCTTGGAGTGCCCGTAGCGGCGAAGGGCCCCGTCCGCGGTGTCGGCGTCGTCGCGTTCGAAGTAGGTGCTGGTGGTGTCGAAGAAGATCAGGTCGACCTCTAGGTCGAGGAGGTTCGCCGCGGCGAAGAACACCGCTTCCTGCACGGCGGATTGGGTGTCTTCGCCGACGAGCAGATCCATGGCCCGGTAGGCGTGCTGTTCGGCGATCTCACCCGCGCCGGGGATCACCACGTCCCGACTCGCCCACTCACTCGCGGCCCGCTTGGAGTCCGGTGCCACCGCCCGGTTGGCGACCAGCGCGAACAGCGCCCGCTCCACGTCCGTGCGAAACCGGCGCGCGTCCAGCACCTTGGCCAGGGCCTGGTCGATGCCCAGCAGCTTCCACAGGCCGTCCAGCAGCCAGACCGCACCGAGCGGGCGGGAGGCCACCACCTCCAGCGGGCCACCCTCGACGCCCAGCGGCTCGGCGACGTCCACGTCCGTGTCGCCGAGGTAGCGGTTCAAGGACGCGACCAGACGCCGCAGGGAGTCCAAATCAAGCTTGTCCTCCCGCCCGAGGTTGAGCAGCACGTCAGCCTGCGTCGTGCCGCCCACCCGCCGGTTCGTGGCCAGCTGCACGTACCGAACAACGCTGCCGTCCTTGTTCCGCCGCTGGGTCTTCCGCACGTACATGCCCGCATGATGCCCAGTCAGCCCGGGCCACAGCAGCAGAACACCTGAACTCGCGTGCCCGCAGCCCGATACCGCTCCAGACCACTCAAATCACGCTGACCTGCGATGACATCCGATCGCACCCGGTCGTGTGCCCGCCAACTGTCGAAGCCGGGCTTCGCCGAGTAGAGCTTTGGCGTGCAGTAGCCGGTCTTCCCACCACGGGTCATCCGGGGTGGAGACCAGCGCGGCCACCTGCTCGCGCTTGGTCGGGGCGGGCAGCACCAGCGGGCCCAAGTCCTTGACGGCGCGGTCCTGTTCGTACTGCGGGCACTCAAGCCGATCCGGGCTGGCCTTCTCGGTTAGCTCCAGCTTCGAGCCCCCCTTCCCCCCGATCGAGCCCCGGCACGTCCAGCACGGGCGCAGCGCGGCGTTGGCCGTGCGGGCGGCCTCCAGCTGCTCTTCGGCCTCCCGCTCCAGGCGCTCGGTGTGTTCCTGGTGGCAGGTCCAGCAGCGGCCGCCGGGTTGGCGGGTCCACTCCACGCGGCGGCCGTCGGGGCCGTAGTGCCAGGTGCTCTCCTCCTTGGGCACGTTGCCGCAGTCGGCGCAGGCGAGGGTGCGCATCCACTCTCGGTGCTCCTGGCGGGCTTTCTTCTCCCGGGCCTTCTGGCGCTGGTTGTAGGCGGCGCGGTTGTTCGGGTTCTCCAGCGCCTCGATGAGGCAGTGCCGGCCCGAGCGGCCGAAGCGCCACCACACCGGCCCGAGCGGCCCGCGGGCGGCCAGCAGCCGATGTCCGGGGCGTTGAATCCGGCGGGATGGGTCGGCGCGCCTTCGTCCTCGCCGGTCACTTCCGGCACTGAAGTGCTCCCATCGCCCGCCCTGTGCCTGTCCCGGCCAACCCCAAGCCCGAATTCATCTGGCGACGCAGTCGGTCTCCTGTCATCGGTCGAGGCCGCCGAGGTGGCTCTCAAGGCCAAGGCTTCGCTCGATAACCATGGTGTCGATCAAGTCGAGTGCCCGGCTCCCGAGCTCACCATCCGGTTGTCGGGTGTAGATGCTGGTCACAACCTCCGCGAGCATGTGCGCGTGTGCCGAGCTGGCTGAACTTATGTCTGAGGTCTTCTTGCCGTGGAGTTCGAAGAAGTACCCAGCCAGGTCGAGGACGAGTGCGGGGTATGCCTCTTGGCAGCGCTTGGCGGCGCTGATGGCGGGTTCGGGGTTCAGCTCGAAGGCTCGGGTACAGGGGACCAAGGTAAGCAGGTCCTGGATGTGCGGGTGCTCGGTGCCTGGGATTTCGCGGACGGTTGTCAGCGCCTTCATCGCGACCTCGTCGTTGGGGTCGTCGCACAGTTCCAGCAGGACCTTGATGAGCGCGTCGGGGAACGCGGTGACGGGCTGAAGGTCCGACAGGGCAGCAGCCACGCCGAGGCGCTCCGGAAGCTGCCCGCTCGCAACCGCTCGGAGGGCGGCTTCCCCGCTCTCGGTGGGGTCGGTCGCGCAGGCGCGGGTGGTCACCGCGGCGCCGTTGTGGGCTGCTCGCTCGGCCACGGCGGCGAGGACCCGGTTCGTGGGGTCTTCTCGCGTCGCTGCGGCGCGTAGGTCCAGCATGCGAGTGGCGAGGTCCTGGGCGGCGGCATGGTCACCCCACCCGATCTCGTGCACGAGTGCGTGGAGGGGCTGGGCGGCGAGCAGGATTCGGGTGTCGGCCGGGTAGTTCAAGCCGGGCGTCGCGATCAGCCCTGGGGCGTCGAGCGCGGTGGTGATGATCTGTGCGAGTTCGGCCTTGTCGGTGATCTGGCTCCGGCTGGTGACCTGAAGGGTGGTCAGACGCTGGATCAGGTAGGGGCTCGTCGTGAGGCGGAGCAGTTCCTCCTGGAAAGCGAGGCCAGCCTCCGGGTGGTGCTGGGCGAGGTTGCGGAGAGCGTCGAGGGCTGTTGCGTCGGCGCGTTGCCAGACAGTGGTCAGCAGTTGGTCCGTGATGGCCGCGCCGTACTCCATGAGCTTGAGCTGGATCTGGTCGGGCGTGGCTCCCGCCTCCGGCACCGGTTCGGTGGGGAGCCGGGGAACCGTCCCGGCCGGTGGGCTCGTGTGCGCTCCGGCGGCGTCTGCAGGGGTCACCAGGTCACGGAGGATGGCCACGAGGTCTGTCGGGGCGCAGCCGGCGTTGGCCAGGTCGTCGTCGGTGATGCGCGGGATGGTGCTGGCGATGATGACGGCGAGGCCGTGACGGCTGTCGGTGTCGGCGTTGGGTGCGGCGGCCTTCACGGCGCGCAGCACCTGGACCACCGTGGCCCTCTGCCCGGCTCTGGCCTTGTCCAGGCCGCGGAGGATCGCGGCGGTGTAGATCCCGGGGAGAGGGTTCGCGCCTTCGAGGAGCGCGGTGAAGCGCTCGGGATTGCGCTCAGTCGCGGTCGTGACGATCTCGGCCACGCTGATAGCCCCGCCGAGGATCTGGCCGTTGTCTTGCCACGCGGGTCCGTCGGCCGTGTGGTTGTTCAGCTGCTGGGCGAGTTCGACGTCCGCCATGTTCTCGACGTCGTTGAGACTGATCGGCGGCCGGAGCGGCATGAAGCCGCCGAAGCCGGTAGGAGGCTGGCCAGCGG
The DNA here is from genome assembly GCF_007829815.1 of Kitasatospora viridis. NCBI lineage: Bacteria > Bacillati > Actinomycetota > Actinomycetes > Kitasatosporales > Streptomycetaceae > Kitasatospora > Kitasatospora viridis. Next base: position 294,772 of record NZ_VIWT01000009.1, on the reverse strand, counting down.
CGGCGGCGGTCTTGTTGGCGCCGAGCCGCGTGTCGAGCTCGGCGCGGCGCTGCAAGGTCTCCGGGGTGAGTTGCGCCGCCGGAATGCCGGCCAGGAGGCGGCGTGCGACGGTGCCCTTCGGGATCTTGCCGCGTTCCTCCGCCGAGTTGGTGGCCGATGCGGCCCGCTGCTGGGCGGTGCTCGTCTGCTCGGGGGTCCGGTGCTGGCACACGTGGGCGAGCGTCTCGGCGGAGAACACGGATGGATGGAACAGCCAGCCCTGGGTAAAGGCGAAGGGGCCCTCGTTCAGCCACGTGAGCGCGTCGTCGAGGAGATCGGTGTGTCCGACTGCGAAGGCAGCAGCCGCGAGGACCTGTTCGGTGGCGAGATCTGAGGCGGCCATTTCCCGGACGGCGGCGTGGGCTTCAGCGTCGCCGGCGGCCGATGCCGTGCGCAAGGCCTGGGTGAGGTGCCCGAGGACGACGTCGTTGTCGCTGCCGACCGCGGGTGGTTGGGAGGGGCGGTAGGGGAACGTGGCGTCGGTCTCCCCGTTGGCCGCGGACTGGCCGGTGCGGGTGGCGGCGCTGGCCGCGCGCACGACCGGGAGGATGTGGTGCACGAACGCGGCCGGGTCCTGCCCAGCGAGCTTGCCGATGACGTCCGACGCGGTGTGGCGGCCGATGCCCAGGAGTTGCACGGAAGCTGGCGCGGGCGCTGTCGGCGAGCCCGCTCCGGTCTCCGGCTCCTGTGTGTCGGGCCGCTGCTCGTCTTCCTGGTCAGCCGCGGTGGCGACCGGGGGTTGCTCGGCCAGATGCAGGTCGAGCCGGCGCCGCATGTAGGCGGCGGCGATCCTGGCGCCCGACGCGGCCGCGGTGTCCGTGGTGGCGTAGAGGAGCGTGAAGACGTCGTGGCGCGGGTCGTCGGTGACACCCGCGGTGATGAGCGTCTCGAACAGCTCGACGACGGCGTCGCTGTCGGCCAGTGGAGCCAGGTTGATCACGCCGATGATGCGCTGGGCCAAGGCCGGTTCCGCAGCATGGGGTTGCAGTAGTGCGGCCACCTGGTCCGGGTGGTTGCGGACCAGGATCTGGCAGAGCCACGCGCCGAAGCCGGCCGTGTCCGGGTCGGCGAGGTAGCCCGCTACGACCCCTTCGGTGAGCAGCAGTTCGCCGAAGACGGGGGAGCGGGCGGCGAGTGCGTGGGCCCGGTCTGCCAGGGGCTCGGTCCGGCCGTCGCCCAGAACGGTCAGGGCCTTCCATTCCTCGGGTGTCGGGTCCGGGACGCTGGTGACGACGGCGATGACCAGCTCCTTGATGTGCGGGCGCACGTCCGGGGCGCCGAGCACGTCACGGAGGTCGCTGAGGTAGCGGTTCCTGTCCTGCTCCCGTTCGAGGGTGAGGATCTGGCGGACCTGGGAGCGGCGGAACAGGTGCTGTTCGGCGCTGCGCAGAAGGTCGAGCAGGGACCGCTCTTCGCTGGCGTGGTGATAGGCGTAGGCGTAGTCGAAGAAGGCTTCGTGGGCGAAGCCAATGCGGCCCTCGCTCTTGCGCAGCCAGCCGGCGCTGATGAGTTGGTCCACCGTGGTCCGGTACTGGCTCAGGCGCGCCTCGGGGGCCGTCAGCTCCTGGTGGTCGCTGAGCCGCTGGGCGAGTACGGCGGTGGCTACTTCTACCGGTGCGCCCGGCGAGGTCTGCTGGACCTCACGGATGACGTTCTTGAAGAACCGGTCGAACAGGTGGAGGCGAGTAGTGATGCCGCCGACGTCCTCGCCGCGCTGCCGCAGCGTCACCAGCATGCGCAGGTGCAGAGGCGCGCGCACGAGCTCCCGCAGGGTGGGCGGCAGCGCGGTGAGCGTCAGATCGGCCGCGGCCAGCTCCCGTTCCACGTCTTCAACGGGAAGCGGGCCCAGGTCAATCGGCTGGGAGTCGACGGCCGGAACGGCCAGGCCCAGCATGCGATCGTCCTCGGTGAAGTCGAACGTCCGGCAAGCCAGCAGGACCCGCACGCCCATGGCGTCAGCCTGCCGCAGCGTCTCCGTGACGGCGTGGAACCGCTCGGGGTGGCGCCCCGATATGCTGCTGAACGCGTCTACCTGGTCCAGCACCAGCACCGCCGGCCCGCCTGCGGCCAGCCGGGACAGGACCACGGCAGGCGATTCCGGCAGGCCCAGCACAGCACCCAGGCCAGCCGCGTCGCGAAACTCCCCAGCGAGGCGGTCGAGCCGAGCAGCCAGTACTACGGGCATGGGCCCGGTGCCGACCGCGGAGGGGGTGGTGAGCTCCTCGACGACCTGGCCCAGCAGGTCCGACTTTCCCATGCCGGCGACGCCGGTCACCGCCACGACGCTCGGCTCGCACGCCATCGAGGTGAGCAACCCGGCGGTCGTGGCTGCTTCCTTCCGGCGAATCGCGGCCAGGGGGCCCCGGTCTGCTGCGACGCCGTGCACGTAGGTCTGGTTGAGCGTGTTGATCCTGGCGCGGGTGCTGGGGTCCTTTCCCCAGTCATTGGGGGTCAGGTCTTTGCCGGCCAGGTAGTCCCACAGGTCCTGCGCGGTGATCTCCTCGCAGAGGTGGTCCTCCAGGTAGCTGCCGAGGAGGCTGATCGCCGTCTCCGGGTTCCCGGCGACGAGCATGCGCGCCTGTACCTCCAGCAGGGTTTCGAGAAGCGGCTCGCTGATCACCGCTACGGTGACGTTCCGGAGGGCTTGCCGGGACTCCTCCGGGCTCCACCAGTCCCACTCGCCACGGATCCTGTTCCAGGATTTCTTCTTGTCCTCCGCGGCGGCGAAGACGTCCTCGAACTCCTTCAGGTTTCCGGCCATGCGGGCGCTGTCGGACAGCTCCTGCAGGTGCGAGGCGGACAGGGTGGAGCAGAACTCGCACCTGGCCGTGGACTCGGCCTCGATCCGCTTGCCGAAGTCTTTGATGATGCCCTTGGCGACCAGCGTGGCCGTGGTCCACTGCTCATCGCCAGCGAGCTGACGTTTGACCTGGGTGTAGGTCCGGGACCCGTTGCGGTGCTCGACCCACCACTCGAAGGAGTCCTCACCGGGCTGCTCGAGCCGCACCCGAACCGAGTCGTGTTCCTCGTCCATGAGCTGGAGAAGGCGCAGGACCGCGTGCCGGCCCTCGTAGCGGTTGCCGATCTTGTCGGCAAGTCCTCCGGACGGTGGCATGGGCGGGCCTCGCTCTTCTCACTGAAGTAGGTCTTCCTTATGGCGGTCAGATCCGCCAGCGACGGATCTCTTCCGCGCACGCGTACACATCCGCGCGTCCCGTGCGAATCTCCTTCGCCAGGTCGCTGAGCGCCCCGTAGGGTGGTTCGACCGCCTCGCCGGAGGCGGCCATGTACGCCACCACGGTCAGCCCCGCGTACAGGGCGTTGCGGGCTAGCAGTGGGCGGACTGCCACGATCTCGTGGAACAGCGCGGCCGCGCGCCAGGCCGCGTCGGCGGCGTAGCCCAGGCGCGGGGTGTTGACCCGGTGGCGGGCGGCGGCGGCGACAAGGCCCGAGAAGTCGTGGACGTCCGGGTACTTCGGCAGCACCTCGGCCTGGCGCTCCAGCAGCCAGCGAATGTCGACCAGGAGCTCCATTTCAGGCAGCCCGCCCGGAGGCGCTGTCCGGTTCCTCCTCGGGGAAGGCTTCGGCGAACTCGGATGCGTGCTTCGCCAGAAACGCGGCCGCAGTCGCGGCGCCGCCGTCCAGGCGGGGGTCGCGTTCCGCCGCCTGCGTAATCAACGCGGTCACCGTGGTGCCCTCAGCCTCGGCCCGGGCGACGAGGCGGGCATGGACATCGTCGTCGAGGCGGATGTTGATCTGCTTCGTCATACCCTCAGCGTATAGCAGCCCGCTATACGCGGGAGGTGTTTGTTCATTCCGGCGGACCGCCCTGCTCCACACGCGCAGAGCCAGACGTCCTCGGCGCCCAGACGCCTCGCCGCAGTTAGCCAGAGTGCGAGACCGGTCAGCCCGCGACGGTCTCGGCGTGTCGTCGGAGGGCTTCCAGGAGCGCGGCCTGGTGGTCGGTCAGCTTGCCGTCGGTGCGGGCCTTGTCCTGCTTGCGCAGCCAGGTGCCGGGCCGGAAGGTCGGGTCCGCCTCGCCGCCGGTGCGGTTGGCCGGGCCGTCGAGGGTTCCGCCGGCGGCGAGGTAGGCGAGCAGGCGGCGGTACGACCTGTTCCAGTCCGGCTCCAGGCGCCACAGTTCGTCCAGGCCGTCGAGCTTGGCGACCTGGTCCTTGGTGAGGTTGTCGGCCTTGCGCTGGCGGCGCATCCACGCGCCGACCGCGTAGTCGTCGAGCTTCGCGGTGGCGGGGATCGCGAGGTGGCCGTGCTGGTGGTGGAAGGCGGCGGCGTAGGCGGCCCCGCGTTCCCAGGCGTTGGCGTTCTTCGACCAGATCATGCCGAGCGCGTCCAGCTCCGAGACGCGGGCGGCATCAAGTAGGCCCTGGCCGTTGAGGTGGCGCTGGCGGGTGAGCCAGGAGATCAGCTCGGCGTGCGTGGTCTTGTCGGTGGGGTCGAGGTGGCCGTGCTGGAGGTGGAAGACCACTGCGACGGCGTGCATACGCTGCCATTCGACCGCCCTGGGGTTGAACGCCCGCAGTTTGACGGTCTGGAGGATCCGGGCGGCGTGGTGCCGGGCGTTGATCTTGAGCCACTCGATCGGCGACTCCACCGGGGCCGGCTGCTGCTCGCCCTCCCCGGCCTCGGCGGCCTCGCTCTCGGCCGGCTTGGCCGCGGTGGTGTACGCGGTGCCCTGGGAGCGGGAGGCGCGCAGCTCGGTGATCCGGCCGACCACCCGGGCGTCGTGCGCAGCCAGCGCCCGCAGGACCCGCCAGATCGTGCGGAAGGAGGAGGCCTCGATCTCGGCGTCGGCCTCGGCCTTCACCGCCTCGCCGGCGTCATGGACCTCGGACGGCTCCGCGGTGGCCGTGTCGTCGCCGACCTGCGGCGTCGGCAGGTAGACCGGGATGACCACCCAGGACACCTTGCCCTGCCGGTAGGACTGGCGCAGCGCCCTGCCCACCGCCTGGACGATGTCGATCACGCTGGACTTTGGATCGCTGAAGACGATCGAGTCCACACTTCTCACGTCGATGCCCTCGGACAGGAGTCGGGCGTTGGCGAGGATGCCGCACTCCTCGCCGTCCTCGCCGGTGTGGGCCTTGAACTCGGCGAACGCGGCTCGGCGGTCCTTGAGGCGGTCGGTGCCGGCCACCGCCTTCGCCCAGATCCGCTCCGGGCGCTCCGCGTCGGGCAGCAGCTCCGCGGCTCCCGGCAGGGTGTTCGCGAACTCCCGCGCGGCGGACACCCGGGAGTGGAAGGTGATCACGCGGCGCAGGCCCAGGTCGGCGACCGCGCGCAGCACCGCAATCTGCAGCGCCAGGCGCAGCAGATCCTCGTTCGACCTCTGCGAGCGCAGGTCCGCGATCGCGGGCAGGTTCAGCAGCTCACGCAGGTCCTCGTCGGTGACCACCGGCACCAGCACCCGGTAGTCCGCAAGGTAACCGTGTTCGATCCCTTGTCCGAGCGACCAGGTGAAAACGGTTTCGCCGTAGATTCGAGTGTCCGTCATGGAGCAGAGCACGGGCAGCTTCTCGGCGCCGGCGGCGTCGGCGAGGTCGGCCAGGCCGTCCTTCGCGCGCCGGTCGTCGGCGATCCGCGGGGTCGCGGTGAAGTACAGACGCCTGCGGGCGGGGACCTGGGCGTCGTCGTGGACCGCCGCCCAAGCCTTCCCCTCGGCGCCGGCGGTGCGGTGCGCCTCGTCGATCACCACGAGGTCCCAGGCCGGGAGGCCGCACAACTGGTGGGCCTGGACGATTCGCTCCAGCGAGGCGTAGGTGGCGTACACCGTGACCGGCTCGCCGGTCTTCTCCTTGGCGACCAGGTCAGCGAGCCGGGCGGCCTGGGTGGTGACCTGGGCGTGGACGCGGCCGCCGGCCTCCGCGCTCTCCAGCGCCTCATCCCGCGAACAGGCCGCGACAGCCAGCCCTCGGCGACCGCCCCACAGCGACCACGCTTCGGCGGTCTGCTCCAGCAGCTCGATCGTCGGCACCAGCACCAGCACCCGGCCCTTCGCCGCCACGCGCCGGGCGCAGCCCGCCGCGATCAGCGTCTTGCCGGAGCCGGTCGCGGCGACCACCGTGGCGCGGCCGCCGTCCCTCACCTCGCGCACTGCGGCCGCCACCGCGTCCTTCTGGAACCAGTGCAGCGGCAGCGGATTGACGACGGTGCCGGACGGCTGCGCCGGGAGCGGCATCCCGTCCTGGGCGCGCAGCCGGGTCGGCACGTCCTGCCCGGCAGTGACGGTGGGGGTGGTGGTCTCCACGACGGTGAACTCCTTCGTGCTGCCAGTCGCTGGGCGGGCGATGCAGTGCCGGTCGGGGCCGCTCGTGCTGGCTGAGCAGCGGGTGCGCGAGGGGTGGTTGAGGGTTGGCTGCTCGTCAGAAGCGGTTGCGCAGCGCTGCTACCCAATATCCGTGACGGACCATTTCGTCCTCGGCGCTCTCCTCCAGAACCAGTCGCACGGAGGACCCGTCGGCGATCGACTCGAAGAGTGCGTCTGTACGCTCCACGACCTGGTGTCGGAACCGCTCGGGGAGCGGCTCGTCGTCGCGGAGCTGGGCTCGGGGTCGGGTGGGCCGGGGGATGATCGCTGCGAATCGGTCGTCGTCGGTCTCGACGAACTCGGTCAGCGGGTAGTAGGTCTTCGACTCCGGCTTGCCCTGCTGCAGGAAGACGATCGCGCGGAGTCGGTCTTCCCGGCCCCATGCCGGCCGACGTGCCCAGGCGACTCTGACCCGATGCCGGCCACGATCGCCGGCGGCCTCGAACCAGCGGGTGCGATGGAACTTCTCCACTCCTCCGCCCGGCCACTGGTAGGTCCACTCCCCGGTCTGCTCTCCCTCGGTCACCGATACCGGGTCCGGCGCCTCGCCGGTTGCCGCGGTCCGGCCGAGGTGACGGTCAACGATCTCGTCGACTGCCTGGTGAAGTTCGGCTCGCAACGCCTCGATGTCCACAGGGGGACCCCTTCCAACTTTTACTTGCCAAGTAGTCAGAAAGAACTTACAACTGTTTCTGCTCACTTGGCAAGTAACCAGAAATACTTGGCCATTCAGACACAAGTAACGCCCAGTAGTAACCTGTGGCGGCGAGGCCCCGAGGCCATACCCGGGAGAGGCAAGCCGCCGGGTCACGGCGGCCCGGCCCGGCCACTCGCTCCCTGCGACCGAGCACTTCAGCGGGCGAGTTGAGCGTCAGCTGGGCAGGATATCGCCGGAGTTGGACCGATGAACCCGGTTTGAGTGATTTCGCCCCCTGCTCTGTGACGTGTTGTGTCCTGAGTGCCGTGGACGGCACACACAACGGGAGCGCTGAGGCAGGGCCGGTCTGGTCGCACAGCTGCTCGCTGGATGATCTTCTGGTTCCGTACGAGATCCCTGCACGCGCGGTCGAGCGCCTGGCCCTCGGCCCCGGGTGGTCGGGAGCGTGGACCACGACGTGGAAGGTGGGGGCCGGTGAGGTCGTCAGCCCGGTGAACTCCCTGGCCGAGGTCCCGGCGATGGCCTCGGCGCCGGTACGACGCTTCACCTGGCGGACCAGCCAGCGACACCGCCCAGGACTGGAATGCCTGGTCTCCACCGGCCGGCAGCACGGCTTCGAGAGCCTGGCCGAACGGTGGCTGCTGCTTGCCCTGGACTTCGTGGGCGGGTTCGACGAGGTACTGGCCCAGCCGTTCCGATTGCGGTTCGCCTGGTGCGAAGGAAAGGGCGCGCACATCCCGGACTTCCTCGTGCTGGCCGCAGGATCATCGTGGCTGCTGGATGTGCGGCCGGCGGGGCTGATCGAGGAAGAGGACGAGGTTCGCTTCGCCGCGGCCCACCAGGCGGCGGCCGCGGCGGGCTGGCGCTATGCCGTGGTGACCGGCTGGCGGCGCGGGGTCCTCGCCGGGCTCGACGCTCTCTCCGCACGACGACGGCCGATGACCGATCCGCTCGGACTGGAACAGCAGTTGCTCTCCGCTGTACAACGGCGACCCTGGCAGTTCGGTGAGCTCGTGGACCAGACGAAGGTTCCGGCGGTCGCGCGAACGCACGCGGTTCGGCTGCTCTGGCGACGGCTGCTGGCGGTCGACCTGACCCAGCCGTTCGGGGACGGCACCTGGATCTATCCGGCTGGGACGGTGTGATGGGCAGCCCACCGCAGCAGACACGGTTCGAGGATCTGACCCGCGAGGACCAGCAGCGGCTGCTCTTGCGGGTGGCTCACCTGCTGGAGGCCGAGACCGGCTTTCGCAGTGGCAGCCGGCACTGGGCGCAGGAGGGAGAACCCCGGCCGGAGTTCGATCCGGAGCAGACGACGCTGACTCAGCGCCGGTCGGCGAAGGTCGCAGAGTTGAAGGCTCTTCATCCTGATGACGCACGCCAACTGGGGCTCGGTCAGGTCAGTGAGCGAACCCTGCGGCGATGGTCCGCCGGGTGGCACGAGCACGGGATCATGGGCCTCGCGGACGGACGTCTGACTCCGGTACTGCGCGGGCACCAGTCGATCAGCCCGCAGATCGCGGAGGCGATCCACGCGGTCCACGCGGAGTGCCTGCACCGCTCCCGGGTCGGTATGAAGACCAAGGAGCGGATGATCCACCAGTTCGTCCGGGAGCAGCACGGCGAGGCGGCGGAAACGTCGATCCCGCACTACACGACGCTGTCGAAGGTCTGGAAGGAGTGGTTCGGCCCCGAGGGGGGTCGCCAGCGCTATCTGCGGTCGGCGGCCGCGGTGGAGACCGGCGCGTCCACGGTGACGATCACGCGGCCCGGACAGGTGGTGGTGCTGGACACCACCCCGTTCCCGGTGAAGCTGCTCGACGGCGTCTTCGGTGAGCCGATCACCACGGACCTCACCCTCGGGCTGGACGCCTTCACGCACTCCCTGGTCGCGTTCCGGCTCACCCCGGGCTCGGACTCCTCGATCGAGGTGGCCATGCTGCTGCGGGACGTGATGCTCCCACTACCGATGCGCCCGGACTGGACGCCCGACATGGCCTGGCACTACCCGGGGGTTCCCGCCGCCCTGGTCGCCGAGTTCGCCGGCCACCCGGTCGCCGGGCGCCCGTTCTTCGCGCCGGAGACGGTGACCAGCGATCACGGAAGCGTCTACAAGAACCACCACCTGGTCCAGGTCGCCCGCACCCTCGGAGTGGCGGTCCTGCCCGCCCGTGCGATGCGGCCGCAGGACAAGGCCTCCTGCGAGCGGGCCTTCTGCGGGATCCAGTCGCTGCTGCTGGAACTGCTGCTGGGCTACCGCGGGCGCGATGTCGCGGACCGCGGTGCCGATCCGGAAGGCGACGCCGTCTGGACCGTGGACGAGATGGAGCACCTGCTGGCGACCTGGATCGTGAAGGTCTGGCAGAACCGGCGCCTCGACCAGTACGCGCCCGCCTGGGATCCGGGCGGCCGGCACAGCCCGAACACGCTGTTCGCCACCGCGGCCGCCCGGGACGGCATCGCCCTGCAGATCCCCACCCCGGACCTATACCACCATCTCCTCCCGGCCCACTACGTGAAGGTCCACGTCCGACGCGGGGTCAAGATCGGCGGATTCTGGTACGGCGCAGGCCACCCGGCCCTCGCCGATCTCGGCACCTCCCCGTCCCCGCGAAGCGGCCGCCACCGCGGCAAGTGGGCGGTCAACCGCGACCCGCGCGACTGCCGCCAGGTGTACTTCGAACGCGCCGGACACTGGCACACCCTGCCCTGGAACGGACTGCCCTCCAGCGGGGACATCCCCGCCTTCGGCGACGCGCGAGTCCAGCAAGTCCTGCGCGAGGCGGCCCGCGCCGGCCTCAAACCGCGCGAGGACAGCGAACTCCTCCCGGTGCTGCTCGACCTGATCTCCACCCACACCCCGGTGACCGCGTGGCCGAGCCGGCTGACGAAGGCCGAACGGACCGAGCGGGCCCGGGAAGCGTTCCGGGCCCGGGCCGCCGACCGCGACCGCACGGGCCCGGCTGCCAGCCACCCTCTGCCGGCCTTGCCCCGCCCCGTCGAACTCGCCCGGCAGAACCAACAGGCCATTGACGGCGAACGCCGCCGACGACGGGAGGCCGCGGTCCCCGAACTCCCCCCACACCCGGGCCTGCTCGGCGAAAACCTCCGTCGGCACAGCCTGTTCGCACTGCCTCCCGCCGACGACACGGACGACTACGAGTCAGTAGAGGAAAGGCCGCGATGACCTCCGGCGACACGGCACCGTTCGTACTGCCCGGCCCCTCTCCGGCCCGCGAAACCCTCGCCGGCTGGCAGCACTGGCGCCTGACCCGCCGGTCCTTCGTCCCGGCACCCGCCATGGACCTGGCCGCCTGGCGGCTGCTGAGCCCGAAGAAGAAGACACTCCACGACCTGCACCGCGCCGCGACCCATGCCAACCTTCCCCTGCTGACCACCCCGATGAGCCGCTCGGTCGAACGTCTCCTCAACGGCCGTATCGAGAGCAACGCCCTCAAGCTCAAGCCCGCCACCCGCGCCGGCGTGATGGTCTCCGGCGGCGGCTACCAGGGCAAGACCGAGAGCGTCTGCGAAGTCACCGCCGCCTTCGAGGACCGCTGGCTCGCCCTGCACCAACACCTCAACCCCGACGCCGCCCCCGGCTGCCGGGACCTGCACGCCCCGGTCGCCTACGTCCAGACACCGGTGACCGCGAAACCCAAGAGCACCTGCAAGGCCATCCTGAACTTCTACGACACACCCGTCAGCGCACGCATGGACCTGCCCGAACTGATCCACCAGGTCGCCGCATCCCTGCGCGACCACGGCACGAAGGTCCTGATCCTGGACGACATCACCCGACTGCGCATGCACCGCGCCGACGACCAGGACACCCTCGACCTGATCCGGGCCTTCATGAGCATGCACGTCACCCTGGTCCTGATCGGCGTCGACATCCCCGGCTCCGGACTGCTGCGCGAGGGCCGCCACGATGCAGCCACCGGCCAGTGGCACCTGCCCGCCTCCCGGCACGCCAAGATCCACGGCTTGGAAGCCACCCAGACCGAACGGCGCTTCGACCTGGTCGAGCTCGACCGCTTCCGCTACGACACCGCGCCGCAGATCGCAGCGTGGCTCCAACACCTGTGCGGCGTCCAGGCCGGCCTGCGGCTGCTCGACGCACCCGAGAACATGCTCACCACGGGCACCATGCCCGAGTACCTGTTCCAGCGCACCAACGGCGTCGTCGGCCTGCTGGAGCGACTGATCGAGGACGGCTGCCGCGAGGCCATCGCCACCGGCCTGGAGCGGCTGACCGAAGGCCTCCTCGAAGACCTGTCCATCGACCTGAGCCACGCACCGCACCGCGACCCCGCGGCCGGCGAGATCCCGGACGTCCCCACCAACCGCACAGCCCGCGGCACTCGCCGCGGCCGCAACACCGTCTTCGACGACCGCGGCCCAGCCGCAGCAGGCGCGTCATGACGGGGGACGACCCGGCCGCTCGGCAGACCCCACTGCCCCGCAGCCTGGACCCCCTGCCGGACGAGTGCCTCAACGGCTACGTCCTTCGGCTGGCCCACCGTTTGGGCGTCTCGCCCGACCACATCGCACGCCGCGCCGGACTGGGAGAACTCAAGGACAACGGCCAGACCGTTACCATGGCCGTCCGATCAACCGTGCTGCCCCCGACGATGGCCGCCGACTTCGCCGCCGCCACCCGGCTCACCCCAGCCGAGACCGCCCGACTCACCCTTGCCGACTGGGCCTCCCGCTACCCGCCCATCAGCCTCGTCCTCAACGGCCTGGGCCCCGGGCGCCACACACCCCAAATGGACTGGCTCTTCTCCACCACCACCCGCTACTGCCCGAACTGCCTGGCCGGCGACGGCTCCCCCGTCCAAGACCGGCACGGCGGCCCCTGGCAGCGCACCTGGCGCCTACCGGTGTTCTTCTCCTGCCTACGGCACCAGCGCTTCCTCGAACACCTCTGCCCCACATGCAAACAGCCCATCGCCGCCTCGGCCCATGGCCAGCTGATCACCCGGCCGAGCATCCTTGGCCTGCATCCCGCCCCGCCCTGGACAAGCCGTCACGCACACGCGAGGGCCTCTGCCAAGGCCGCCTCGACGACGCCCGCCTTCACCCCGCAGACCGCCCCGGCCCCGAACTCCTCGCCCTTCAGGCGAGGATCGCCGGGATGCTCACTCCGGAGCATCCCGCCGAACAGGCAGGCCACTACTTCACCGAACTCCAACTGGTCACCGCGCTGGTCATCATCACCTGGCCCCGGTCCCGGCCCCACCTGCCCGGCCCGGCGACGGCCGCGGCCGACCAGCACGTCACCCGGCACCACTCCCCCGACTCCCCCCAGCACTCCAACGCCCCGCCCGCCGACGCCCGTGCCTGCGCGGCCTTCCTCCACGCCGCCGACACCATCGTGACCTCCGACTTCCTGCGGGTCGCCCTCGCACAGCTCGCTCCGACGGAAAACCGGACCCGCACGGGCATCGCCCCCGTCCGCCACCACACCTGGGACCGCGCATTCAAGATCTACCGCGGCGACTGCTCGAAACGGTTCCAGCTCGCAGCAGAAACCCTGGTCCACACCTTCCGCCGCACCAAACCAGGCGGCCACCGGATCCCGCTGAGCCAGGTCGCCTACCGTCCCGAGCACGTCCCGGCGTTCATCCCCCGCCAATGGGCCGACCCGCACCTGGGCCACTTCACCGGCGCCAGCCAACGCCTCCTGCGGCGCACCGCAGCCACCTACCTCGTCCGACGCGCCCGCGGCGGATCCCTCGTCGATGCAGCCCGGTACCTCGGCATCAGGATCGGCCCGCAAGGAGCGATCGGCTTCGGCGGGGTCATCGGCAGATGGATCCGAGCTCAGGACAACCTGCACGCCTTCGAGTTCGCCGTCGACGCCATCGCCGCCGAACTCGAAGCCGCACCGAAGATCGACTACGAGCGCCGCCGCCGATACCTCGCCGACTGGGCCCTCCCGTCTTCAGACTGGCACCGCATGATGAGCCAACTACAGAAACAGCCCGGCAGCCGGGCCATCACCGACGACCGCAAACGCCTCGCCGTCTCCGCCTACCTTTGGGCCCAGGTCACCCAAGGCGAGTACTACTTCTCGCCCTGCCCACCACACATCGCCGCCGCCCCCGAAGCCCACGAGAAGTGGATGCGAGACCGCCGCGCCACCATGCGCAAACTCCAACGCACCGACCAGCATCCCCACTACCGCCGGCTCCAGCCGCTCCTTGACGACTACGCCGCCCAGCTCACCAAAGCCATCGACACCGAAATCCCCCATCCGACTACTCACCAGGCACCAGAGACTGAGTGCTTCAGTTGGCCAGTTGAGCGCAGCCGCTGACCAGCAGCGATAGACAAAGCCAAATTCCAGCAGACCAGACAATCGAGCTTCACGGCCCGCTGACCAGGCACAACACCAACACTCAACTGGCCAACTCAACCGCTCACCGGCCAACTGAAGCGCTCAGTCACAGCCGACCGGACCTACGGCTGGTCCCCGGGGACCCAGCCGCGGACTTCCAGGTAGGCGATGTCGGCGTCCTCCACGGCCCGGCCGGTCTCCACCAGCCACTCGCGCATCGCCTCGGTGACGTCCCCATGGTGGTCCGCGACCCGCCGGGACCACTCGGCCGCGTCGAACCCGCCGGTCGAGCTGGAGCCGTAGGTACGCTCCTCCGTGCCGTCCGAGCGGGGGATGAACCCGCGCCGGATGCCGCCGGAATCCTGCTCCGAACCGGCGCTGTAGACGTACTGGTCGGCCTTCATCCGCACCGTGAAGGCCAGACGGCCGCCGGCCTGCCCGGTGGCGTGGACCACCGGGGCGAGGTGGGAGGCACCGGAGCTGATGGCCTGCCTGCCCGCACGGCCGGCAATCGACTCGCCGGGCCTGCCGACCGTGTCCTTGCCGCGTACCCGCGCCTTCTGGCCGGTCTTGGTGCGGCGGCGGGCGGTGTTCGCCTCCGCGATACCGGACAGCGCCTCGGTGTCCCGCTCGCCGCCGCGCACCGCGCGCACCAGCTGACGCAGCGCGCCGACCATGCTCGCGCCCTTGCCCTTGGTGAAGAACTGGGAGACGAGCGAAGCATCGCGGCCGAGGATCTTGGCGACCTGACGCTTGGTGTAGCCCTGGTCGAGCAGCTCCTGGGTCAGGCGGGCCGCCTCGTTCGGCTGGTCCGGGTCGGCCGGGCTCACCGGTCAGCCCCCGTCTGCGCGAGTTCGGCACGGCCCAGGCCGCGCAGCTTCAGGTACTGCTCCTGGCTGGCCGGGTGCTCCACCGGGCCACTCAGGTGGCCCTTGAGGAGGTAGTCGCCAGGCTCGCCCCGGTACGGCCACATCTGGCGCTCCGTCAAGGCGATACCGTCCGTGCCGAAGTACACGACCGTGCCGGGCCTGGCGTGCAGCGCACCGGCGTGGCCGATGACCTCCTTGCCCTGGCGGTACTTCATGTCCAGCAGCGCCGCCCGGGCACCCGACCACACATAGGCCGCCCACTCCGGGTGCGCGTACGGGTCGCGGGAGAAGCCGGCCTGGCGCTGCCAGGTGACCACCGCCTCGTCCTGGCCGAGGATCTCCACCCCCGCCGGGAGCGCCTCGCCGATCGGCGTGGTGCCGGACACCAGGCGGGGGCGCTGCGCGAAGCCGCCCAGACCGAACAGCAGCACGGAGCGGACCGCGCGGGAGGCGAGGTAGGCCGCCTGCCGCTGCCGCTCGTCCCCGTGGATGCGGGAGAGGTTGGTCAGATCCGCCCAGGCCGCCTTCAACCGCTTGCCCCACTCATCCAGCGGCTTGCCGTCCTCGAACAGCAGACCGGACAGAACCTCGATCCGCCACGGCGCGAGGTGGTTCGACAGCGCGAGGTGAACCTCCGCGCCGCCCGCCCAGGTGGTGAACGTGGCGCCCGGTGTGGCCGGGTAGACCCAGGCGCGGTCACCGGTGACGGGAGCGGGCAGCAGGCCGACGTGGTTCCACCCGGCCGGGACGGTGACGCGCACGTTCCAGTGCGAGCAGGACATCAGCGCCTTCGTCTGCTCCTGCTCGGTCATCGCGGCGAACGCGGCGGCGGTGATGCGGCGCGGGGTGCCGACCGGCGACTTCCACAGGTGCTTGGCGTAGGCGAACGTACGGTCGTACTCCACCAGGGCGGGCAGACGCTCCGGGACGCGCGGCGGCAGGAGCAGCTCGGTACGGCCCTGACCGCCGGTCGCGTGCAGGAGACCCCGCAGCTCCTCCGACAGCACCGGGTAGCCGCCCGCCCACCTGCCGCTGGTCGGGATGGTGCGCGACCACAGGTCCCGGCCCGTCTGCGACGGCGAGCCCATCAGCACCGCGTCGTCCCAGTGGCGGCGCAGCGCCTGCCACAACAGCCGGAAGGCATCGCGGCAGGTGACGACGTCAGCGCCGTCCGCATCGAACCACTCCCCCATCGAGCGGATCTCCGTGCTGGTGCTGTCCGGGGCACTCGCGGGGGCGTAGCGGCCCACCGGCTGGCGCTGGTGGACGAAGTGCCCGGCCAGCTTGTCCCGGCCTGAACCCACCGCGGTGGTCCACCGCTCGGAGGGCGTGTTCAGCCACGCGGCGACCGCGTCCTTGAGGGTGGAGTAGCGCTCGGCGCCGTCGTGCCAGGGTGCACCGGCGGTGATGTAGACCCGCTCCGTACCCGGCGCGGTGGCCAGCACCGCGTCCAGGACCTCCCCCGGCGTGCGGGCACCCAAGTCGACCCGCACCACCTGGTCGCGCACCGCCAGCATCCCAGCCGCCGCGTCCAGGAACACCGTGGCACGGGCCTGCTGAACGAACCGCGGCCGGGTGGACACCAGGCCGGCCGCCACCGCCTCGAACCGCACACCCGACGCGCCCTCGGGGAGGGCGGGCAGCTCACGCGGACCGGCCTCGACCTCCGGACGCGGCGCGGCAGCGACCGGGGCGGCCGGAACGACCGGCGCAGGCTGCTCGGCGACGGCCTGGTCCTCGCCCTCGGTCGGTGCCTCGGTCACCGGGGCAGCCAGGGCCGGCGCGGCTGCGGGGGCCGGAGCCGACACGAGGGCGCACGAGTCGGCCTGTACGCCGGGTTCTGTCTCCCGGAGGCCATGCGCGAGGGCCGAAGCGGCGGCCCCGGGGAGTTGGGCGCAGGGCGACTCACCGGCGACGGCCCGGGCTTCGGCCGGGGCCAGAGCCGGTGGCTCGATGACAGCAGCGGGGCCGGTCAAGGCCGCAGCGACCGCGACAGCGGGCCCGGGCCCACCGGTCGGTGCCGACGCCCGGGCCGGCGCGGCGGCGCGGGCACGGTCCTCGGCCCTGGCGGTGCGGACGGCGACGGGGGTCGGGTCCAGCAGTGGGGCGATTCGCACCACATCGCCGACCGACAGCCCGGAGGCCTTCGCGATCGGCGCGGCCTGGGCGCCCTCGTACCCCGCGAGCCCGGCAACCCGGCGCGCACGGTGGGCGGTGAGCTTGTCCAGCTCCTTCTGCGCGGCGGCGACGGCCTTCTCGGCGGCCGTGATCTCGGTGCGCAGCTCGCGCAGACCGGCGAGCTCGGCGGTGTACGTCTTACGGTCCATCAGCAGGTCACTCCCCCGTCTCGGTACCGGGCCGACCGGTGGCCATGGTCGAGTTGGTGGTCATGGTCGAGTTGGTGGGAACGTAGGCGATCGGACCTCCGGACACCGACAGCAGGCGCGTGCCGAGCAGCAGGCCCGCCACACGCGCGTCCTCCGGACCAACCCGACCGACGACATTCGCAGGGGCCGTGAGGTCGCTCAGGTAGCCGGCCAGCCGCGCCTTCGGGAAGCGGTACCGGCCCGTGGTACCAGCGGTACCGTCGGACTCCCACCCGGCCAGGCCGGTCAGCACCGCGACCACGAAGGAAGCCACCGTCACCAGCAACACCCCACCAGCCGCGACCCGGGCCGGATCGCACCGCCACCAGCCCGACAACGCGGCCAGCAGCTGCGCCTCATCCAGCCCGGTGCCGAAGCCGATCCACTCGCGGTCCGGCTCGTCCACCCTCGCGGGGGCGTCCGAGCGCAGCACCGCGACCTCGGCCGTGCGGAGCACGGACAGATCCGCGGCCGGGCGGGCCTGCAACCGCTGGAGCGCGGCCAGCGGGAACACCTGCCGGCCCGTCTCGCGCACGCCCGGGACCACACCGGTGGCCATCAGCTTCCTCACCGTCGGAATCGAGCACCCGAGCGCCGTCCCGGCCTGCCCCGTCGTCACGAACACACCCACAACCCCCACGCCTATGCACCTCACGTGAAACGCTAGCGCGACCCTAACGCCTCCCACCAACCATCCATGCCTTTTTAGTAAGTCATACAAGCATGAGTCGGGGACGGCGGCGTCGGCGGGAGCGGTGAGACCGCGACCCGCCCGCCACCGCACGCAGGCCGGCGCGGGCTCCACGGCCCGCACCCGGACCGCCCCGGCCATGCGGTGCCGGGCCCTCCACGCCGCCCACCCTCGCCCCTCTGCGCCTCGCCGACCGCGGCCCGCGGCCCCTGGAGACGCCGGCCGGCGACCCGTTCGGTGACGGCCGGCCCCGGGGCCGCCCGCGCTCTCGACCGGCGCCCCGTGCAGACGCCCCCGCCCGAACCGGTGAACGGCATGCCGCCGCCGGCCCCCGGCCGCGGGACCGCCGGGCGAGGAACACCCCCCGAAGATCCCGCGGCCCGGCTCGACGCCCTTCCCGGCCATGGCCGCGTGGACCGGTACGGCGCTCGGGCGGGCGGCGTGGAGGGTGGTGGGCGGTGGGCCGGTGCCGGCGGTGTGGATCAGCGCGGCCCGACGTCGGTGGAACACAAGCGATCTGGAAGGCTGCGCATCCATGATCGAACCTCCACGCATCGGTATCAGTCCGGTGGTCGCGCCCGTGGCCGAGTCCTGGCACCTCATCGACGGCTGGCTGGCGAAGCACGCACCGGCCAGCCGGGCCGCGCTGCGTCCACCGGCCTCGCACCAGGCCATCGACCGGGCCGAGGAGCGGCTCGGCTTCACGCTCCCGCCCGACCTGCGCGAGTCGCTGCGGTGCCACGACGGAGACACCTCTCACTTCGGCGTTCTGCCCTGCGACCCCTTGTACTCCACGCAGCAGATCGTAGAAACCCGGAACGGGCGGATGAGCATCTGGGACGCCGATGACCCGGACCAGCTCGACGAGCCGTGGTGGGGAACGCTGTGGGTCCCGTTCGCGGGAAGCGACGGCGACGAGCACTTCATCGACGCAGGACCCGGACGGTGGCACAACCAGCTCGGGCACGCCGCCCACGACGACAGCGCCCACTTCCTCGGCTGGCCGAGCCTGGCCGTCTGGCTCCACTGCGTCGCCCAGGCGATGGTGCACCACGACGACCACGGCCGCATCGAGCCGGTCCACCCACCGCTGCTGCCCGGCGACGGAACAGTCGGCTGGTAGGCCGCATCCGCGAGTGACCTGCATGAGCGACGAGCTGAGCGGGCCTCAGGCGGACTGGGAGGCCCGCTCACCGAGCCCCGGGATGAGGGGAAGAGCGAGAGCCTCGACCATCCGGACGAAGGCCACCATCCTGACCAGCGCCAGCACGCACTCAACGAGGGCGGCCACCCGATGCAGGCCCCGGAACCCCGACACTGCGGCGCCCACGCAGACGGCCATGCCGACACCCCACCATGCGTTCACGAACCGGCCGTCCGGCAGGCCGCCCGCGCGCCGCAGATCCAGCACGACCCGCCGCGGCAGCCACAGCCGAACCAGCGGGACGAACCAGACACCAGCCACCCACCCGCGGCCGCTGCGCCGACTACCCGGGGCGAGCGCCTCCGCGCTGGTCCAGCACCACCGGATCCAGACGCTACGCACGATGGCGTCGGCCACCATGGCAAGGAGCGCGACCAGAACGAGGCACTCCGGCCGTGGATCGCTGGTCGCTGGTGCGACGTGCGACCGCCCCGTCTACGGGTGCGTGTCCGTGATCGCGATGACCTCGTCGAGGCGGTCCCGGGCGGCCCGCAGGTCGTCGATCTTGGCCTGGATACGGTCGCGCTCGGCGCGCAGCATGGCTCGTTGCTCGGCGTCGGTGTGCCCGGAGTCCCAACACGGCAGGAGTTCGGTAATCCTTCGGCTGGTCAGGCCGGCGGCGAACATCTGCTGGAAGAAGCGGACCAGGGGGATGGCGTCCTGTCGGTAGAGGCGCTGGCCGGATGGGCTGCGCTCCGCGATGAGCAGCCCCTGCTGCTCGTAGTAGCGCACGGCACGTACCGAGACGCCGGCACCCCGAGCCACCTCGCCGATGCGGATCAGCCGCTCGGCCGCGGCCTTGGTGATGGTCATGGTGGCTCTTCTCCCCCCGCCCTGACGAACCGGCACTTGCCTCTGACGTCAACGTCAGGTTTTAGCGTATCGGGCATGGACATCAACAACTCAGTTGCCCTTGTCACCGGAGCCAACCGCGGGCTGGGCCGCGCCTTCGCCCAGAGGCTGCTCGAACGGGGCGCCCGCAAGGTCTACGCGACGGCCCGCCGGCCGCAGAGCGTGGATCTGCCCGGGGTCGAGGTGCTGCCCCTGGACATCGCCGATCCCGCAGCCGTCAGGGCCGCCGCCGAGGCTGCCCCGGACGTCTCGCTGCTCATCAACAACGCGGGGATCCAGACGGGGACCGACCTGGTGACCGGTTCGCTGGACGCGGTGCGGCACGAGCTGGAGACCAACGTGTTCGGCCACCTGGGAATGATCCGGGAGTTCGCACCGGTGCTCGCCGGCAACGGCGGGGGCGCGATCGTCAACGTCCTCTCCGCCATGTCGTGGTTCGGGGGCAAGGGCGCCAATGCCTACCACCTCTCCAAGGCCGCGGCCTGGGCCATGACCAATGGCGTCCGCCTGGAACTCGCCGGGCAGGGCACGCTGGTGACAGCGGTGCACCTCGGCCTGGCCGACACCGATATGGCCGCGGGCTGGCCCGTGGCCAAGCTCGCCCCGTCGGACCTGGTCGACACGGCGCTCGACGGTGTCGAGGCGGGCTTGGGCGAGGTCCTCGCCGACCAGTGGAGCCGGGACGTCAAATCCCGGCTGCCGCTGGCGCCGGAAGAGTTCAACGCCGCGATGGACCGTGCCCTGGCGGCGCTGACCGCGGCCTGAGGACCCTCGGACCGCGCCGACCGCAGCCGGCTGCTCCGAGGCCGGACAGTAGTGCGTCCGCAGTGGATCCTCATGTCGCCGCGTCGGCGGTAGCGGCGGTCGCGGGCCCGGGCCCGGTGCCGGCGACGCCACAGGGACCAGCGCTGGCCGTAGCCGCGCCCGCCGGCACCGCCGCACCGGCCTCACCATCGCCAGGACGGCTGGTCAGACAACCTGCTGTTCGGCTTCGCTGACGGGCCGACCAAGCACAGGCCGTGGTCTGTCTCGTGCCGTCGGCTGACGGCGCTTCAGGCGGTCACCAGGGCGAGGAGCAGCCCATCGAACGGGTCACGGAGTTCGGCGGCGTCGATGGGATTGATCTCCACCTGCAGATGACCCACGTCGTCGTCACCGAGGGGAGTCAGGTACGCGGAGAAGGCGAACCTGTCCCCGACAGGTTCGGCGCCAAGCCCCAGCGGGTTGTTGCGGCCGGCAGTCAGCGCCGCCGAGAACCGAGGCCCCGACGGAGCACGCACACGGGCCCGAAGCCGCTCGCCCGAACGACAAGGCCACGACGCGCCGCCCGCACCGGGGGCCGGCGGGACGGGGGGTCAGCCGGCGGGCTGCTGTCCGGCGAGGGCGAGCTGGTGCTGTTCGGCGGCGCGGTCGTGGTCGAGCTGGGCCTGGTGCACGGTGATCTGGTGCTGCTGGTAGGCGGCGTCGACCGCGTACCAGGTGCCGATCAGGTCGGTCCGCTGCTTGCAGGCGATGTCGGCCAGGGCGGTGGCGATCTCCACGGGACCGGGGGCGGGGGACTTCCAGCGCGGGTCGTCGTAGGCGTCCACCGGGGTGGCGTAGGCGTAGCCGTTGGCCTTCATGCAACCGGACCAGGCGGCGAAGGCGGCCGTGACCCGCGGGTCGGCGGTGGCCTGGCCGTAGCTCATGCTGTTGATCTGACCGGCGAGTTGGGAGGAGCCCAGCGGGTCGGTGCCGGCCAGTCGGCGCTGCGCCTCGCCGTGGCAGCCGCCGGCGGGACCGCCCTGCGGCGAGCCGATCAGGGCCGCCCGCTCAGGGGCGGGCAGGTCGGCCGGCGCTGGTGGGCCGGACGGCTGCTGCGGGGCCGGTGCGGCGGTGTCGTGGTAGCCGAGCACAGCGGCCGCGGCCGGGTCGGCCGGGCCGTAGCGGCGGGCGGCCTCACCGCCGCTGCGCTGGCCGGCGAGCTCCGGCGGGGTCTGGAAGTCGAAACCCTGCCGCTTCATGCAGGCCGCCGCGAGCACCCACACCGCGTGGTTCAGCTGGGCATCCTGAGCCGGCGTCAGCAGGTAGTCCTCGATCGGCAGGCGCAGCGCGGCGAGGCCGGCCGGGGTGGTCGGGGCGGCGGTGCCGGCGACCGGCGCGGGTGGCAGCGGGGTGATCGGGGCCGCGCTGCCGCGGCGGGCGGCGGCCGGTCCGGGCGCAGCGGCGCAGCCGCTCGCCGTGCAGGCCAGGACGGCTGCGGTGAGGGCGAGAGCGGTGCGCACCGCCGGTCGGCGGGAGGACGGGAGGGACATGCCGGTGAACGCCTTCCCCGAGCGGACGGACGGACGAACGGGCGGACGGACGGGCGGACGGGCGGACGGGCGGGCGGACGGGCGGGTGCGCCGACTGCGGGCCCGCCCCGAGCAACTGGGGCGGGCCGGCAGGCCGCGGTCAGCCGCGGTAGTAGATCGAGTACGAGGCCTCGTTGTTGTAGGTGGTCATGAGGTTGCCCTCACCGCCCGGCTCGATCAGGTCGTACGCGCCCCAGCCGTAGGCGGCACTGTTCACGTAGACGTAGACGGACTGGTAGCCGCCGTTGGCGCCCCAGGCGGCGTTGTTCTTCACCAGGCAGCCGATGCAGTTGCCACCGCTGGTGGTGGGACCCTGGCCGAACTGGGCGCCGCCGAGGTCGGAGACCTCGGGGGTGTCCGAGTACCACTCGCTGCCCTCGCCATTGCTGTTGAAGGTGAGGCAGAGCTGGACGCCGCAGATGTCCTCGTCGCCGCCGGGGATGGTGCCGGCGCTGGCCGGGGTGGCCAGCATCATGCCGCCGGCGGCCAGGCCCGCGGTAGCCGCGAACAGGGCGATCCGGGTGTGCAGTGCGGTCATTGCTTCCTCCTGGAGGGTCGGTTCCTCGGTGGTGGGTCAGCCGGCGGAGCCGGCGTTGCGGACGGCGGTGTCGATGGACCGCCGGATCCGGGTCAGGTCCGCCGACCGGGCCCGGATGTCCTCGTTCTCCAGCCGCGACTCGGCGCCGAACCAGGCGGCGACCACGCCGGCCCGCTGCTTGCAGGCGACATCGGCACCGGCGGTGGCGATCTCCTGGGCCGACGGCGCGGGCGTGCGCCAGCGGGTGTCGTTGACGGCGCTCTGCGGGTTGTCGTACCAGTAGCCCCTGGCGGCCATGCAGCTCGACCAGCGGGCGAAGGCCGCCGTCACTGCGGCGTCGGTCAGGGAGCGCTGGTAGTCCTGGAAGTTGATGTCGACGGCGGTCTGGTCGTCCTGGACGATCCCGCCGCCGGCCGTCAGCGCGCGGTCCGCCTCGCCGACGCAGCCGCCGGGTGGGACGGCCAGCCCGTGGTAGGTGTCCGGGGCGGCCGGGGAACCGGGCGGCTGCGGTGCCCCGGCGCCGTGGCCGAGGACAGCGGCCAGGGCCGGCGGGAGCGCGGGCGCGCTCGGCCGCCCGTTCGCCGGGCGCTGGGCGTCCGGCGCGTGGTAGCCGTACGTCCGGGCGGTGTCCGGGGCGGTCGGGCCGTAGCGGTTGGCCATCTGGGAGCGGCCACCGGCGGCCACGGCGGGCGTGTAGTCGGCGCCGAAGCGCCTCATGCACGAGCCGATCAGTGCCGCCCTGGCGGTCTGGATCCGGGTCGAGTCGGCGGTGCTGAGCAGGTAGGCCTCGATCGGTAGGTGCAGGCCGGCGACCGGGTCGGCGACCGCCGGTGCGGTCGCCGTCACCGCCGCTGCCGGTGGCCGCGGCCCGCTCCCCGGCCCGGCGGCACACCCGGCGGCGGCCAGGCCGAGCGCGAGGCTCAGGCCCAGGGCGAGCAAGCCGTCGGCACCCCCGTACCCGGCCGACCCCGAGCGTCGTGGCACGGGTCGCCGCCCCGGCCGCTCAGCGGTCCCCCGCGCGGGTGCTCACCGGCACTCCTGGAAGAAGTCGAAGCACTGCGAGGCGTTGTTGTTCTTCAGGGTGGAGTTCAGGTTGGCCCCCGCGTCGGGGCCGATGGTCTGGCTCGGGCCGGCGTTGTTGGAGTTGTAGTAGATGGTCACGGAGTAGTTGATGTTGTAGTCGTACACCGACGCGGCATTGTTCTTGACGTACTGCCCGGCCCCGCTGCCGTTGCCGCCGCCGAAGGTGTACCAGCTGTTGTAGAGGTAGTTCTCGGGAGTCTGGCTGTTCCCCGCGCCGTCGCCGAAGTACGAGCCCTGGAAGCCCGAGTTGTAGAAGAGGCACGCGACGTCGGACGGACAGTCGCCGGGGCCGTCCGCGTAGGCGGGCGCGGCGGCCAGCACAGCGGCGCCCAGCGCCGCGGCCGCCAGCAGCCCGGCGAAGGTCCTGCGTCTGGCGTTCATGGGTTCTCCTCCGTGTGCTCGATTGGCTTAGAGGTGCGTGAACCCGGCGGTGCGTTCCGCCGGTTGACGGCGGCAACCACACAGGTACGGGGCTGCCGCGGCGTCGCCGACTCTATGGACAGCCGTCCTAGCTCCGTCCTAACGTCGTCCTGATGCATGGTCGGCGAACTAGCGGCGCGGGCGCGGTGAGGGCGGGGAAATGGGTTTCGGCCGCTTGGAGTTCGGTGTCCTGGGACCGCTGCAGGCGCGGATCGGCGGTCGGGAGGTGCCGGTCGGCGGACCGCGGCAGGCCAAGCTGCTCGCCGCCCTGCTGCTCGGCGCCAACCAGGTGGTCCGGATGGAGCGCCTGATCGAGGTGATGTGGGACGCCGACGGGCCCGCCACCGCCGTCCGCCAGATCCAGGACGTGGTCTCCGGGCTGCGCCGCAACCTGTCCGGGTGCGGCGCGCCGCCGACCCTGATCAGCACGCACCGCGGCGGCTACCGGATCGAACTGGCCGCCGAACAGCTCGACCTGACGGTCTTCGAGCGCGAACGGGAGCAGGCCCGCGGCCGCCCGGCACCGGCAGCCGTCGCCAGGCTCAGACGCGCGCTGGCCTGCTGGCGCGGATCGGCCCTGGCGGATCTGCCCGGACAGGCACTGGAAGCCGACGCCGCCCGGCTCGACCTCGCCCGGACGAGCGCGCACAAGGAGTGCCTGGAGCTCGAACTCGGCCTCGGACGGCACCGCGAGGTGGCCGAGGAGGTGACCGCCCTGCTGCTCCGCCACCCGCACGACGAGCAACTGGCCGAGCACGCCATGCTGGCGCTCTACCGCAGCGGCTGCCAGGGCCAGGCGCTGCAGGTCTACCGGACCACCCGCAGCCGCCTGGCCGACGACCTCGGCGTCGACCCGATGCCGCCGCTGCGCGAGCTCCAGCGCCGCATCCTGAACGCCGACCCCGCCTTGGCGGCGTCCGCGGGCCCGAGCCCCGGCCCGCCCGGCGGGCTCACGCCGTCGGGGCCGACCGCGCCGACCGCTCGGGGAACCCGCCAGCGTCCCGGCATCCGCTGCCAACTGCCCGTCGACACCCGCCTGTTCACCGGCCGGACCGGCGAGCTCGACGCCCTGCTGCGGGCCATCGAGGAGGCACCGCGCGGCAGCAGTGCGGGCATGGTGGTGATCTCGGCGATCGACGGCATGGGCGGTGTCGGCAAGTCGGCACTGGCCGTGCACGCCGCCCACCGGGTCCGCCCGATGTTCCCCGACGGGCAGTTCTTCCTCGACCTGCACGGCCACACCCCCGGCACCCCGCCGCTGCCCGCCGCCGACGCGCTGGCCTGGCTGCTGCGCTCGCTCGGCGTGCCCGCCCAGCAGATTCCCCAGGACCTGGGCGAACGCGCCGCGCTCTACCGCGACCGGATCGCCGACACCCGGACCCTGATCGTGCTGGACAACGCCGCCGGCACCGCCCAGGTCCGCCCGCTGCTGCCCGCCACCCCCGGCTGCCTCGTGCTGATCACCAGCCGCAAGCGGCTGACCGGCCTCGACGACGCACACCTGCTGCCGCTCGACGTGCTGCCGCAGGCCGAGGCCGTGGCCCTGCTGCGCGAGGCCGCCGGCCCCGGCCGGATCCCCGCGGACCACCCCGGGTGCGCCGAACTGGCGGCGCACTGCGGCCGGCTGCCGCTGGCGATCCGGATCGCGGCCGCCCGGCTGCGCCACGACCGGACGCTGCGGCTCGACCAGCTGAACGAGGAACTGCGCGACGGGCAGCAGCGGTTGTCCCGGATCAGCGACGAGGAACGCAGCCTGGCGGCGGTCTTCGAGACCTCCTTCAGCGCGCTGCCGCCGGCCGAGCAGGAGCTCTTCCGGCTCCTGGGCCGGTTCCCCGGCCCGGACTTCGACGCGTACGCCGCCGCCGCACTGGCCGGCACCGACCACCGCACTGCCGAGCGCCTGCTGGAGTCGCTGCTCGACCACAGCCTGCTCAGCCAGCACACCCCGGAGCGCTACCGGTTCCACGACCTGGTGGGCCTGTACGCGAGCGACCTGGCCGAGAGCGCACCCGATGACCTGGCGATGCGTCATGAGGAGGCCCTGGAACGGCTCTTCGGCTACTACCTGCACACCGTCCGGCTCGCCGACGGCCACCTCGCCCGCCGCCCCCGACCGGATGCGGCACCGGCCGCCGCGCCGTCGACCGTCGCACCCCGGCTGCCCGACCGGACCGCCGCACTGGCCTGGCTGCGCGGCGAGCGCGGCAACCTGCTCGCGCTGAGCGCGGCAGCGCCCGCTGTCGCGTCCACCGCACGGAGCGGGCCCGCCCGGCTGGCCCGCACGGTTTCGCTCGGCTCCGCCCTCGCCGCCTTCCTGCTGCTGGAGGGCCTGTGGACCGAGGCGGCCGACCTGCACCGACGTGCGGCGCAGGCCGCCCGGGAGCTCGGCGACCCGCTCGCCGAGGCGGGCGCGCTGTGCGACCTGGGCCGGGTGCAGCACGCCACCGGCGACTACCAGGCCTCGGCCGAGCTCTACGAGCAGGCGCTCCCCCGCTACCAACACCTCGGCGACCACCGGGGCGAGGCGGCCGGCCTGCACGAGCTGGGCCGCATCCGCGTGCTGACGGGGGACTACCTGGCCGCCGCCGAACTGCACGAGCGGGCGGTGGCCATCTTCCGCACGCTCGGTGACCGCCCCGCCGAGGCCCGTGCGCTGTGCGACCTGGGTCGGGCCCGGCACTCCACCGGCGACTCCCCCGCGGCCATCGCCCTGATGGAGCGGGTCCTGACGATCCATCAGGAACTTGGCGACCGCCGGGGGGAGGCGGGCGCGCTGCACGACCTCGGCTACGTGCTGCACGAGACCGGCCACTACCCGGCGGCCATCGGCCTGCACGAGCGGGCACTCGGCATCTACCGGGAACTCGGCAGCCGTCAGGGCGAAGCGACCGTGCTGTGGAGCCTGGCCCGGGCCCGGCACGAGACCGGCGACCACCCGGCGGCGGTGGGACTCTACGAGGACGCGTTGGCCATCTGCCGACGGATCGGCAGCCGGCAGAGCGAGGCCGACTCCCTGCACGGCCTGGGCCGGGTGCGGCACGCCGACCAGGACCTGTCAGCCGCCGACCAGCTGTACCGGCGGGCGCTGGCCATCTACCGGCAGATCGGCAGCCGCCCCGGCGAGGCCACGCTGCTCGCCGACCTGGCCGCACTGGTCGCCGACACCGACGGACCGGCGCGAGCCCTCGACCTCTACCGGCAGGCCCTGGCCCTGGCCCAACAGATCCACAGCCCCAGGGACGAGACCCGCGCCCTGGAAGGCCTCGCCCACTGCGCCACACTGCTCGGCGACCACACCACCGCCCGCACCGCACTGCGCCAAGCCGCTGTCCTCCACCAGGGCCTGGGCACCGGTGCACCCAGCAGCCCGGGGTGAGTGGCGACCAGGCCCACCGCCCGGACCGCTCCGTGCCGGGCGGCGGTCCACAGCCGCAAGAAGCCGACGAGCAGGCGCGGGCCGAACGCAGGAGAACACCTGCGAACCACCCAGTCCTACGCCCTTTCGGCCGAGATCCAGGTCATGGAGGACGGGCTTGCACCACGTCGCCGCCGGTGCACGCAACGGCGTTGGTCTCCGGCTGCTGAAACGATCACCTGCTCGGGCTGCCCATCACGCCTTGGGCGACTCGTAGATGCTGGCGGCCATCGCTCCCAGTTGCTTGTTCGCCTTGAGCGCGAGGTCGATGGCATCGCTCACGGAGTCGCTGGGCACCGGAATGTCGTTCACGTAGATCGCGAAGGCGTAGCGGCGGCCGTCCTTCGCATCGATGTAGCCTGCGAGCGCCTTCGTGCCGAGGGCCAGCTTGCCCTGGTAGGAACTGACCAGGGTGCCGGTCTTCGCACGGATGTGTCCTGCGGCGGGATCGGTGCGCTCGATGACGTCGGCGAGCGAACCGTCGACGCCCATGCTCGGCATGGAGTCGTAGAAGACGTCGAAGTCGTCCTGTCGTGCCAGGTGCCGCAGCAGCGCCACCTGGGCGGTCGGCGTCGCCTTGTCGCCGGGGAGGCCCTGGGCATCGACGAGGCTCACTGAATTCGGGTCCACGCCCGAGTGAGCGAGGAACTCCTCCTCGATCTTCATGCCGTCCGCGTAGGTTCGTTGACCGTTGTGTGCTGCCATCAGCGGCGGCAGAAGGTTCGCCCCGAGATTGTGGCTGACCTTGTTGATCAGCTTTGCGTACTCCTTGAAGGGCGGAGAAGTGTAGGTCGCCGATACGGGCAGCGAGCTCACTTCCGTCGACGGAGGAAGCCTGCTGTCGGGGTTCGCTCCCAACGAGGGGGCGGATACGCTGACGCCGTTTCTGGCGAGTGCCTCGATGAGGACGGTGCGGGCGAACGCCGCCGGGTCGGGAACCTGGTAGGTCGTCACGAAGGGGGCCTTCACGTCCGCGGGCACGGAACCTCGGACCCGAATATGACCAGGACTCACGCTTTCGGTCGTCACCGCCGGCTTGCTTCCGGCGGGCGTGGTCGTCACCTGCGCGTCGACGCCGAAGGCGGCCGTCTTCGGGCGCCAGTCGACCTTGGCCGGCTCGCCGGGCGCGCCCGGCATGATGAGCACGTCGATCAGGTTGTCGTTGACGATGGTCGGAGTGACCGGCACCCCGCCGATCGACACCGGATCCCAGAGTCGGTTGTCGATCACCACGTCGCCGTCGACCTGGCGGACTCCACTGGCCGCGACCTGTCGGGCCAGCTCGTCGACACCCGCCAGCGGATCCTCTTCGGTGACGGTCGCCATGCCGGGTACGGCGTTGGCGTCGTAGTGGTCGAAGTCGGGGACGTCCAGTCCGCCTGACGCGGTGGTCCGCCCACCGAGCGTCAGATCGCCGCTGCCGACCAGGATGAGATCGCCGGAGAGCCGCCCGTCGGCGGAGATCGTACCCGAGTGCACCACGGGCGTACGGAAGCGATGGTCGTCGCCCAGGACATCGAGCGCAGCACCGACCGCGAAGGTCTTGGCCGTCGAACCGGTCATGAACTGGGAATCGGCGCCCTTGGATTGGACGACCTGCCCCGTCTGCAGGTCGGCGACCTGCAGGCCCCACCGGCCCGACGACCACGGCGCGGTACTCATGAGCTTCTGCAGGTCGGCGCTCACCCGCGTGGCACCCGGTGCCGGAGGGGCTGAGGTGTCCGTGGAGTTGGGGTTGTGGGAGCACGCCGTCATGGCCACGGCAGCCGTCATCGAAGCGGCGAGCGCCAGGGCTGTGCGCCGCCGTGCCCGAGGCGTCTTGATTCCGGAGAGGGAGTTGCTTGGCATTCGTTCTTTCCTGTTCGACTTTCGCGCTCGATCGAGCGCTTCCGGCCTGGCTGCTGCGCGGCGGCTAGGACTTCCCGCCCTTGCCGAGGGGCGCGGCTGCGCCGAGGGCGAGAAGCGTGCGCGTGGTCGGTTCCCTCGAATTCTTCCTTCGTCGACGAACACGGTGGTGTGGATCCCCGCACCCCGGTTCACGAGCGCAGCGCCCGGACCGCGACCGTGCGCGACACCCGGGCCGCCTGCAGGACCAGCGCGAGGCAGGTGGTGACCAGCGTCCCGGCGGCGAGCGCCCCGAGCGTGGCCCAGGGCAGGCCCGCCAGGACCCGGGCGACGTCGATCCGGGCGCCCAGGGCGATGGTGAGACTCGACACGGCGAGGAACAGCGCGCCGAAGACGATCGCCGTCCCCGCGTAGATCACCCCCTCGTAGACCATCGACCGGGTGACCACGCCCGGCCGCGCACCGGCCACCGTCACGACGGCGCAGTCACGGGCGCGCTCCCGCCCGACGAGGGCGATCACGGCGAGGCCCCCGACCCAGGAGACGACGAAGACCCAGCCCAGCACGACCAGGATGTTGCCCAGCCCGGCGCTGCCTCCGGGCATGGCCTTGCCCATCACCATGAAGAGGCCGACGAACGACAGGGAGAGCGCGAAGGGCAGCACCGTGGTGACGCTCCGCGCCGCGCGGGCCCGGCACGACTGCACGGCAAGGTGCCAGGCGACGCCGCGCGAGGGCACCAGCGCCGTCCAGAGCTTCATCAGCGGGGTGAACACCCACGGCCCCATCAGCAACAACAGGCAGACGAGGAAGA
This sequence comes from Kitasatospora viridis, assembly GCF_007829815.1. Lineage (NCBI taxonomy): Bacteria > Bacillati > Actinomycetota > Actinomycetes > Kitasatosporales > Streptomycetaceae > Kitasatospora > Kitasatospora viridis. The sequence continues at coordinate 264,974 of NZ_VIWT01000009.1, read as the reverse complement.
GGTTCCCGGCGAACGCGAAGGCCGTCCGCTGGGCGAGCCCGCCCTTGAGGTCGAGGCCCAGACCGGGGACCCACATCCCGACCACACCGGCGAGCAGGCACAGGGCGAGGCCACTGCGGGCCACGCCCGGCCGCGCCGGGGGATCGGAGCAGTCCCGGAAGGCGCGCATCTCCGGCGTCCTGGCGGCCCGTCGGGTGACGCCCCAGCCCCCGAGCAGGCACGGAACCAGTCCGAACAGCACGCTCACGCCGACGTACCAGAACCGGAACCCGACCGCGGCCCCGTGCAGTTCGAGACCCGTCCCCTTCCACTGCGCGAGGGTGACACCCGCGACCAGCAGGGCGAGCGGTGCGGCCAGCGCGCCCGCCACCGCGCCCAGCACCACCATCTCCGCCCGCAGGACGGACTTGACCCGGTGGCGCGGAATCCCGAGGATCACCCACAGGGCGTGCTCGCGCCGCTGGGTCGTCAGCGTCAGACCGACCGCGGAGGCGACGATGCCCACGGCGGCGAGCACGGTGAAGAAGACGATGTTGCCGCCGAGGGCGATCGACGCGGAGACCATCCGTGCGTCACCCGCCGCCCGCGCCGCCGAGACGGCGGTGAACATCGCGATGGCCGAGCCCGCCGAGCACGCCGCGCCGACCGTGGCGCACAGGAGCGTCCACCACCACATCGACGCCTGCAGGCGGATGTCCGACAGTACGAGCCGGATCACGACGCCTCCCCGCCCGCTTCGTCCGCCGACTGCGCCGCGAGGACGGCGTCGCCCACCGCGCGGGAGTCGCCACCGGGGATGACGGCGTGCACCCGCCCGGACCCCATCACCACGACCTGGTCGGCCCGCGCGGCCGCATGAGGGTCGTGGGTGACCATGAGCACCGTGCTCCCCTGCGCGGGAAGTGCCTGCAGCCAGTCGAGCACCACGTGACCCGACTTGAGGTCGAGCGCACCCGTCGGCTCGTCGGCGAAGACGATCCGCGGCTGGTTCGCCAACACCCGGGCCACCGCGACGCGCTGGCGCTCGCCACCGGAGAGGCGGTCGGGGCGGCGCCGCGCGTGCTTGGCGATGCCGAGCCGCGCCATGGCGTCCTCGACCCGCGCCCTGGGCACCCGGCGGCCGGCGAGCCGCGCTGGCAGGGCGATGTTGTCCTCGACCGTCAGCGAGCTGACGAGGTTGTACTTCTGGAAGACGAAGCCGATGTTCTCGCTGCGGAACGCGGCCTGCTTGCGGGGGCTGAGTGAGCGGACGTCCGTCCCGAGGATCTCGACGGACCCCGCGGTCGCCGGCTCCAGCCCGGCCGTGCAGAGCAGGAGCGTCGACTTGCCCGAACCGGAGGGGCCGACGACGGCGGTCAGCCGGCCCTCGGGAATCTCCAGGTCGATGTCGTGCAGGACGCGCGTCGTCTCGCCCCGGCGGCCGGGAATGGGGAATTCCGTCCGAAGGCCGCGCAGACGAATGCACGGCACGGGAGCGGTCGTGGAAAATGTCATGAGTCAAGGAAAGCAAGGCCGGGCAGTGGAGTGCACGAGTGCCTGCACTGCTATTGGAGGTAGACCTGGATCTACCGCCCGACCGGTCCGAACTGTGCGAAAATGTTGATCATGGCGCAGATCCGTGTTGCCCGGAGGCTGCTGACCGAATTCGTCGCAGCGGCCGCCTTTCCGATTCTCCTGATTTCCGTTCTCGTTGCGCCGGTCTCGGTTCCGGTGGTGGCCGAACTGGACCGCTCCAGGGCGCAGTGGTGCGGAGTCCGCACGATGCCGCTGCGACCCGCCGGCCGCAGCTGGCCGCAGTGGGTGGCCGGTCGGCTGCGGACACGGTCGGTGTGGCGGACCGACCTCCCCGTGTTCGTCACCGCCGCACTCCTGTCCGTGCTCTCGCTGCTGGTGGGCTTCTTCGGATTCGTCGGCGCTCTGGCGCTGGTTTTCTCCCCCATCTTCTGGGGTTTCGGCATCGCCGCGAAAGTCGGCCCGTTCACACCGGCCGCCCTGTGGGAAACCTTGGTGGCGGTGCCCGCGGGAATCGCCCTCGGTGCGGTCACCGTGGGCGCGCTGGCCGGCATCTCCCTGCTCCGCGACCTGCTCCTGCGGGCCTTTTCGGGGAGCCGGAACCCCGACCTGCTCGCGAAACTGGAGGAACTCCGCGCCAGCCGGTCCTCGCTGACTGCGGCCTTCGAGAACGAGCGCCGGCGCATCGAGCGCGACCTGCACGACGGCGCCCAGCAGGAACTCGTCGCCCTCGCCATGCGCCTGGGAATCCTGGAAGCCGCAGCGACGGCCACCGACCAGGAACGGATCGTCCAGCTGGCCCGCCAGGCCCAGGCCCAGGCGGAGCGCGCGCTCGAACGGCTGAGGGAGACGGTGCGCGACATCCACCCCAGCGAACTGAGCGACCTCGGTCTCATCGCCGCCGTCCGAGAACTGGCGGCCAGATCACCGTTGCAGGTCGAACTGACCAGCACCGGTACCGACGCCCGGCTCTCCTCGCCGATCGCCACGGCCGTGTACTTCACGGTCTCCGAGGCCCTGACGAACGTCGCCAAGCACGCGGGCGTCGGGAGCGCCCGGATCGAGATGCTGTGCACCGAGAACGGCGTCCGCGTCCTGGTCGGCGACGACGGCGCCGGCGGCGCGCGGATCAGCACCGGATCCGGGCTCTCCGGGCTGCGTGAGCGGATGCGAAGCGTCGGTGGCAACCTCGAAATCATCAGCCCGCCGGGCGGCGGAACACAGGTCGTGGCATCCGCCCCGGCCCAACCCCCGTGGTGACGGAATTCGACAGGGAAAAGCGATGGGAAATCGATTGTGAGAATCATCCTGGCGGACGACAGTCTGCTGATACGCGCCGGAATCCGGGAGATCCTGGTTTCCAGTGCCCACGACGTGATCCGCGAATGCGAGGACGCCGACGAACTGGTCGCCGCCGTCGACGACCTCGCCGCCGCCGGAGCCACCCCCGACCTGGTGATCACGGATGTCCGCATGCCGCCCGGGAACACCGACGACGGACTCCGGGCCGCGATCGACATTCGGTCGCGGCACCAGGGCCTCCCGGTACTGGTCCTCTCCGCCTACGTCACTGGCCCGTACGTGCGCGAACTCCTGAACGGCCCGGGCGCCGAAGGAGCGGTCGGCTACCTGCTCAAGGAGAAGGTGGGCAGAGTGGCGGACTTCCTGCGGGCCGTCGAGACGGTCTCCGGCGGCGGAGTGGTGATCGACCCCGAGGTCGTTCGCCACGTCACCCACGCCGACCCGCCCCGGGGCCCGCTCGCCCGCCTCACGGCCCGCGAACAGGAGGTGCTCGCCCTCATGGCCGAAGGCCGTTCCAACGCGGAGATCGAGGCAGAGCTGTTCCTCTCGGGCGCCGCCGTGGCCAAACACGTGGGGAACGTCTTCCTGAAACTCGGCATGCCCTCCGGCGAGGACAACCGCCGGGTGAAGGCCATCCTGACCTGGTTCGAATACAACTAGTACTCCAGCGCCGTTGCGTTCACCGGCGGCGGCGTGAGGAAAGGCCGTCTTCCATGACGTGGATCTCGACAGGCGAAGCCTTGCAGGGCGTCGGCCAGGTCGGCGGCGGAGGTTGCGGTGCTTTGTTGGGTCGTGTCGTAGGTCTGCCACGGGATGGGTTGTCGGCATGTGAGGCAGGTGCCGGTCCAGGCGCTGACGCTTCTGGGCGGGTGCGCTGTTCGATGAGGAACGGGTCGACGGGGCGTCTCAGTACTGCTCGGCGACTTGCCCGGCGATCGAGAACTCGGCGCCGCACTCGCCGCACGTTCCGTCCCCGAACAGGTAGGTGAGGGCGAGCGCGACGGTGTCGGCGCCGGCCTCGCTGGCGGCGGCGTGGAGCAGGCGCGCAGGCCCCTCCAGGTCGGCCGGCGCGGCGGGGCGAAGCGGTGAGCCTTGGGGGTCGCCGGGCTCCCAGTCGCCTACGGCGGAGAAGTAGCCGGTCTCACCGATGGAGACGAAAACCCCCATCTCGCATTCGGGGCAGAACGCCTCGACGTTCCCGTCGGCCAAGCCCTCCAGGGCCGAGGACCAGACGGGGACACCGTCGAGCGCCATGGCGGTCTGCAGCAGATGGACGTAGAGGGCGGGCTCCGCCGGTCGGCGGATCCGAGCGTGGGCCAGAGTCCGCAGCCGCTCGATCGACGCACCGTGCCGGTCGCGGGTCTCGTCATCGGCAGCAGCGGCGATCGCTCCGGCAAGGAGTAGGGCGTTGTCACCGTCCTTGCCCGTCTCGGCCCCCAGGTCGGCCAGCAGGGCGAGGGAAGCGAAGCTCGCCGGGTAGACGGTTCCCTGATGGCACAGCCGTGACCACAGGTCGCTCCAGGCCTCGTCGTTGGGCTCGGTGTCAATCCGTTCGAACAGGGCCGGGATGTCCTCGGCGGTGCCGTACGCGTGCTTCAACTGCGACCAATCCGTCATGCGGGCATCCAACCAAGCCGTCCCCCGCCAGCCTGCAGCAGGTCTGGCCTCCAACGCTCACCGCAGGCCGCCGCTGAATCGCCAGCGCCGCAGTAGGCCTCGGCTCGGGACGGTCCTGCGCGCGGGGGCTGCTCGTGGAATCGGCGTGGTGCCGTTGGGTCAGGTACGTCGTGGGGACAGCCTCCGGACACTCCTCGCAGTGGTGGACGGGCCGTCAGACCCTGATCCACCTGTGCCGCGCATGGGCAGAGTTGTGGCGGCAAGGCCCTCAGCTGCCCCTGCAGATCTGCGCGGTGCCAGCCGTGGCTTGGGTTGCCGCCGCTGTGCACGACCGCGACGGCGACCGGGCCCGCCGGTGAGCCAGCCCACCCCGCGCTGGGCTCCCCGGCAGGGCGAGCGCGTGGTCTGATACTTGATCAGCCCGACTCGCGGCCTACAGGGAACCGTGGCCCCCGCCCGTGCGTGGACCACACGGCGGCACGAGGGGGCCCTGGATGAGCGCGTCCGGAATCGTCGGCATGGTCGGGATCGTGGTGCTGGTCCTGTGCGTGGGTGGGGTCGTGGCCGTGTGGCGGACCGGGTCGCCGTTCCCGCCGGGGCGGGCGGAGGGGTCGGGGCCGCCGGGCTGTGTCGCATGTGGGCACGGCGCGTACAGCCATGGCTCCCGTGGTGCCTGCGGCGAGACCGACTACGACGGCCCGGACCGATACGACGGTGGCGGCAACTGGGTCGGCACCTGGGGAGAGCGTCCGTGCCCGTGTCCGGGGTTCAGGACGGAGTGAGGCGAGCGCCTGATCCGGTCCAAGGAGTCGGCCGTGGGATCGGGCCGCCGTCTCGGTTCAGTCGGTGTCGGCTTCGGTGCGGGCGAGGTCCGCCAGGCGGGTGGCCAGCTGGCGGAGCAGGGCGGCGGCCAGGGACAGTGAGGCGCGCCTGGGCGGGAGGTCTTCGCCGAGGCTGGGGCCGTAGTGGTGGGCGAGGAGGGCGGAGGTGGTGGCCTGGGCGTCGCGGGCGGCGGCCAGGGTCTGGCTGTCGGGGTGGTGTTCGTCCGGGCCGGCCGCGCGGGTGAGGTCGTCCAGCAGCATCGCCGAACGGACCGTCAGGAGCAGCCGCTGCGGGTCCGCTTCGACTCCCGGGGGCAGCGCGGCCTGGACGACCTCCTCGCGCACCGGCCCGTACGCGGTGCGCAGTGCCTCCACGTCGGCGCCCGCTTCGAAGGCGTCGATCTCGGCGTCGACCAGGTGCGCCTCGGCCGCGCCCAGCAGGGCGGTGGCCAGCATGACCGCCAGCACCGAGGCGTCGGTGACGGCGTCCGGCTGCCAGTCGATGCCCAGCACGCGCAGCGCGGCCAGCAGTTGGTCGGCGTGCTCGCGGGCGTCCTCGGCCATCCGTGTCACCTCTCGCCGGCGTCGATGCGCGCCGCGTTCGCGGGTGCGCCTGCTCCGAAGGTAGCGGGCCCGTGCCCGGGGCGGGCTACGTCCGGTCCGTGTCGAGATTTGCCCCGGCGAAGATCCGCAGTACGGACGGTGTCGCTCCGGCTCATCGGAGGTGTGCGGGAGCCAGCAATATTGAACGCGTTCGAAAGTGAGTCTAGAGTCGTTCTCGCGACCCCTCGGACCGGGGGCAGCCGCGCTGTTCGACGCTTGCTTGGGGGGAATCTTGTATTCGCGACCAGCTGTTGTCGCTTCAACCGCCGCTCTGGGCATGGCCTTCGGTGGGCTCACCACCGCCGTGCTGTTGGGCCTGTGGGTGCTGATCCAGTCGGGCGGGGATCCGCTGGTGTTGGTGGTGATGCTGGCGGTGGTCCCGTTCGCCGCCCTGTACGGGGGTGCCGTCGGACTGTTGCCCGGGCTCGCGGCCGGGCTGGTGCTCGCCGGCTCGCGGCGGCCCGGCCCGGCACGCGCCGGGAGCCGGGGCTGGCTGGCGGGCCTGGCCGCGGCGGGCGTCCTGGTGCTGGAGGGGGTGGGTCTGGCGGTCGCGTTCCAGGCCGGTGACTTCCTGGGACCGTTCTTGGTCGCCGCCCCCGTCGCCGTGTTCGTTCTGCCCGCTGTGGCAGCCAGGCTGACTTCGCCGCGCAGCCCGGCCGCGGAGTTGGCTTGGGACCCGGCGCCGGTGACGCCGGCTCAGCGCGTGGGACGGGCCAAGGCCTCGTCCGTAGGTGACCGGCTCACGCGCCTGCCGCTGCTCAGGGGGCTGGGGACTTGTCGAATGGGGCGCTGCATCATCCGTTCGGTGTGAGGGCGCACGGCTCGCGTCGCTGAGCCGGGTGCGGCGGACCGGGTGGTCGGGCCGGGGCCGGCGACGGTCACCTGGTCGGGTCGGGGCCGTTCGGGTGTCCGGCCCCGCCGTGCCGGGGTCCACCCGAACCGGTCCTCTAGGGTGGGTGGATGACGGATCGTCCGACGGGTGAGCCGGCCGCGGGCCGGGCCGGCTACCTCGCGGCCGCGGCCGCGTTCGCCGTCTGCATGGCCGGCACCACGCTGCCCACCCCGCTCTACGGCCTCTACCAGGACCAGATCGGCTTCTCCGAGCTGACGGTGACGGTCGTGTTCGCCATCTACGCCTTCGGCGTGATCGGTGTGCTGCTGCTGGTCGGCAACGCCTCCGACACCGTCGGACGCCGCCCCGTCCTGCTCTGCGGGCTGGCCTTCGCGGCCGCGAGCGCGGTCACCTTCCTCGCCGAGCAGGGCCTGCGCGGGCTGCCGCTGCTCTTCCTGGGCCGCCTGCTGTCCGGGCTGTCGGCCGGCCTGTTCACCGGTACCGCCACCGCGTACGTCCTGGAACTCGCCCCGCCCGGGCGCCGGGCCCGGGCCGGCTTCGTCGCGACCGCCGCCAACATGGGCGGCCTCGGCTGCGGGCCGCTGCTGTCGGGCGTGCTCGCGCAGTACGCGCCCGGTCCGCTGGTGCTGCCCTACGTCGTGCACCTGGCCCTGCTCGCCGCGTCGTTCGCCGTCACCTGGTTCCTACCGGAGACCGTGCCCGCGGCACGCCCGCTGCGCAGCGCCCGGCCACGACGGCCCACGCTGGCGCCCGAGGTGCGCGGGGTGTTCGTGCCGGCGGCGGTCGCCGCCTTCGCGGGGTTCTCGCTGCTGGGCGTCTTCACCTCGGTCAGCCCCACGTTCGTCACCAAGGACCTGGGGATCCACAACCACGCGATCGTCGGTCTCGTCGTCTTCGCCGCGTTCTCCGCCTCGACCCTGGGCCAGCTCCTGGTCCCGCGCCTGGGCACCGCCCGGGCCGTCCCGCTGGGCTGCCTGGTGCTGATCTGCGGCCTGGGCCTGCTCGCCGTCTCACTCGCCACGGCCACCCTGGCTCCGCTGGTGCTCAGCGCCGTCGTGGGCGGCGCGGGCCAAGGCCTGGGCCTGCGCGGCGCGGTGGGCGAGATCGCCGCCGCCGCTCCCGCCGAGCACCGCGGCGGCGCCCTGTCCGCGCTCTTCGTGGTCGCCTACTTCGGCATCTCGATCCCGGTCATCGGCGTCGGCCTGCTCAGCGGACCCCTCGGCCTCGCCCACGCGGGCCTGGTGTTCACCGCCTGCATGGGCGTCCTCGCCGCCGTGTCCGGCGGTTACCTGCTGCGCCGCGCCCGGGCTTGAGCCCGGGTATCGGGCATCGTCGGTGTGACCGGCGCCGGCGGCCAGGGCGTCGTCCCCGCGTGATCGGCCGCGCTGCCCGGCGCGTGCGGCGGGCCTCGTGCACCCGGCAGCGGGGACCGCGACTGGCGCAGACGGGGTTGGGCCAGGCAGGGTGTGCACATGTCCGAACGCCGCAACCGCCGCCGCCTGCACGCACGAGCCCGCGCCCTCGGGGTCCCCCTCGAACAGGTGCCCCGCCGAGGCGGCCCGTCCCGACGGCCCGACCGCTCGTCGGCCGCACCGTTCACGGACACGCCCCGCTGGGCGGACACCTGGACTCCGTACCGGGAACCGGCGGCCTCCCAGGACGACGACGCCCGCTGGGACGACCCGACCGACTTCGAGCCCCACCGCTCGCACACGCCCCGCTGCTGCGAGACCGTACTCACCCGGAAGCTGACGGACGGCGGCACGGTCGTCATGCTCACCACGCACCAGGCCGAGTGCCCGATCTGGTCCACCCGGCTGTAGCTGGTGCCGGGTCTGACGGTCTGTGGGCCGGGCGCGCGAGTCCCCGGTTCTGCCGGGAACTCGGGTGGGCAACGGTCCCGGGTACCCCGGCGGTGCGCGTGACGATCAACCGAAAATCGAGCTCGCAGGGTGATCAGAACGTCTGGAGCAGGTCGGCAGGGATCCGGTCAACGGCGATGGCGATCGCTTCGGCGGCTGTGGCGACGTGATGGAGGGCGGGGCCGTTCCACCACTCTCTGATGGTGTAGTCGCCGGTTCCCCGGGGTGAGCCGATCGAGACGAAGGACGGGGCGGAGTAGGGACCGTCGGGCTTCTCGGCGAACCCCAGAGCCCAGTGGCTGGTGTAGGGGTAGAGCCTGCGGAGCTTCGGTTCGGCGTGGGCGGACTCGATGAGCGCCTGGTACTGCGGCCAGTCGGCGCGACCAGCGTCCTTCAGCAGCCACTGCCACTCCGAGGCGATGACCTCGGCGGGGTTGTTGTCGGGCACCTCGAAACGTCCGGTCAGAAGGTCGAAGGTCGCGGTCTTCCCGATCTCGTCGAGGCTGGCCCCGTCCACCCAGCCTCGGACCACTTGGGGAAGCTCACGCATGTCCTTGGTGCTGCCGCAGATCATGAGCCTGTTGTTGGACGAGCCCCAGAAGGTCCAGCTTCGCTCGTGGTGCCACGCCCCGACGTAGGACGAGTGGCGATGCGGTACGACACTGGTGATCGCGGAATGGCGCAGTGGATCGGACGAGCTGACGGCCAGGGGAAGGGACATGCCTTGGGCCGCGGCTTCGGCTTGGAGTGCCGCGGCGAGGCTGCCGTGGGCGGCCACATCCGGGTAGAGGACGGCCGGGTCCGGTTCGCGACTCATGATGTTCCGATCCTCATGCTGGTGTGGTGCGCGGGTCGGCCGATAATCAGGGCTGGTTCCCGATCCGTTGGCCGAGCTGTTCGAGGAACGCCTGCAAGCTGGCCGCAACGACGTCGAAGCCGTCGACCCAGGAAGCCGTAGTGGACTTCCAGACTTGCCCGCTGTCCCCGATCGCGAACAGGCGGCCCCCGCCATCACTGGCGAACACCAGCGCGATCCACTCGCTGTCGATCACCACGGGGCCGTACTCGCGAAAATGACCCACCACCGTCGCGGGTGCGTGGATGAAGTACCCGCTGTCGACATCGGGCAGGGAAGCCTCACTGATCACCCAGTAAAGCGTGGTCAGGTCGGAGGGAATCGGTGTCAGGTCGACGAGCGCGCCCGTCGCCTGGTGGCTGCCGTCGGTCGCGAGCAGCACGGCGTTGCGACCGGGCGGAAAGCCGTGTGTCACGAGGAACGACTCCATCAGCTTCGTCAGCGCCGCATCGGCCTGCTCCCGCCAAGATCGGACCCACTCCGCGTCAAGCCTCTCACCAGGCACGGCTCCCCCTCACACGCGCGTGCGACTCGCCGGCGCGAGTCCAGAGGAACATATCGAAAGGCGGTGATGGTACGCCTCGTTGGAGGCGATGGCGACGCTGTTCTTCTCCTCGCGTTCGATGGGCACCCGGAGGAGCAGCTCGGCGCCACGGCGGTCCAGTTCCATCCAGCCGACTCCGTTGACGCGGAGCAGGTCGACCCGGCCGTAGCGGACGATGCTCTTGGTCGCCGATCGGGCAGATCGACTGACTCTTCTTGATCCACTCACAGCCGGCGAGGGCGTTGACCACGGCGGGGTCGATGTTGGGTTCGGCGTCGAGACGGTACCAACCACGCCGGCCACAAGGCTCAGGGCAGCATGATCCACCGATACATCATCTGGCGGAACAAGCGCACCGCCGATGACCGCCTTCGCAAGGTCGTGACCAGAGCCAACGCCGCCTGACCGACTACTACCCGAAGGATCCGTCAGCGCGGCCGGCGAAGCTCTCACAGCCGTCGTGCTCGAACCGAACTCGCCCATCGAAAGACGAACCGGGGTTGCTGCACACCCCGTAGTCCTGGCCAAGTCGTCCGCTCAACGCGATCCAGAAGCGGCATCCTCCGCACTGGGCGTCATACCACTCGTCCCGGTATTCGGTTTGGGTCGTCGAGCGGTTCAACGACGCTCGCCAGCGCGCATGGCACCGATCGTTGTGATCTTGATCGTCACCGGTCCAAGCCTCACCAACGGTCACCCTCGTTTCCTCCCCGTCCCGATTTACCCACGGCCGCCCAGTCCCGGCGCTCGCCAATGATCCTCTCACCGAGAACCTGGGCCAACGTTGCCTGATGCGGCACTCGATCCCGAAGGCCCCGACCACCGACAGCAGTTCAGCAACCGCAGGATCGTGTTCACCGGCGCTCCCTCAACGGCGAAGCAACGCTCGGTCCGCTGCTCGCACCGGGCCACAGCCCCGCAGAACGTCCCGGCGGCGACGGCGACGGCGGTATGGGACAGCGTGTGCGGGTCGATGATGACCAGAATCCCGGGCTGACCCCGCACCCCGTGGAACTGCAGGGGCAGTGCAGCGGACAGCCTGACTTGAAGTCACCGTGTCGTGCCCATAGCCCTGTCGAGCCACGCCGCGCGGGTGTCGGCGAGTGGCGGCACGCCGTGCGAGGGCCTGACCGTGAGCGGCAAGGGGCACAGCAGCCCGATGCCGACCGACGCCCTGGAGGCTACAGATGCAGTTCAGCGAACGTGGCGGCCATGGCCCGAGCGTGCGGCTGCCCCGCCAGCCGGCTCGCGAACAGCGACGCACACGACGCGACGCCCCCATCGCAGGCCCCCAGCACCGTCCTGACGACCCGCCACTCGACGGACTCCATGCAGCCGTTGCCGCACCGCTCAGCGCGATGGTTGAGGGGATCCGGGACTATCCGATCGCCGCATCGGGTCGGGCCGCGGCCCACGCGGCCCGCAGTTCCACAAGGCGCGAGCGGAGCTCAGGGTCATCGGCGCTCGACGCGACCATGCCCGGCAGGACCACCGCCCGCCCCCGGTGCAGGCGGACCTCGACGAGGCAGTGATCGATACCGCGGTCAACGTCGGACGAGACCCTGAACGCCTGCACCTGCGGCCAGGTGACCACACGTGTCCTCAGCAAGGTCCTCAAGGTCAGGCCCGCCGAGGTCACCGTGGTGCTGCCGCAGAAGGGACCGACAAAGGAAGCGGCGATGACGTAGGCAACGAGCAGAGCGACCGCGAAGAGCGCAGTCACCACGGGATTGCGGCTCTTGGCGTCCGCGGTGATGACGAGAGCCAGCGCACAGGCCAGCGTGGTCGGAACGGAAGATTTCAAGTCCAGTGAGACGGTCGTGATGCTATGAGGTTTGTGGTGTGGGTTCCCTGCGCTTGCTGGGGTCGTTGATCCATGCTGTCTGCGGTATCTCGGGCGGCCGGGGACGGCGTCCGAAGCGTTCGGGATGCCGGGCGTATGCCTCGGCGAGGGTGACGGCCCGCTGGTCGCGGACCTGTTCGGCGGTGCCGAAGTGGACGCTGGCGGGCGTGTGCAGGCCGATGCCCGAGTGCCGGTGCTCGTGGTTGTAGTACGAGATGAAGGCGTCGAACCATTCACGTGCATGGGCCAGGGAATCGAAGCGCGGCGGGAAGTCGGCCATGTACTTGACGGTCTTGAACTGGGCCTCGCTGTAAGGGTTGTCGTTGGAGACCTTGGGGCGCGAGTGGCTCCTGGTGACGCCGAGGTCGGTCAGCAGCTGGGAGACCTTCTTGGAGGTCATGGAAGTGCCGCGGTCGGCGTGCACGGTCTCGGGGACGATGCCGTTGCGCTCGATGGCCTCGCGGATCAACTCCTCGGCCCGTTCGGCCGATTCGACCGGCTCGACGGTATGGCCGACGATGTAGCGGCTGAAGATGTCGATGATGACGTAGGCGTGATACCAGATGCCCTTGCGGGGGCCGGCGGCCTTGGTGATGTCCCACGACCACACCTGCGAGGACGCGGTGGCGACCAGTTCGGGAACCGTCCTGGCCGGGTGGGTGGCCTGCCTGCGCCGCTCGCCCGACTGCCCGCGCTCGCGCAGGATCCGGTACATCGTGGAGACCGAGCAGTGGTAGCGCCCGGTGTCCAGCTCGCGGGCCCAGATCTGCGCGGGCGGCAGCTCGGCGTACTCGGGGCTGTTCATCAAGGCCAGTACCGCATGCCGTTCTTCGGCCGTCAGGGCGGAGGGCTGGACCTGCGGAGATCGGGGCCGGCGCGCGGGCGGCGGTTTCAGTCTTCGGTAGTGGGTGGCCCGGGAGCGGCCGGTCAGCCGGCATGCGGCCGTGGTGCCCAACTCGTGTTCGACGGCGGTGAACGCCTCGTCCACGACGGGGTCGGCGGCGTGTGTCAGTCCGCGCTCTCGGAGATCATTTCCAAGAGCGCCGACGCTTTTCCCAGGACCTCCAGCGCGGCCTTGTTCCGGGCGAGTTCCTTCTCCAGCCGTTCCACCTGCCGGCGCAGCTTCTCGTTCTCGGCCTCGGCGGCGGACTTCTTCGGGCGGGCCGGGCTCGTGCGGTGGTCGACCAGCCTCTCCAGGGCCCCGGCGTCGCGCGCGGCCCGCCACTCGGTGACGTGCGAGTGGTACAGGCGCTCGCGGCGCAGGACCGCACCCTTCTCGCCCTCGGGCGCGGCGTCGTACTCGGCGACGATCCGCAGCTTGTACTCGGGGCTGAACGTGCGGCGCTTCGGCCGGGGAGCCGGGTCAGTGGCGGACGGATTACTGCTGGTCATCAGGGGTGAAACTCCTACTCGGGCCCTCTCAGGCTAACCCGACAAAGCGGGATGTCTCACCCAAGGCTGACAGAGAGGGGAAAGAGCACCAACGTCCGCCGGCCCATCCGCCGGTACCGGACCGGCGCCTTGAAGCAGTGCCGCCCGCCACGCCGATCGCTCACAAGTCCCCCACTCTCCGTGCCACCTACCGTCATTGTCGCGGAGTCACCGAGCCGCACACCAATCCTCCAAGCCACACCCGCGCAGACCGGAAGGCACAGGGCTGGCCAACCGGTCCCTGTTGAACGAACCGGCCCGAAAGGCCCGCCCCGGCCTGCCGGTGACAATGGCCAGCCATGCAGTTCAGTTCCAACCCCACCAACGGCCCGCACCTCGTGGCGCGTCCGCACATCCAGCTGGACCGAGTTCGAGGTCGTTTCAGAACGAGTTGAGCCGCGAAGCACTGACCTGGGGGGATGCCGCAGGCGGTCAGGACTTGCCTGCGGATGCTGATGTTGGGGAGGGTGCCTCGGTGACTTCCTTTACGCAGCGGTACATCAGTGGTGACCATGACGGTGTCTGGGCGGACCTGCGCCGTCTTGGCCCGGTTCCAGACGCGCTCGACGAGGACTGCCGAGGCGTGGCGTTCGCGACGATGCAGCGGGTGGCACGCCATGTGGACCGTCTCGCGGAGCAACTGACCGCCCTCGGACTCGTGCCTGTCATGCCCGTCCGGGAACCCGCCACGGCCGAGGACCTGCGGGATCTCGATCTTCTTCATGCCGAGATCGGCTCCGTGCCCCCGGCCCTCGACGCCTGCTTCCGTCAGGTCGGCGGCGCGTGGTTCGCCGGGGACTGCGCGGCGCTGAGCGAGTTTTATTCCGCAAGAAGCCAGTACAGCGCCGCCCCGATCCTTCCTGACCCGCTGGTCCTTCCGACTGTGCAGCACCTGCGGGAGAGCTGGGACGACTACCAGGACGCCGTTGAGGATGACCCCGAGGTCGGCGAGGACGGGTTCTTCTTCGACTTCGCCCCAGACGAGTTGCACAAGGCCAACATCAGCGGCGCCGCCCACGAGATCGAGATGGCCCAGTACGTGGCCGACCCGGTCATTCACGGCGTGACCGGCCGATCCGGCATCACCCTGGTCGAGTACCTGCGGGTGTCGATCGCCTGGGGCGGCATGCCCGGCTGGTCGTTCAAGCCAGACCAGGCGCCGGCCGCCCTGGCGGCGCTACGCGTTCACCCCGACTTCTGACCAGCAAGGCCCAGATCGCACCAGCTACCGGCCGATCCGAACCCCACGACCGCGTTTAGACACGGCCGGACGGCGGCCTCGGTCCGATCCCGCAGCCGACGCCACGCGGCACCCCTACGAGGGCCGCCCGGTCGGGCACACACAGCCGACCCGGGTAGCCGTGACGTCGCGACGGCTCGGCAGGTCCTTCAAGCTGACCGTCTCCCGGCTGACCGTCAGGGAGCGCATGCCTGGCGCTCGGTTCGGACCCGGATGTTGGGTATTGGACAGGCGGTACGAGCCGGTGCTGGTCTCAGCGACGGTGCTGTTGAAGGCGAGGCGGGCCACACTGGTCGCGCAGACCAGATGAGCTGACGCCCCCTCTGATGGCAGGGCCGGCGGGCGAGCGGTCGGTGGTGCCGGCGATGCGTGGAAACCTCTTCGAACCCGCCTGCAACCTCCGGCGGACACGCACGTCTATGGAAGTGAAGGCAGCAAGAACGACCGGCCCGACCAGCACGACCAGGGCCAACAGCACCATCGCCTTCGCCCAACCCACCTCCGACACACGCACCTTGAAGGAGCACGCCCTCACGCGCCCGATATATCCCTTTTGCGAAGAACACCAGTATCCAACGACGAAGCTCCGCCGCACTACGCGGCCGTGCCGGACGCCCGGGCCGTACCCGTACTCGATTACACGCATTCACCCAGTCATGTCCTTGGAGGGCACATCATGAACCGCATCATCAAGCACGCCGCCGCCGTTCTCCTCGCCGCCTGCTCGATCGGCGCGCTCAGCGCCACCACCGCCAGCGCGCAGGACGGCGGCACCGTGTACAGCGTCGCGAACCTGAACCACTGTCACGGCCAGATGAACACCGTCTCGATGCCGAACCGTCAGGTCCAGCTCGCCGTCAGCGCCGACGACGTCGCCGGCACCGCCGTTACCTGCACCGCTCAGCTCTACACCTACCAGGCCGGTGCCACCGGGCCCGTGGTCACCGCCACCAACGGCACCAGCGTCCAGGGCGACTGGGCGGACGACAACGGCACCTACAAGTACGTCTGCGTCAGCGAGATGGACATCAACCTGGCCACCGCCCAGCCCAGCGGCAGCTACGCGGGCTGCACGATCATGTACTGATCGCACAGCCACCAACGCGGCCACACAAGGTGCCTGGTGAGTTCGAGCAGGACGGAACTCACCAGGCACCACCCCGATCGCCTCGGACTCCGGCGCCGAACCGCCATGCCTCGATGTCGCGGTAGCGGATCGGCCCGGGCCCCCGGCCGAAGTTGCTGCCGACCAGGTGCAGGCGCTCGGCCACCCACGGCCGGCCCACGAAGCCGGCCAGCCCCTCCGCAGCCTTCGGCACGCTGGACGGATCGTCACGACGGGACCGTGCCAGTGTCAGATGGGGGCTCAGCGGGCGGTCCCGGAAACCGACGCCGCAGGACTCGACCCGTTCCCGGACTCCCTCGGCGAGCAGGTGCAGCCCTTCAAGGTCTCCGCCGATCCCGCTCCACAACAGCCGCTGATCGAAATGGCCGGCGCCGTGCAGGCCCAGGCGCACCGCGTGGCGCGACGCCGTCCAGTCGCCCAGCGCCGACCGCAGCGACGGCACCACCTCGACGGGCACTTCGCCGAGGAAGGCCAGCGTGATGTGCCAGTCCTCGATCCGGTTCCACCGCAGTTGGGGGCACTGCGCGTAGACGGGGCGCAGGAACCGGGCCAGTTCGTCCTTCGCGTCATCGGGTGGGGCCAACGCCACGAAGACGCGAACGGTCGAAGGCTCCGAGTGATCATCCACGAGGGAGAAGGCTAACCGAGCCCGAACCGCACCGGGATATGCTCCGGTCGGCCCGGGCGACCGGCGGGGAGGGACGACGATGACGACGATCCGGCTGCTGACCTTCAACACCCTCTTCCGCGGCCGGGCCCGGGAGCGGCTGCGCGCGCTCGGTGCGGTCCTGGAGCGGTCCGACTACGACCTGGTCTGCCTGCAGGAGTTGATGTCGCCGCGGAACCTGGCGGCGCTGCGCGCTGTCGCGCACTCCTACGGGTACGCGGCACGTGCGCGGGCCTATCCGCTGGTGCGGGGCGGGCTGGTGACGCTGTCCCGGACGCCGCCGCAGCGCCAGCACTTCACACCGTTCCGGCCTGCCCGGCCGCTGCGCAGTGAGTGGATCATGCTCAAGGGTGCGCTGGCGACCGAGTACCGCGTGGCGGGGCAGCGGCTGGTGGTGGTGAACACCCACCTGTCGTCGAACCGGGACGACGACTGGTCGCCCGGCAACCGCTACACCCAGGTCCAGGCGCGCGAACTCGCCCGGCTCGAAGAGCTCGTGCGGGCGACCGACCCGAGCGCGCTGCTCGTGGTCGCCGGGGACTTCAACGTCCCGCGCGACAGCTCGACCTACCAGCGCTTCACCGCCGCCACGGGACTGCGCGACCTGCTGGCCGGGGACCGTGAGCCGACCTACCGGCCCACCCGGCGGTGGCCGAACCCGCCCGCCCTGGACCAGGTGCTGTTGCGCGCGCCGGCCGGGGTGAGGGTCGACGGCACCGCCCGGCTGGTGCTGCGCGAGGCGGTGGCGCTGGCGGACGGGACCGAGGCGTACCTCTCGGACCACTACGCGATCGAGGCCGTCCTGCGGATCGAGCCGGCCGCGGCCCGGCGCCGCTGACACCCGCTCACACCCACTCATACGCGCTGACATGCCGTCAAACCCGTTCGTCGGCACACCACCGCACCGAGCACGAGCATCCCCGGGCAGGGCGCGAAAGGTGGGTTGTCTAGTCCTCTTGACGCCGCGTGGGACAGGCGGTTTGGTATGTACCAACGAGGGTTCCGCCCGCGTTTCCTTCCCCCACCCCACCCCCACAACGCCCGACGGGCGTGCCCGAAAGGGGTACCACTGTCATGCGTACGGCAAGAATCGCCGCCTCCGTCAGCGCTGTCGCGCTGGCCACGGCCGGCTCGATGGTCGCCCTGGCCCCCACCAGCAGCGCGGCCGCCGGCGGTAGTGCAGTCAGCAGCAGTGCAGTAGGCAGCAGCGTCTACTCCGTGGCGCCCTACGTCGACATGTCGAACGGTCAGGAGGGGCTGCTCGACACCGCGATCACGGCGCACGGGCTCAAGGCCTACACCGCGGCGTTCGTGCTCGGGTCGGGCTGCAACCAGATCTGGGGGGACACCCTCCCGATCGGGGCCGACTCGTTCACCGATCCGCTGATCGCCAAGGCGAAGTCCGAGGGGGCCTCGCTGATCATCTCCTCCGGCGGTGCGTCCGGTGAGCCGCTCGCGTGGACCTGTACGACGCAGAGCAGCATCGACGCCGGCTACCAGGCCCTGATCAACGACTACGGCGTCACCCAGCTGGACTTCGACGTCGAGGGTGCCGCCGTCGCGGACACCGCCTCGGTGGCGCGGCAGATGCAGGCGATGAAGGACCTCAAGGCGACCAACCCCGGTCTGCAGTTCTCGATGACGCTGCCGGTGCTGGCGAACGGTCTCACCGGTGACGGCGTGAACATCCTCACCGCCGCGAAGAACGCGGGCATCAAGATCGACGTGGTCAACATCATGACGATGGACTACTACACGGGCACCGGCACCGAGATGGGCCAGGGCTCGGTCTCCGCCGCCCAGGCCACGCTGGCCCAGATGCAGTCGGTCGATCCCAGTTACACCTACGCCAACCTCGGGATCACCCCGATGATCGGCAAGAACGACGACGGCTCGACCTTCACGCTGGCGGACGCGCAGACGGTGGAGGGCTTCGCCGCCCAGCACGGCGTCGGCCGGCTCGCCTTCTGGTCCGTCAACCGTGACCAGCCGTGCAGCGGTACCGCCAACTCGCTGTCCACCTGCACCCAGCTCGGCCAGGCCAGCCTGGCCTTCACCGACGCGTTCGTCCCGTACGCGGGCACCGGCGGCGGGGGCGGTGGCGGGACGACGAGCAGCGACTTCTCGCTCTCGCTCGCTCCGGGGTCGGCCTCGGTGGCCCAGGGCGGCTCGGTCACGGCGGCCGTGTCGACCGCGGTGACGGCCGGGAGTGCCGAGGCGGTCAGCCTCTCCGCCTCCGGTGCGCCCGCCGGCGTGAGCGTCTCGTTCAGCCCGGCCTCGGTCAACTCCGGTGCCGGCTCGACGCTGACGGCGACGGTCGGCTCCTCGGTGGCGCCCGGCTCCTACCCGATCACCGTGACCGGCGCCGCGAGCTCCGGCAGCCACAGCGCGACCTACACGCTCACGGTCACCGGCAGCGGCGGTGGCGGGACGGGTGGCGGCGGCCTGCTCGCCAACCCCGGCTTCGAGACCGGCAACCTGAGCCCGTGGACGGGCGCCGGCGCGGTGGTCGGCAGCCCGGTCCACTCCGGCTCCTACGCGCTCCAGGTGACGCCCACGGCGGGCAGCACCGGCGAGACCGACCAGACCGTCACCCTCTCCCCCAACCACAGCTACACGCTGACGGCGTGGGTCCAGGGCCCGTACGCCTACGTGGGCGTCTCGGGCGGCGCGACGGCCAGCGCCTGGTCCAACAGCACGACCTGGACCCAGGTGACGGTGCCGTTCACCACCGGCAGCAGCGGGACCGTCACGGTCTACGTGCACGGCTGGTACGGCCAGGGCGCGGTGAACGCGGACGACTTCGCGCTGAACTGACACCCCCTCCGCCGCGGTCGGCTGCCCTGGACGGCGGCCGGCCGCGGCGGCGTGTCCGGGGGTCGGGTCGCGGGCAATATGTTCATCGTGCGGGGCGTCACCGCCCCCACCCCCACCGATGAGGAGACCTCGTGAGCCTGCCCGAGACCGTCCGGCTGACCCCGCAGCCGCAGGACCTCGCCTACACGTTCGGCGGGCGCGCGCCGCTGGTGACCGTCCGGCCCGGCACCGTGGTCGAGTTGACGACCGAGGACTGCTTCGGCGGCGCGGTGCGCGGGGTCACGGACCTGCCCAGCCAGGTCTGCGTCTTCCCCTACCTCAACCCGGTGACCGGGCCGATCGCGGTGCTCGGCGCCGAACCCGGCGACACCCTGGCGGTGCACTTCGTGGAGATCACTCCCGCCCGCGACCACGGCGTGTCCAGCACCTTCCCGCACTTCGGCGCCCTGACCGCCACCCACACCACGGCGATGCTGCACCCGCCGCTGGAGGAACGGGTCTGGCTCTACGAGTTGGACACCGCGGCCGGGACCTGCCGGTTCCGGGCCCGGCACGGCGACTTCACGGTGGACCTGCCGCTCGATCCGATGCACGGCACCGTCGGCGTCGCCCCGGCCGGCGGCGAGGTGCTGGCCTCGATCACCCCCGGTGCGCACGGCGGCAACCTGGACACCCCCGAGATGCGCGCCGGGACCACCGCCTACTTCCGGGTCAACGTCGAGGGCGGCCTGCTCGCCCTCGGTGACGGGCACGCCCGCCAGGGCGAGGGCGAGGTGTGCGGCACGGCCGTCGAGGCGGCCATGCGCACCACGGTGATCGTCGACCTGGTCAAGGGCCGGGGCCCGGCCTGGCCCCGGCTGGAGAGCGACGGTCACCTGATCACCACCGGCTCGGCCCGCCCGCTGGAGGACGCCTTCCGGATCAGCCAGCACGACCTGGTCGGCTGGACCGCCGAACTGCTCGACCTGGACCTGCTCGACGCCTACCAACTGGTCAGCCAGGCCGGGCTCGCGCCCGCCGCGAACGTCTGCGACACCAACTACACGATGGTCGCCAAACTGCCGAAGACCCTGCTGGGCCGCGCCCGCGCCTACAGCGGCCTGCACGACCACCTGCGCGAGCGCGCCGCGGCGTACCTGCGCCACCGCTAGGCGGCGGGAGCGGCGGGTGGCGACCGGTCGGCGGGCGATCGGTCAGCGGGCGATCGGTCAGCGGTCGGCGGGCTACCGCAGCCGCAGGACGCCGGGGGCGCGCTGCTCGAAGATCTCGACCAGCCAGTCGAAGACCGTCGGCCCGTGCCCCGCGCGGGCGGCGGCCAGGTCGGCGCCGACGGCCTGACGGTTCGTGGGATGGCAGCGCGCGAGGCGCAGCTCCAACTGGCGGACGGTCTCCGGGTATCCGAGGTGTTCGCGGGAGGTCTCGTGGTCGCGCCACTCGACCACGTAGTCACCGTCGTCGGGCTGCCCGAAGCCGCCGCTGAGGCAGTCGGCGAACGCGTCGAGGTTCCTGCCGAAGTAGCCCCCGGGGCCGTTGACCGCTTCGCCGATGAGCCGCCAGAAGTCTTCGAGCGTGCCGACCCGGCTGCCGTCCAAGGTGTACGTCACTGTCACAGCCCGCAGGATACGTCCGGCGCTGCGGCCCGCTCCGCCAGGGGCTGGCGGGGCGGGCCATTGCCTTCGCTACGTCAGGAGGCAGCGTCAGGAAGCGGCCTCAGGAGGCGGCGAGGCCGGTCTCCAGCAGCGGGAGCAGGCGCTCCCAGTGGCGCCGCAGCGCGTCGGCGCTGAACGCGCTGGTGTCGGACATGGTGAAGCCGTGGAAGGTATCGGGGTAGATCTCCACGGGGTCGGCCACGCCGGCGGCGGCCAGCACCTGGCGCAGCTCCTCCAGCGCCCCGGGCGACAGGTCGCCCGGGGCGGCGCCGAGGTGGACCGGGGCGGTGACGGTGGCCAGCAGGCGGTGCGGGCTGTCGGGCGCCTCGGTCACCAGGCGGCCGGGGTGGAAGCCGGCGACGGCGCCCACCCGGTCGGGGTGGGCGGCGGCGGTGCGCACCGCGTGGACGGCGCCCATGCAGTAGCCGATCACGCCGACCTTGCCCGTGCGGACGTCCGGGCAGGCGGCCAGGAAGTCGAGGTAGGCCTGGGCGTCGGTCAGCACCCGGTCGGTGGTGTGGGCGTGCAGGATCGGCATCAGCTGCTCGACGAGCCCGCCGCGGTTGTCGCCGTCGATGTAGGCGGGCAGCTCGACCAGCGGGGCGGCGCCGCCGCGGTAGAAGACGTTGGGCACCAGCACGTAGTAGCCGTGCGCGGCCAGTTCGCGGGCCTTGGCCTCCAGCTCGGGCCGCAGCCCGAAGATGTCCATGTGGAGCAGCACCGCCGGGTGCGGCCCGCCGTCGGCGGGGAAGGCGACGAAGGCGTCGGCCTTGCCGTCCGGGGTGGGGATGTCGAGGGTCGTCGTGGTGAGCGGGGTGGTCATGGTTTCTCCGGTCGTGTCGTGGTGGGTGTGCCGTGCCCGTGCTCGGTCCCACGGGGGCGCCCGAGGCGCGCTCACCACAGCGCCGTGCGGTCACCGATTCGCACACGGCGCGTAGCCGTCCCGATAATCATCGCCGTACAGCGTAGCGGATCCCCTCCGCCGTGAGCTGACGGTGAGTCAGACGATCGCGGGGGTGCGGTCAGGCGGTCGCGAGGGTGTGTCCGAGCAGGCCGATCGCGTCGGGCAGGACCCGTCGCCAGAAGCCGTCGGTGTGCAGCCCGTCGGGGAAGTGGGCCTGCCGGGCGTGGGCCTGCCGGGCGAGGTCGCGGGCGGCGGGACAGAACGGGTCCTCCTGGCCGCACCACACGCCCAGCGAGCCGACCCGCAGCGCGTCCAGGCGCAGCATCGGCTCGTGGGCCTGCCAGTCGGCCTGGCCGGCGTAGCCCCCGGTGGTGCGGGCGTCGGCCCAGGTGCGGAAGACGGCCGGGCTGAGCAGGGCGACGGCGTCCAGGTCGTGGCCGCCGCCGGTGCGGCCGATGGCGTACTGCAGCGCGCCCGAGCCGCCCATCGAGATCCCGAGCGCCGCACGCGGCGAGGCGAGTCCGCGGGCCTGGAGCCAGCCGGGCAGTTCCCGGGCGAGCATCGCCTGCGGGTCGTCGCCGTCGCCCGGGGCGTGCTGGTGCCAGTAGCCGGCGTCGCCGCCGTCCAGGGCGACGACGGCGAACGGCGGCACCCCGTCGGCGACCGCGGCGGCCAGGAACTGCGGCGTGCCGAGCGCCACCATCCCCCGCGCGTCGTTGCCGCGGCCGTGCAGCATGACGCAGACCGGCAGGTCGGCGCTCGGGCCGGCGCCGGGCGGCAGCATGGTGACCATGGTGACCTCGCGGCTCCGCGCCGCCGAGTGCACCTGCTCGACGTGCACCTGGCCCGGTGTCACGGACGGCACCGTGCCGTCCGTGCCGGTCATCCCGAGCGCCCGCTTCAGCTGTACCCCGCCCGGTACCCAGCCGGCGAGCATCCCGCCCGCCGCGCCGGCCCCGAGCAGCGCGCCGCCGCCGAGCACGCCGGCGCCGAGGCGCAGCACGCGTCGGCGGGCGAGCGGGCGGGCGGTGCGGTCCGCCGAGGTCTGCTCGGTGGGGCTGCCGCCGATGGGGTTGCCGCCGGTGGGGTCGCTGGCGGGTGTGGTCATGGTGGTGGGCCTTTCGCCGCTCGGCAGGTACGGGCGGCGCGCGGCTGATGGACCATCACCTGCCCGCTTCCCCCCGTTCGGCCGGTCCGGCCGATCATGAGCTGGGGACGACGGACCGGGCCGTGTGGTTGCACCAGGCCTACGCCGCGGGTCAGCGGCGGGGCGGCCGGGGCGGGGTGTGCCGGGCGCGCTGCTCGGCGGTGGTGCGCAGCGCGGCCAGCCAGGCGTCCAGGCCCTGCTTCAGGATCGCGGTGGCGGTGGGGACGTCGGCGTCCACCTGGGGACCGGTGTGGGTCTCCTCGGTGCTGACCAGGACGCCGCCGGGCACCTCGGTGAAGTTCCACACGTGCACGCCGTCGATGTGCAGTCCGGCGCCGTCGGCGGGGCCGGTCCAGCGGATGCAGGAGTCGTGCGCGAGCTGACGCACCGTCGAGGTGATGACCAGCGTGGTGGCGGGCAGGCCGGCCGTGGGCGGGACGGGGGTGGTCCAGCGGAACGCCGAGCCCGGGCGGAGCGGGCCGTGGTCCAGGCGCACCGCGCTGGTGACGGGCTGCTGCCAGGAGGGCCAGTGCGCCACGTCGGTCTGCACGCCCCAGACGGTGTGCAGCGGCGCGTGGATCACGGTCGAGGCGCGGTAGCGGACCGCGGCGTGCGGGTCCACGCCCTGGCCGCGGCAGGTGAGCGGAGCGGCCGGGCGCGCGGTGGTGGCCGCGCCGGCGGGCGCGGTGGCGCCGGCGAGCAGGGCGGCGGCCAGCGGGAGGGCGAGCAGGGCGGTGCGGATCGCGGGCATGGGGGCCTCTTCTCCGGTCGGTCTCTCCGGTCGGACGGTTCGGGGTGCACGGACGAGTGAGAGACACGTTCAATCGATAGTGAGAAGCTATAACGACTCTGACACCCAGTCAACGTCCGGCGCGGCCATGGCCGAACAGCCAGGACCGTCCACCTCGCCGGACTTCCGTGACGGACAAGGGAACTGACGTTCCATCACGTAAATCCACACTCCCCCGAAGGGCGTTCCAACCGCCCGCACGCACCTCTCCGCTACTGCCCGCGCGACTTCGCGCAATGCCCTGTCGGACCACGCACGATGTCCGAACGACCACTGTCCCCGAAACTCGGCACTGGGCTTGAATATGGCCATTCGGCGCCCAACCGGAATGCCGAATTCAACGAGGGTGCGGACATCCCCGCTTTCCCGGAAAAGGAGTGGCCATGAAGCTGGTCAAGGCGATCATCAAGAAGTTCAAGCAGGACGAGGACCTCGCCAACCACGCGTGGGTTCTGCACGTCATCTGACGTGCCCGGGACGGCGGGGGACGCGGCGCCGAGCGCCGCCTCCCCCGCCGCAGCGGCAAGCGCGGACCGGTGCGGGACCGGTCGGCCGCGCGGAACGACATTTCACCACCATTCCTGGATCCGGAGGCGGGATTCTCGTGGAAAAAATCGCGCCGCCCGTGGCGCACGACCATTCCGTGGTATTCGCTCCGCGAATTCAGGAGTTGCTGGCCCGGGAGCCGAAGGTATTCCGGATAGACGCCGGCACCATCGGCGTCTCCGACTGCGACCTGATGGCCGAAATCGTTGCGGCCCGGCCCGTGCTGACCACGGAGCGCTCCGTCTTCAAGCCCGCCGCCGGCGCCGACGTCTCCCAGGAGAGCGCGACCCGGACCATCCGGGCGCTGGGGCAGGACGTCACCTCGGGCATCCGCACTCCCCCACCGCCGGTGCGCGGGCTGTCCGGAGCCTGGCCGTACACGGCCACCTCGTACCTGCGCCGGTGGCTCTTCGCCGCCGACCCGCTGCCGGTCTCACTGCTCTCCAAGCGCGGCGTCACCCGCTCCGACACGCTCTCCCGACTCGTCGACCGGGCCGTCGCCGGCTGGCCCGGACCGGGCGGCGAGGGCGGTGAGGGCGGGGGCACCGCACTCGCCGCGCAGATCCGCGAGGCCGGCGACGTCCAGGAGCGCCGGCAGGCCATCGCGCTGTACCGGCGGGCATCCGCCACCCTCTGCGACGGCGTGGCCGCACTGGCCGGCAACGCGCTCTGGCTGCTGGGGCCGGTGCGCGAACGGGCGCAGGCCCCCGCCGACCTCGCCCCGGTCCTGTGGGAGACGCTGCGCCTGCTGCCGCCCGCGTGGATGCTCTACCGCAAGGGCGGCGCCGCCTACACCGAGCTGCACCCGCTGATCGGCCCGGCCGACAACGTCGCGCTCTTCCCGCTCCTGATGCACCGCCATCCCGACTACTGGTCGCGCCCGTTGGAGTTCCGGCCCGAGCGCTGGTCGGGGGTGGCCGAGCCGGAGAAGACGCCCGCGTTCATGCCGTTCGGCTTCGACGGGGCCCGCTGCTGGGCCAAGCACCTGGTGGTGCCGCTGGCCGAACGCCTGCTCACCGTCGCCCTCGACGCCCGGTTGGCCGTCCACCGCCCCGGGCAGGACGGGCAGGTGCCGCTGCGCTCCCTGCTCTCCGTGCGGTTCGACGCCCGGCTCGGGGGCTGACGTGGACACCGGCACCGGCGCCACGAGCACGTCGCTCCCCCGCTCCACGGGACCCGCCATGGATTCGCCCACGCTGGCCGGCTGGGTCGGCGACGTCGAAGGCTTCACCGACCGCCAGTGGCAACGCGCGCCCGCACTGTTCACCGCAGCGGCGCCCGCCCCGCCGTTCGACCTGGACGAGTTGGACGCCGCCTTCGACTCGGGGCTGCTGCGCACCCCGTACCTGGAGATGGTCCGCTCCACCAAGGTCACCGTCCCGCCCGAGGCCTACACCACCTCCCGCGTGGTCAACGGCACGCCGCACCACGGCTTCGCCGACCGGGCGAAGGTCCTCGCGCTGCTGCGCGGCGGGGCGACCCTGCTGCTGCGCTGCGTGGACCAGTGGCACCGCCCGACCGCCGACCTGGTGGCGCGACTGTCGCGGGAGCTCGACCGGCGGGTGGAGGCGTTCTTCTTCGTCACGCCCGCCGGCGGCCAGGGCCTGGCCGTGCACCGGGACGACGCCGACGTGTTCGTGCTCCAGGCCGCCGGGCGCAAGACCTGGTACGTCCACGACGCACCGGCGGTGGCCGACTGGTCGCCGGGCGAGCTCCCGGACGACGAGCGGTCGGCGCGGCTGCTGCACGGCGTCCTGGAGGCGGGCGACGTGCTCTACGTGCCGCGCGGCTCCGCGCACCGCGCGGTGGGCGCGGCCGGCCTGTCGGCCCACCTGTCGCTGACGGTCCGTGACATCTCGTTGCAGGACCTGCGCGCAGCCCTGGAGCAGCGGCTGTCCGAGTCCTTGCGGCTGCCGGCCCGCCCGCTCGGCGAGGCCGCGATCGCCGGGGCCTGCGCCGCCGTGCTCGACCACGCCCGCACCGAACTCGGCACCATCGGCACGGCGGAGCTGCTGCGCGCTGCCCGCGCCGCCCAGGTGCGGCCGCCAGCCGCCGCGACGCCGGCCGGGACGCCGGCCGGGACGTTCGCCGAGGCCGCCCGGAGCTGGCAGGGCACGGACGCCGGTCCGGGGCGCGCGGGCCTCGCTTCCGTCGGCCGCACCTGGCGCCGGCTGCGCTCGGCGACCGGCGGCACGACCTGAGGCGCGCCGCGCGGGGCGTGCGGTGCGTGCCGTGCGTCGACCCGGCGCGGCAGGGCGGCACCCGCGTGGTGCGCGACGATCCCGCCTCAGCCGGCCGGCTGCGCGGCGGGCACCTCGGCCACCAGCGCGTCGTGCCAGTGCTGGGTGTCGGCGTACTCGCGCATGCTGGTGATCCGGCCCTCGCGCACGGTGAAGACGCCGCTGTTCTTCTGCTGGTAGGGCCGACCGGTGCGGCCGGTGGCCCAGGAGTCCCACTCGACGAAGACCTGCTCGCCCTCGCCGAACAGGTTGGTGACGCGCAGTCCGATCTCGCGCTCGGGGTCGAGGTGGGCGAAGGCGGTGGCGAGGAAGCCGTCGATCACCTGGTCGCGGCCCTGCCAGGTGCCGGAGATCGGCAGCTCGCCGGCGTACCAGCAGCTGCCGTCCTCGGCCCAGGAGTCCACGACGGTCTGCTGGTCGCCGGCCGCGAGCGCGGTGAAGTAGCGGCGCACGACGTCCTTGGGCTGGATGCTGGTCATGAGCGGTTCCGCCTTCCTGGTTGGTCCGTCCCGGCCGGTTCGGCCTGAGACAGAGTCAACCGGAGGGCGGGCCGGTGACCCAGACCCGATTCGCACCGCCGGCGATCACGAATCGTGATCGCCGGCCGCAGCGTTCACCCCCGCGCACCGCCCAAGTGTCAGAGCACCTGGTCCAACTCCCGCAGCAGCCTCGCCTTCGGCCGGGCGCCGACCATGGAGGCCACCGGCTCGCCGCCCCGGAAGAGCATCAGGGTCGGCATGGACAGCACGCCGTAGGCGCTCTGGGTGATCGGGTTGTGGTCCACGTCGAGGGTGACCACGCGCAGCTGCTCGGCGCGCTCGGTGGCCACCGCGGCGAGCACCGGTGCGATCATCCGGCAGGGCGGGCACCAGTCGGCGGTGAAGTCCACCAGCACCGGGAGGTCGCTGGACAGCACCTCGCGCTCGAAGGTCTCGTCGGTCACCAGGGTCAGGCCGTCAGCCATCGTCGTCTTCCGTCCACTCGTCGGTCGGTCCGTCGGTCAGTGAGCCGCTCGGCCCGTCGCCCGGGCCCGCGCTCAGTTCGCAGCGCGGCTCGGCGGCGGTGCTCGCCACGGTCAGTTCGGCCCGGGCGAGCTGGCCCGCGACCTGCTCGCGCACCTCGCCCAACCGGGCCAGGCAGGTGTCGAGTTCGGCCAGCTTGCGCCGGTACACCTCCAGCGAGGCAGGGCAGGCGTCGCCCTCCGGATGTCCGGCTTGCAGGCACTCCACGAAGGGGCGGGTGTCCTCCAGCTCGAACCCGAAGTCCTGCAACAGCCGGATCTGCCGGACCGTCTGCAGTTCGGCCTCGCCGTAGCTGCGGTAGCCGTTGCCGCTGCGCCGCGCGGTCAGCAGGCCGCGCGCCTCGTAGTACCGCAGCGTGCGGGTGGTCGTCCCCGCCAGCTCCGCCAGTTCACCGATCCGCATCCGCTCCTCCTGACCGCTCCTGACCGCGTGCTCGGGCTCGACGGTAGACCTTGACGCCGACGTCAGGGAAAGCCCGTGCCGGATGTCGGTTCGAGGACCTAGGGTCCCGGCATGGAGCAATCGATCCGGTACCTGCGCGGGGACGCCACCGACCCGCAGGCCAAGGGGCCCAAGGTGATCGCCCACGTCTGCAACGACCTGGGCGGGTGGGGCAAGGGCTTCGTGCTCGCGCTGTCGAAACGCTGGCCGGAACCGGAGGCCGCCTACCGCCGCTGGCACCGGGAGCGGGCCGGCAACGACTTCGGGCTCGGCGCCGTCCAGCTGGTCCAGGTACGCGAGCGGCTCTGGGTGGCGAACATGATCGGCCAGCGCGGCATCCGCACCGGCCGCTCGACCGGGGCGCCGGTGCGCTACGAGGCGATCGGGACCGCCCTGGAGCGCCTGGCCGGCCCGGTGCTCGACCTGGGCGCCTCGGTGCACCTGCCGCGGATCGGCTGCGGGCTGTCCGGCGGCCGCTGGGAGCGGGTCGAACCGCTGCTGCTCGACCGGCTGGTGGCCCGCGGCATCGAGGTCACCGTCTACGACCACGACTGACCCCCTCCCGGCAGCTCCCCTGACGGAGCGTCAGCCCGTGCTCGGCCGGGCGGGCGCGAGCGTGATCCGCCGCGCCTCGGGGTCGACCTCGACGAGCTCCACCGCCAACCGGTCCCCGACGCCGACTCCCCCGCCCACGCCGACGCCGACGCCGCCGTCCGTGCCGGGCAGCAGCCCGGTGAAGCCGTCCGGCCGGTCCTCGATCCGGACCAGCAGGCCGGCCGGCACCCGCCCGGTCACCTCCCCGGTGACCACCTGGCCCACCCGCTCGGCGAGCTCGCGCAACGGGTCCGGCCGGGCCGCCTTGAGCGAGAGCGGCACCCGTTCCCTGACCAGGTCGACGTCGAGGATCCTCGCCGTGATCCGCTGACCCACCGTCACGACCTCGCCGGGGTCGCGGAACGGGCGCCAGGACAGCTCCGGGATGTTGATCATCGCGGTGAAGCCGCCGATGTCGACGAAGGTGACGCCGAAGTCGGCGACCCTGCTGACCGTGCCGGTCACCAGCTGCCCGCGCCGCAGGGTCTTCAGGAAGGCCCAGTCGCGGTCGCCCGGGCACGGGTCGGTCCGCCAGCGGGCCCGCAGCACTCCGTCGGCGTCCGGCAGGACGCCGGTGAACAGCGGTCGGCGCTCGTCGACGTACACCGGGAGCACGGCCGCCGCCCGCGCGTCGCGGATCCGGTCGGCCAGCTCGGCGAAGCCGTCCTCGTCGGCGACCGCGCTGGTGATCCGGCCGTCCAGGTCCTCCCAGACGAATTCGAGCAGGCCCTCCTCCGGGAGCCCGGCCAGCACGGCGGCGACGTCGGCGGACAGGTCCGGCCAGAGCGCCAGCCGCGCCCGCGGGGCCAGCCGGGCCCGCACCGCCGCGATCCCGGCGCGGTCGGCGAGCCGGTGCCAGCGCGAGGCGTTGGCGACGTGCGACTCCTCCAGGAGCAGCGTCCGGTGCTCCGTCACGCACCAGCGCACCCGCTCCCAGAACTCCTCGTCGGCCGGGCGCTGCCGGCCCGCCTCCTCGTCGGGCTCCAGCTCGTGGCCGGTGGCGTCCACCGGCTCGGGGAAGAGCCCCAGCGCTCGGGCGCGCGCCACGGCCGCCGCGCAGGGCACGGCGCTGGCCACGTGGACGTACTGGTCCCAGCCGACGTGCACCTCGAAGGCGTCCTCGGCCTCCAGGCGGCACCAGGCGCCGTTGTCGCGCAGCATCGCGCGCACCAGTTCCAGGGCCACCGGCAGCGTCACCGAGGCGCCGTCGTGGTAGCCGGTGAGGTCGGCCGGGAACAGGCCGGCGAGCCCACCGCCGGCGACGGCAGGCTCCAGCCCGAAGTGCACGGAGCCCGGCGCGACCTGCGGCTCGCGGACGGCCAGCCGCCGTGCCCCGCTCTCCTCGGCGAACGCGGCCACGGCCGCCAGGTAGGCGGCCTCGACGGGCCCGTGGTCGCTGGTCGAGTCCAGCGCGCCGACGTAGACGCCGCGCTCGTCGCGGTCGGCGGGGTCGTACTTGGTGATCCGGTGGACGTACGGGAGCACCTCAGCCCCTGGTGGGGCGCGCGTGCGGGAGAAAGGTGGTCACCGCACCATCCTGCCGGAATCACCACACTTCCCGTCACCAGGGAGTCACATGGGGCTCCTGAGGTTCCGTTAGAGTCTGTTCCGCTAGTTTCAGAACTTCACGGGGGATTTTCCTTTGCGTACCACCACGTTCCTGCGCGCCGCCCTGCCCACCGCCGCGATCGCGCTGCTGCTGACCGCCTGCGGGCCCGACGAGACGCCCGGCACCGCCAACCCGGCCCCGAGCTCGGCGGCTCCGAGCGCGGGCGCGAGCCACACCGGCGGCGCCGCGCCGTCCTCCGCCGCCAGCGCGAGCGCGCCCGCGGACAACGGCGGTGCCGGTGGCGCGGGCACCTACCAGAGCCCGCTCGGCGCGAGCGCCACCGCCCACTCCAAGGACAGCCACAAGCTGGCCATCACGCCCGTCTCGGTCACCAAGGCGACCGCCGCCGACGTGGCGCCGCTGCACTTCCAGCCGTCCGACCTGGCCGGCAAGACCCCGTACTTCGTCACGGTGGAGTTCACCAACGAGAGCGGCGCCACCGTCCCGGACTTCGGCTACAACGACATGCGGATCTGGGTGCACACGGCGGCCGACGACAGCGGCGTCATCAACAGCAGCTCGCCGACCTACCACATCCCGCAGTGCCAGTCCCCGGCGACGGCGCCCGCCGCGAACGGCAAGGGCGACCGCGAGTGCGGCGTCTACCTGGTGCCGAACGGCCAGGCCCCGAAGTTCCTCTCCTACGGCGCCCCGATGGACACGCCGATCGTCTGGAAGGTCGGCTGACGGTTCGTCACGTGACGGCGGGGCGGTCCAGTGGGCCGCTCCGCCGAGCGCTGTCCGGGGTGGGCGGTCAGGTGCTCAGTCGCACGGCCGTGACGGCCAGCGTCACCACGACCGCGAGCACGATCAGCGCGATCAGCACGACGGACCAGCCGCCGCGCACGTAGCGCGAGGCGGGCGGCGCGAGCGGCGCGTGTGCGGGCGGCACATGGGCGGGCGGCGCGGCGTGCTCGGCGGGCCCGGCCCCGGCGGTCCGCCGCTCGGACGATCGTTCGTGCTGGTGCGTTTCGTGCTGGTGCGTTCGGGAGCCCGTCATCGCCTTCGCCCTTCCCGGCGTACGCCCTCTCGCTGAGCCGATGCCCCGTTGACCGGACGCGAAACCGGTGTTAACGAGTTGTCAAAGATCGGAGCGGGTGGTCACCTGCTGTCATCATGTCCGGGGCTGCGCGGGCAGTCCGGAGACGAACCGTGGGGAGCGCGCGTGGGTGCAGCCGGGATGGGGACCGATCGGCCGCCGCAGCCGGTGCGGATGGCGGACGAGCGGGTCGGGCTGAACGGGGCCGTCGCCGCCGCCCTGACCAGGGTGGTGGGGTCGATGCCCGCGCTCTACGTCGCGCTGGCGGTCTTCGCCGGGTGGATGGCGCTGGCCACCTGGGGGCCGCTGCACCGCATCGACCCCTACCCGTTCGGGTTCCTGCTGTTCCTGGACAACGTGGTCCAACTCGTGCTCTGCCTGGCGATCCTGGTCGGCCAGCGGGTGCTCGGCATGGCGGCCGACGAGCGGGCGGTGCAGACCTACGAGAGCGCCGAGGCGATCTTCGAGCGGGTCGCCGACCTCCAGGCGCACCTGGACCGCCACGACCGGGCGCTCGGCCGCGGGGTGAGCCTGCTGGAGACCAGCCAGCACCCGTGGATCCAGCGGCACCGGGTGCAGCGGCCGCCGCAGGCGCTCGACCAGGCGACCGGGGTCAACGGACGGATCGCCGCCTGGCTGACCCGGCGGCTGGGCAGCATGTGGGCGTTCTACGCCGCCGCCGTGACGCAGCTGCTCTGGATCGGCCTCGCGGAGCTGGGCGTCCAGCGCTTCGACCCGTACCCGTTCGCCTTCATGAGCTTCCTGTCCACGCTGGCCCAGCTGATCTTCATGATCGTGATCATGGTCGGCCAGGACGTGCTGGGCCAGGCCGGCGACCGCCGCTCGGAGCAGACCCTGCTCGACGCCGAGGCGATCCTGCACGAGTGCCGCCGGATGAAGGACCGCATGGTGGCGCAGGACCGCCTGATCGACACCCTCGCCGACTACACCAGCGCCCAGGTCACCGAGCAGCTGGCCCAGGCCATCTACCGCGGTGGTCTGGAGAGCGGCGACGGCGCCGGCGCGGGGACGGCCGGCCGGGCGGTCCTGCCGCTGCGCACCTGGGCCGAACTGCCCACCCGGCTGCGGCAGGCCAGGCGCCAGCAGGCCCGGCGGATCGGTGAGCACCTGGCTGCGATCGGCTGCCTGATGGTGCCGATCTCCGAGCCGGCGCCGCCGGTCGCGTTCACCGAGCAGGAGGCGCTGCTGCTGGCCCGGTTGGAGTACGAGGGCCGGGCGGGCGGGGTGTCGGTGGTGCCCGGCCAGCGGGCCGGCCTCCCCCGCTACCTGGTGCCCTGGGAGGAGTTGCCGGACTCGGCCCGGGCGGCGGAGCTGGTGGCCGTGCGGCGGATCCCGGCGGTGCTGGCCGAGATCGGCTTCCAGGTGCTGCGCACCGGCGGGGGCGACGGCGGGGCGCAGGAGCGGGACTTCACCCCCGAGGAGTGGGCGACTCTCGGCCGCTCCCTGCTGGCGGCGGGCGTGCTGGTCGCGCTGGCCGAGGGGGTCGCCGATCCGGAGGAGCTCTTCGTGCTGGTCAAGCTGCTGCGGGAGGCCGGGGTGAGCCACCCCAGGCGTTTCATCCGCGAGCTGGCGGCGTCGTCGACCTTCGAGACCGGGCTGCGCTCCGACACCAGGTACGCCGACTACGCGGACCCGGCGCTGCGCACGATCCGCGAGGCCACCGGGATCGTCGCCCGGGTGGCGCCCGACGAGGTGGACGGGTTCCGGGTCTTCCTGATGGAGATCGCCACCGCCGTGGCCGACGCCAACGAGGAGGGCGGCTTCTTCGGCCTGGGCGCCCGGACCCGGGTGCCCAACGAGCTCGCGGCCATGGCGGCGGTCCAGGCGGCGACCGAACTCGGCACGCCGCAGCGGGAGTCCCCGAGCCGGGCGGGATGACCGCGGCCCGGGTTTGACGGGCCGCCGGCGGGCGAAGACCTCTCGTGGGCGGTCCGCGAGCACGCCGGACCGGGCGCCCACCGCCAGGGAACCGCCGGAGGGAGTCGGGCATGAGCGATCGGGCCAGCGGCGTGGTCAAGTGGTTCAACCAGGCCAGGGGCTACGGGTACATCGACGCGGACGACGGCAGCGAGGTGCGGGTCGCGAAGGAGGCCCTCGACGACTTCCCGTTCCTCACCGAAGGCCTGAGGGTCACTTACCTGCCCGTCGCGGACGCCGACGGCTCCGTGCACGCGGAGCACGTCCGGGTCGTGGAGTAGCCCGGTATTAGCGCTGACGGTCCGTCACCCGGACGGCCCGGGTGACGGATCATCAAGGTTCGGCACGGATCGTCGGTGCCGGCGCGCTCAGTGCACGCAGAGGCAGAACGGATGGCCGGCCGGGTCCGCGTAGACCCGCCAGTTGGCGCCCGGGCGCACCTGGTCGGTCC
Source organism: Kitasatospora viridis (assembly GCF_007829815.1). NCBI lineage: Bacteria > Bacillati > Actinomycetota > Actinomycetes > Kitasatosporales > Streptomycetaceae > Kitasatospora > Kitasatospora viridis. The sequence goes on along the minus strand of NZ_VIWT01000009.1, from coordinate 231,510 downwards.
GCTCCAGCAGGGTCGCGCCGAGCGCGAGCGCCCGCTCCTCCTCGCCGTCGAGGTCGTCCACGTCGAAGTCCAGGTGGAGCTGCTGCGGGCGCCCCTGGCCGGGCCACTCGGGCGGCTGGTAGCCGTCCACCCGCTGGCAGGCCAGCGGCGTGCCCTCGAACCCGTGCACCTCGATCCACCCCGGCTCGTCCGGGTCCGGCTCCACCCGGCCGCCGAGCAGGTCCGCGTAGAACTGCGCGAGCCGTACCGGGTCGGCGCAGTCCAGCGCGACCATCTGCAGCTTCCGAATCATCTCCGGCACCCCTGTTCCGTCGGCCGCTGGCGCGGCTCCCCCGTTGGCGGGTCGATCGTACCCACCGCAACCGTTCCCGAACACGCACGGACCGCACGGGACCCCGAGGGCGCCCCGCTGACCTGGGCGGACGCGACCGGTCAGCAATGACCGGTGCGCTGGCCTGGTGGTCCGTCAGACCTGCGGCCACGATCGGGATGTCGGGTCGGATCGAAGGGACGGGGCCGTGGGCGCCCGTGCCGTTGTCGAGGGTTGCTGAGAGAGACATGCTGACTGTGCTGGGCGACCGGCGTTCGAGGTCCGGAACGGGTCCGACGGGGGTGGAACGGTGAAGGCGCTCCAGGACGGCGATCCCCGGCGGGTCGGGCCGTACGAGCTGGTCGCCGTGCTCGGCTCGGGCGGGATGGGCAAGGTCTACCTGGGGCAGCGCGACGGCGTCTCGGTCGCGGTCAAGGTGATCAACGAGGAGCTGGCGCACGACGCCGACTTCCTCGCCCGGTTCCGCCGCGAGGTGGCCGCGACGCGGGCGGTGTCGGGCCCGTACGTGGCCGCCGTGGTGGACCACGACGTCGACGCAGAACAGCCCTGGCTGGCGACCGAGTTCGTGCCCGGCCCCTCGCTGCACGCGGTGATCGCCGAGCACGGCCCGCTGGGCGTGGTGCCGGTGCGGGCCTTGGGGGCGCGGCTGGCCGAGGCGCTGGCCGCGATCCACGCGGCCGGGCTGGTCCACCGCGACGTGAAGCCCGGCAACATCCTGCTGGGTCCGGACGGGCCCAGGCTGATCGACTTCGGGGTCGCGCGGGGCGCGGCGGTGACCACCCTGACCCAGACCGGGGTGCTGCTGGGCACGCCGCAGTTCATGGCGCCGGAGCAGTTGCAGGGGCGCGGCCGGGTCGGGCCGAAGGCCGACGTGTTCGCGCTCGGGCTGGTGCTCGCGTTCGCGGCGACCGGCCAGCACCCGTTCGGGCAGACCGACTCCTTCGGCTTCGGGTTCCGGATCGTGTACGAGGAGCCGGACCTTGAGGCGGTGCCGGCCGAGTTGCTCGGCGCCGTCCAGCGCTGCCTGGCGAAGGATCCCGAGGAGCGGATCGGTACCGAGGAGCTCGGCGAGGCGCTGGGCCTGGGCGAGGCGACGCTCGACCTGAGCGGGGTGACCAGCCTGCGGCGGTTCGCCCATCCGCCGACGCTGCCGGTCACGGTGCCGGTGCCGGCGGGGCCGGGGAGCGGCGGCGCCGTGTCGCGCCGCCGGCCGGTGCTGATCGCGCTGGCGGCGGTGGTGGTGGCCGGCCTGGTGGTGACGGCGGTGCTGGGACTGGACGGGCGCACCCCGGCGAACACCCAGGGGCTGCGCGGTCCGAGCGGGAGCCCGTCGGGCGCCTCGGCGTCGGCGGCGCCGAGCGGGAGCGCGTCCGGTGCGGGAGCGGTGCCGTCCGCCGTCGCGCCCTCGTCCGCGCCTGCCGCGCCGTCGTCGGCGCCGCCGTCGTCAGCGGCACCGTCCTCGGCACCGCCGCCGAACAGCGCGCCGGCCGCGCCGGTGACCTCGGCCGCTCCGGCCGGGGGCGGCGGCGTGTCGAAGCCGGCGAGCGGCTCCGGGGGCGGCAGCGCGGGCGGCACCTCGGGCGGGGGCGCGCGCGGCACCGGCGGCGGGTCGGGCTCCTCGGGCGGGGGCACGAGCGGCGGTTCCGGCGGGGGCGGCAGCTCGGGGGGCTCCTCGGGCACGGGCGGCGGCACGTCGGGCGGTACTTCCGGCGGCACCAGCGGCGGCTCCAGCGGCGGAGGCGGCGCAGGTGGCGGTACGTCAGGCGGTGGCGCGCCGACCCCCGCCCCGCCGCAGGGTTCCCCGCCGGCGGCCATGCCCGGGTTCGACGCGCGGTACAACGAGGCGTGCTTCGGCTACTGCGCCTCGATGCCGCTGACGCTGACCTGGAACACGGTGGCGAACGCGACCCGCTACGACATCCAGTACGACAACCAGACCTCGAAGGTGAGCAACGTCTACTCGTCCGGCGGGACCAGCTACGTGATCACCGGTCCGGCCTCCGGCGACCACATCTGCGTGGCGATGCGGGCGGCCAACCAGTTCGGGGCCTCGGCCTGGACCCAGAGCGGCTGTTTCGACACGCCGTACTGACAGCGGCCGGGCCCGCCACCGCGCAACGCGGTGGCGGGCCCGGTGAGCCGTGACGACGGGTCAGGCAGGCACCGCCGCGCCCTCGGTCGGCTCGGCCGACTCGGCCGCCCGCTCGGCGGTCAGCTCCGCGGTCACCTGCGCCAGCGAGGGGTTCGCCCAGGCGCTGCGCACGCCCCAGTAGTAGAAGGCCAGGCCGAGCAGGGCCACGACCACCAGGTCCAGCGGCTCGGGCAGGTAGCCGCGGCCCCCGTAGGCCTTGCTGCCGGCCCACGAGACGCCGGCCATGACCAGCAGGTAGGCGATCATCCAGGCGCCGGCCTTCAGGTGCGGCTTGAGCACCTCCCACGGCTTGCGCAGCTCGTACCAGGCCCAGATCGGCAGGCCGGCGGCCATCAGCAGGATCACCTTGCCGGTGAGCGGCCAGCGGGCCCAGTAGAGCACCAGCGAGCCGAAGACCATGGCGACCGGGGCGATCACCGGCATGGCGCGCAGCCGCACCGGGCGCGGCAGTTCGGGGGCGAGCCGGCGCAGCGCCATCACGGCGACCGGGCCGGTGACGTAGGAGATCACGGTGGCCACCGAGACGATCGAGGCCAGCGAGCCCCAGCCGCGGAAGACGGCCAGGAAGAGGAAGGCGATGAACAGGTTGAGCAGCAGGGCCGGGCGCGGCACGCCGGTCTTGGGGTCCACCCGCCCGAAGATCGTCGGCAGGTGGCCGTTCTCCTGGACGCCGTGGATCATGCGCGAGGTGGTCGCGGCGTAGATCATGCCGGTGCCGCTGGGCGAGATGAAGGCGTCCGAGTAGAGCAGCAGGGCCAGCCAGTTGAGGCCCCAGGCGGTGGCCAGGTCGGCCAGCGGCGACTTGTAGCCGATCCCGGACCAGCCGTGCGCCAGTGCGTCGTGCGGCAGCGCGCCGAGGAAGGCGGTCTGCAGCGCCAGGTAGATCACCAGGGCGATCAGGATGGAGCTGATCACGGCCTTGGGCAGCGACTTGCCGGGGGTCTTGGCCTCGGCCGCCAGGTTCAGCGGGGACTGGAAGCCGTTGTAGGCCCAGACGATGCCGGAGGTGGCGACGGCGGTGAAGACCGCGTTCCAGCCGTGCGGGGCGAAGCCGCCGCGGGCGGTCAGGTTGTGGCTGTCGAAGTGCGCGAGCAGCAGGGCGCCGGCGGTCAGCGTGGGGACGACCACCTTGAACACCGTGATCGCGGTGTTGGTCTTCGCGAAGAGCGTGATGGCGAACCAGTTGAGCACGAAGTAGACCACCAGCAGCACGCTGGCGAGCGCGACCCCGCTGCCGGTCAGCTTCTCGCCGTCGTACAGCCCGTGCGCCCAGCCGAAGCTCCAGGAGCTCATGTACTGCACGGAGGCGGTGGCCTCACCGGGGATCACCGAGACGATGGCGATCCAGTTGGCCCAGGCCGCCAGGTAGCCGGCCAGCGAGCCGTGCGAGTACTGGCCGTAGCGGACCATGCCGCCGGCCTTGGGGAACATCGAGCCGAGTTCGCTGTAGGTGAGCGCGATGACCAGGGCCACCGCCGCACCGATGACCCAGGCGAGCAGCGCCGCCGGTCCGGCGAGCTTGGCGGCGCGCTCGGCGCCGAACAGCCAGCCGGAACCGATGATCGAACCGAGACCGACAGCGGTCAGGCTGATGGTGCCGAGCGTTCGGCGGTAGTTGTGATGCGAGGCCTGGGAGGGCTCGGGCGCACTCAACGTCTAGTCCTTTCGTCCTGGGTCACGCGCGGGCCCCGGCGGCGACGCCCGCAGGCGTCGTCACCGGGGCCGGTGCACGTCCAGCCGAGGCTATGCGCCCGGTTTCGGTGCACACCTCAAACGAAGCTCAGATCCTTCGATCGTTGCGTTTTCGTGTCCTCAGACCATTGACTTATCGAATGCATTCGGAATGGGGCCGTGGAATCGTCTATGCTTTCGATCGGGCGCGCGAGCGAGGGCCCTTTCCCGACACATTCGGGTCGAGTACGAAGCCCTTGACCAGGGCGGACCCGGCGGCGGACGCAGTGCGCAGCGGCTCGGTTCAGCGCGGCGGCCCGGTTCAGCGCGGCGGGAGCTCGCTGGGCCCGACGTGGCCGTCCAGCCAGTCCTTCAGCGGCTGGGAGGCGCGCAGGAAGTCAGTGATGCGGGGGTAGGCCGCGGAGGTGCCGAGCCAGTCCGCCGGCTCCCACTCCTGCCACGCCACCAGCCCCTTGTTGCGCAGCAGCGCGATCCGCGCGTGGTCCTTGGAGTAGCCGCGCGGGGCCGTCTTCAGCGGGTCGCGCCCGGTGACCTCGGGGCCGGCCGCGACGACCCGGGCGATCACCCGCTCCAGCTCGGCGCCGGTCACGTCCTCGGCCACCGCGAGGCGATAGCGGTCCAACTGGTCGGGGGCCAGCCGGTACATGCCGTTGCCGCAGGCCAGCCCGTCGGCGGAGAGCTGGATGTAGCCGCCGGTGCGCAGGTGGGCGCCGATGTGGGTCTTGTACGGGGTCTTGTCCGCGCTGAACCGGACGTCGCGGTTGGGCCGGAAGACCTTCCCCGGCCCGAACTCCGGCTCCAGCTGCTCCAGCAGCGCCTCCATCGGCTCCCGCACCGCCCGCTCGTAGACCTCCCGGTGCTCGGTCCAGAAGGTCTTCGAGTTGTCGTGCTCCAGGCGCTCGTAGAACTCCAGCGCCTCGTCCTGCCAGCCTTCGAAGGTCACCGGCCCAGGCTATCCAACGGAGCGTCAGCCGCGCGCGCCGCCGCACGGGTGCGGCGGCGCGCGCGGCGCCGTGGGCGGCCTTCCCTGGTCGCCGCCCACGGCGCCTGATGGTGCGTCGGATGCCCACCGTCCCTGACGGTGCGTCGGGTCCCGCGCACCGGTCCTGCGGGCCTACAGGTCGTCGCGCCCGCTGAGCGACTTGACGAGCTGGTAGCCGTCGAGGGTGCCCCAGCCGGTGGCGAGGTTGTAGCCCGGGCCGGCCTGGTAGCCGGTGACGCCGTTGGCGCTGTTGTCGCCGCTGGTCACGTCGACGATCCCGTGCGGGTGGTCGGCGTCCTGGGTCTGCGCCAGCTGGTAGAGGCGCGGGCCCAGCGCGCCCAGCCGGGTGCCGGCGGCCTGGTCGGCCATCGCGGTGATCCCGGCCATCATCGGCGTGGCCTGGCTGGTGCCGCCGGTGACCTCCCAGCCGGTGTGCGCCGGGTCGTAGCTGCCGTAGATCCAGGCGCCGCCCTTGGGGGAGGCGCTCATGCTGATGTCGGGCAGGCCACGGTGGTCGCCGGTCACCCCGGCCACGCCGTCCTGGTAGGAGGGGCGGGCGAAGACCCGGGAGGTGCCGCCGCCGGTGGCGCCGCCGTCCCCGTCGTTCCACACCTCGTCGGGCTGCAGGCGGTTGCCGTCGTCGTCCAGGTACATCCGGGTGCCGCCGACCGCGGTGACCAGCGGGTCGGAGGCCGGCCAACCGACCTGCGGGTTCGGGAAGAAGGTCTTGCCGTCGAGCTTGCGGTCGGTGGCTCCGGCGTCGCCGGCGGCGGCCAGCACGGTGGTCTGCTGGGCGTCGGCGGCCTGCAGGCCGTAGCGCAGGTCGTTCAGCAGGTGGTAGTCACCGGGGCGGCCGGCCTCCTCGGCGAAGCTGTCCTCGGTGGCGCCCAGGCTGAAGCTGACCACGTCGCCCCGGCCCTGCGCGGCCAGCGACTTGACGGCGTCCATCATCTCGGGGAAGCCGGCCGTGCCCTCGGCCTCCGAGGTGCCGGTCTCCACCAGCAGCAGGTGCGCGCCGGGTGCCACCGCGTGGGCGTACTCGACGTCCAGGGTGGTCTCGCCGGCCCACTCGACCTGGTCCTTGACCTTGGGGTCGAAGGTCGGCACGTCGCCCCACTTGACCACCTCGACCTGGGTGTCCGGCAGGCCGTACTGGCGGTCGAAGACCTCCAGGTCGTGCTGGACGGTCGGCGAGCCGAAGGAGTCGACGATCACGATCGTGCGGCCGCTGCCGTCGATGCCCTGGTCGTAGAGCGGCTGCAGGTCGTAGGCGGCGCGGTACTGGGCGGGGCCGTAGCAGTCGCTGCCGTAGCGGTCCTGGCAGTCGGCGGTCGAGGACGGGGCCGTCGCGTCGACCGTGCGCAGGTGGCCGGCGATGGCCGGGCGCGGGCCTATTCGCAGGGCCGCGGCGCCGGCCGGCGCGGCGGAGCCGGTCGGCAGGAAGGCCGAGGTGGCAGCCACCGCGGTGGCGGAGGCGAGCAGGACCAGGCCGACGTGCTTGGAACGCACAGGGTTCTTCCTCTCCGGAGCAAGGTCGATCGGCGCGGCCCGCGACGCACGCTCCTGGGTCGTGGGCGGGGGCCGCGGGCCGCGCCGGCCCTGCCGACCGCGGATGCCCGTGCAGGGGCCGGTCGGCAGGCTGGGCAAAGCCTGGCGTCTGCCGGGGCGCGTGCGACACCCGCCGAACGGCTGGTCGGCGGGCCGTCGATCGGCGGTTCCGGCGCGAGCGGCCCGGCTGCTATCCGCTCCGGGGCTGGTCAGCCGGTCAGCCGGCCACCTGGGCATCCGTCAGCCGGTCAGCCGGTCCAGCGCACCCCGTGGAAGCCCGGCGCCGTGTCGGCGACCAGCAGGTGCGCCACCCGGTTGTCCAGCAGCCGCAGTTGGCCGAGGTCCTTGTGCGGGCGGCTGCGGTCGGTGCGCCAGATCCGGTGCAGCCGGGCGACGGGCACCTCCGGGGCGAACCGGATGGTGGCCTCGAAGGCGGCGCCGGCGTTGAACAGCCAGTGGCCGCAGTAGTCGTCGGCCGCCCCGGTCTCGGTGCGGTGCTCCAGGCAGTAGGTCTCGCCCTTGCCGAGCGGCGGGAAGAGCAGTTCGACGGCGGCCAGCGAAGCCTCCTCGTCCACCGCCGTGCGGCCTGCCGTGCAGTGGCGGCCGGCGGTGATCCGCGCCATCGCACCGCTCTGCGTGTGGCACATGACGACCCGTCGGTCCAGGCCCGCCCGCCGGGCCCGGATGGTGGTGCGGATCTCCTGCCGCAGGCCGTCGGCCCGGATCGCGGCGTCGATCCGCACGGCCAGCACGTCGAAGCCGGGGTCGTCCGACTGGTCCAGCCCGGCGCGCAGTCGGCTGACGGCCTGTCTGGGGGTGCCGATCGGGGCGGGCCTGGCGCGGCCGCGCGGGCCGGGCTCCCCGAGGTGGCCGAGCAGGGTGCCGGGCGGCAGGCCGAGGATCGCGTCGAGCCGGGCCACCGCGGCCAGGCTCCGCGGGCGGTGCGGGCGGGTCGCGCCGCGCTGCCAGTTGCTCAGGGTGGAGACGGCGACCGGCAGTCCGAGCTCGGCCAGGCGGTCGCGGATCCGGTCCAGGCTGAGTCCCTTGGCGCAGATCGCGCGGCTGAGCGCGGCGTGGAAGGGGCCCGCCGCGAGGACCTCGTCGGCACTGCCGGTGGGGGGCAGGGCGGTCATGGCGCCACACCCTACCGCCCGCCGTCCGGTCCGTGATCGGGGCGGGCGGCGGGAACCGCGCGGCGGTGCACGGCAGTTGGGTTACCGGCGGGTATCGAATTTTCCGCGGTTCCCAGCGTTTTCCCAGCTGGCGCGGACGGCGACCGCCCGGACCGTGCGGGGACGGCCCGCCGGCGGCTTCCCAGGGCGGGGGCGCAGCCCGCACCATGTCTGCCGACCCCGTCCACCACTCCCACTGGTGACCGCACACACGGGGTCTGGCAGTACACCGTCAATCCCCGCACCGCGCTCCCCCGCACCCGCCCTCACCAAGGACACTCCATGCGCGTACCCCGCCTCGCCGGCGCCGCCGCCGTGCTCGGCCTACTCTGCGGCCTCAGCACCTCGGTCGCCGCCGCCACCCCCGCGTCGGCCGCCGGCCCCGCCCTGCCCCGGCCCGACCACGTCGTGGTGGTGATGTTCGAGAACACCTCGGAGAGCTCCATCCTCGGCAACTCGCAGGCCCCCTACTTCAACCAACTGGCCAACACCGGCGCGAACTTCACCGACTCCTCGGCGATCGAGCACCCCAGCCAGCCGAACTACCTGGACCTGTTCTCCGGCTCCGACGAGGGCGTGACCGACGACTCCTGCCCGCAGACCTTCAGCACCGACAACGAGGCCGCCGAACTGGCCGCCAAGGGCCTGAGCTTCACCGGCTACGCCGAGGACCTGCCCACGGACCTGAGCACCTGCACCTCGGGCGAGTACGCGCGCAAGCACGTGCCGTGGGTGAACTTCACCAACGTCCCGGCCTCGGACAGCAAGCCGTTCAGCGCCTTCCCCACCGACTACTCCCAACTGCCCACCGTCTCCTGGGTGATCCCGAACCTGTGCGACGACATCCACGACTGCTCGATCGCCACCGGTGACACCTGGCTGAAGAACAACCTGGACGGCTACGTCCAGTGGGCCAAGACCCACAACAGCCTGCTGATCACCACCTTCGACGAGAACGACGGCACGGCCGGCAACCAGATCGCCACCTTCTTCGACGGCCAGCCGGTCAAGCCCGGCAACTACGGCGAGGCGATCGACCACTTCAGCGTGCTGCGCACCATCGAGGACATGTACGGCCTGTCCTACGCGGGCGCCGCCGCCCAGGCCACCCCGATCACCGACGTGTGGAACGGCGGGGGCACCACCGGCAGCGTCTCGGTCACCGCCCCCGGCAACCAGACCGGCACCGTCGGCGCCGCCGCCTCGCTGCAGTTGCGGGCCTCCGACACCGCCGGCGGCACGCTCGGCTGGAGCGCCTCCGGCCTGCCGGCCGGACTCTCGATCTCCCAGAGCGGCCTGATCACCGGCACCCCGACCGCCGCCGGCACCTCCAGCGTCACCGTCACCGCCACCGACTCCACCGGCCCGAGCAGCACCGCCACGTTCTCCTGGACCGTCAACCCGGCCGGCGGCGGCGGTTGCACGCCCGCCCAGCTGCTCGGCAACCCCGGCTTCGAGACCGGCTCCGCCGCGCCCTGGAGCAGCACCAGCGGCGTGGTCAACGGCGACCTGAACAGCGAGCCCGCCCACTCCGGCAACTACGACGCCTGGCTGGACGGTTACGGCAGCGCCCACACCGACACCCTCGCCCAGACCGTCACGATCCCCGCCAACTGCACGGCCTCGCTCTCCTTCTGGCTGCACATCGACACCCAGCAGACCGACGGCACCGCCCACGACACCCTCACCCTGCAGGCCGGTTCCACCACCCTGCGGACCTGGTCCAACCTCGACGCGAACACCGGCTACGCCCAGCAGACCCTCGACCTGTCCGCCTACGCCGGGCAGAGCGTCACCCTCACCTTCACCGGCACCCAGGACGGCGCCGCCCAGACCAGCTTCGTCATCGACGACACCGCCCTGAACATCTCCTGAACACACATCAGAAACGAGAGATCCTGCCCGGATCCGGGCAGGATCTTTCCGTTCCACCGGCGATTTCGGCTAGGTTCTCCGCTGCACCGACCGGCGGTGCGTCACGGGGGAGGCACGGACATGCGCGGCGCGGGCGGGATGACGGTCGAACGGATCTGGCGCTACCCCATCAAGTCCACCGGGGGCGAGCTGCTGGATCGCGTCGCCGTCGACGGCCGCGGCCTCGCCGGCGACCGCCTGCACGCGGTGCGCGACGCCGCCGGCGGGATCGGTTCCGGCAAGACCACCCGCCGGTTCCGCCGGATGCCGGGCCTGCTGCGACTGCGCTCCCGCTACCCCGGCGGCCTGGTCACCGAGCCGCCGGAGCTGCTGGACCCGGCCGGCGTCCCCGTCCCGGACCCGACCGCCTACCTGCGCGGCTACCTGGGCCGCGACGACGTCGAGTTGGCCGCCGAGGGGGCCGTCTCGCACTTCGACCAGCTCCCGCTCAGCCTGCTGACCACGGCGACCCTCGACTGGGTCCGCGCCGCCGTCCCCGGCGTCCCGGTCGACGAGCGCCGCTTCCGCCCGAACCTGCTGATCCGCACGCCCCCGGGCACGCCGCCCTTCGTCGAGGACAGTTGGATCGGCGCCGCCGCCCGGATCGGCGACGCCGTGCGGCTCACCGTCGAGCGCTCCAGCGATCGGTGCGCGATGGCCAACGAGGCCCAGCAGGACCTCCCCCACTCCCCCAGGATCCTCCAAGTCCTCGCCCACGCCCACGACATGCGCCTGGACGCCCTGGCCACGGTCGCCCACCCGGGCACCGTCCGGGTCGGCGACCGGTTCGCGGTCGACCTCGGGGCGGTGCCGGTGTCAGACCCCCGCTCTACGGTGGTGCGATGAAGCTTCTCCTCACCGACTCCGGTGTCAAGAACGCCAGCATCCTCGCGGCCCTGGTCGAACTCCTCGGCAAGCCCATCGCCGAGGCCACCGCACTGTGCATCCCCACCGCCGGGTACGGCGGCCCGTACGGCGGCCCGGGCGGACCCTGGCGGTTCGTCAGCGGCCGGGCCCCGAGCCCCATGACCGGCCTGGGGTGGAAGTCGGTGGGCCTGCTGGAGCTCACCGCGCTGCCCAGCATCGACAAGGAGCTCTGGGTCTCCTGGGTCCGGGAGACGGACGTCCTGCTGGTGAACGGCGGGGACGCGCTGTACCTGAGCCACTGGATGCGGGAGTCCGGACTCGCCGACCTCCTCCCGTCGCTGCACGACAAGGTCTACGTCGGACTCAGCGCCGGGAGCATGGTCCTGACGCCCCGCATCGGGGAGGCCTTTGTCGGCTGGAAGTCGCCCACCGGTGACGACCGCACGCTGGGAGTCGTCGACTTCTCCATCTTCCCGCACCTCGACCACCCGGACTGCCCGGAGAACACCATGGCCGAGGCGGAGCGGTGGGCCGCCACCGAGATCACGGGCCCGGCGTACGCCATCGACGACCAGACCGCCATCAAGGTGGTCGACGGCGAGGTCGAGATCGTCTCCGAGGGACACTGGCGGCCGTTCAACCAGCCGTCCTGACGGGCGGGGCCGGGAGCCTGCGCCGTGCTCGGCGGACCTAAGGGCGTGTCTCTCGGATCACGCCCTAGCCGAACCACTCGTCGGCGGCGTTCGGATCGCAGTAGTACTGGATGATCCACGCGCCGTCGTTGCCGCTGTTCCCGGCCACGTTCAGGCACTTGTCGCTGTTCTGGTTGCGCCACAGGTAGTAGCCGCTGCCGATCTCGCTGGGGTTGAACCGCTCGTCCGACTGGCCGTTGCAGTCCCACAGCACGATCTTCGCGCCCGCGTTCTGGCTCTGCCCCTGGACGTTGAGGCACTTGTTGGTGGCGACGTTGCGGATGCGGTAGTAGTACAGGCCGCCGTTGCTCTCGTAGTAGTCGATGCTCCACTTCTGGGCCGCGCTGCCGTTGCACTTGTACTGGTCGATCGTGTTCCCGTCGGCGTTGTGGCTGCGCCAGTTGTCCAGGCACTTGCCCGTGCTGCCGATCAGGATCTCGCCCCCGCCGCCGGCCGCCTGCGCGCTGGTCGCCGGCCCGAAGGCGATCAGACTGGCCGCGACGCCGAGCGCGGCGACGGTGGCGGCGCTCCTGCCCTTCCCCTTGGTCATGGCTGGCCTTCCCCTCTGTGATCGAGTCGCTCCGATGGCCAGTAGCTTCGCGCGGCGGGCGCGCCGCGTCGTCCACCCGCGGGTTGACGGCCGATCTCCAACCAGGGCGGTAGACGGGCCTGGTGAGCTTCGGCGGCACCCTCGGCCGGCCTCCCGGAGTACCCCCGCGGGCATACGGCGACGGCGGTTCGCGTCATCCTCCGGGCCGACCCGATCGTTCCCTGAGCTGACGTCAACTCCCGTACCACGAACCTATGGTCGTCACATGAACGGAATTCGCCGCACTGTCGCGGCGGCGGGGCTGTTGCTCGCCCTGCCGCTCTCCATCGCCACCTCCAGCACCGCGTTCGCCGCCGCTCCGGCCGCGCCCGCCGCCACCTCCGCCGCCACCGCCGCCGGGACGGCCGGCGCCCACGCCGTGCTGCCGCGCCCGACCGGCCCGTACGCCGTCGGCCGGGACGTCCTGCACCTGGTGGACCAGGACCGGCCCGACCCGTGGGTCCCGTCCGCCGGGCCCCGCCAGCTGATGGTCTCGATGTACTACCCCGCCAAGCCGGACACCGGCGGCCCGGCCCCGTACATGACGCCCGAGGCGGCCCGGCTGCTGCTGGACGCCAAGCTGCCGGGCAACAGCATCCCCACCGACGCGCTCGCCGGCGTCGGCGACTGGTCGCGGACCGACGCCCGCCCGCAGCCGGGGCGCTTCCCGCTGGTGCTGCTCTCCCCCGGGTTCACCATGCCCCGCGCCTCACTGACCAGCCTGGCCGAGGACCTGGCCAGCCGCGGGTACGTCGTCGCGCTCGTCGACCACACCTACGAGAACACCGGCACCACCTTCCCCGACGGGCAGACCCTCACCTGCGCCATCTGCGACGCCCCGCCGCCCGTCGGCCTGCCGGGCATCGAGACGAGCCGGGCGACCGACCTGTCCTTCGTCGTCGACCAGCTGACCGCCCACCCGCACCCCGCCTGGCAGTACTCCCGGATGATCGACGAGCAGCGGATCGGCGTGGCGGGCCAGTCGCTCGGCGGGGCGACGGCCGTGCCCGCCCTGGCCACGGACGCCCGGATCCGGGCGGGGGTCAACCTGGACGGCACGATGTTCTACCCCGTCCCCGCCGACGGGCTCGGCGGCAAGCCGTTCCTGATGATCAACCACCCGCTGCCCGGTGGGGCGGAGGACCCGACCTGGACGGACGCCTGGGCCAAGCTGGACGGCTGGAAGCGCTGGCTGACCTTCGCCGGCTCGGACCACGAGACCTTCACCGACGACCAGTTGCTGCTGAACGACTTCGGCTACCCGAACCCGCCCGGCAACACGCTGCCGGCCGAGCGCGGCATCCAGCTGACCCGCGAGTACGTCGCGGCCTTCTTCGACCTCCAGCTGAAGGGAATCCCGCAGCCGCTGCTGGACGGGCCGACGGCGCAGAACCCGGAGGTCGCCTTCCACTAGCGAGCGGGCCGCGGCGGCGGCCGGCCTGCTCTAGCCCGTCGCGGTCGGCCGGGGGATCGGCGCGAGCGTGACCACGGTGGCACAGCTCGCGCTGCCGTTGAGCTCGTGCAGGAGCACCTGGCCCGGCGGGCAGCTGGTCGGGTCGACGGTGGGCACGACGAAGGACGGACGCGGGCCGGGGTTCGGCAGTTGGGCGGCCTGCCGGGGCGTCAGACGCGTGGTGCCGGGCGCCGACGCGGCGGCGCTCCGGTGCGGGGCCGCCGACGGCTTCGGCCGGGCGCTGGGCGCGGTCGGGCTCTCCGGGGTACCGGCGGCCGGGGCGCTCGGGGCTGGGGTATTCGGGGGAGGCGGGGTCTGTTGCGGGCTGGGCGGGGCGGACAGGACAGGTGCCATGGCGGCGGCACCCGGGCTCGGGCCTGCTGCGGGCTGCGCGGGACCGGCCGCGACCGTGTGCCCGGGGTCAGCGGTCGTGGTGCCGTGTCCGCCGCTTGCGGCGAGCGCGGCACCACCGGCCAGCGCGAGGACGGCCACACCGACACCCGTGGCCAGGAGCGGCTTCCCGCGCAGTGCGGCCCACCTCGGCTCGTCGACGTCCGCCACCGCTTCTCCCACCCTGTTCCGACGTTCGGGCGCCCGGGCGTCTGAGCGTCCGGGCCGAGCGGATCGTAGCGAGCGCGCGGACCCGTTGCGGCGCCGGGGCCAGTGCTCAGCGGAGCGCGGCGGCCAGCAGCCCCACGAAGGTGTCACGGGAGATGGTGCCGCCGGTGAGCAGGCTCTCCATGACCAGCCCGTCGATGCAGGCGAGCAGGGTGCGGGTGCGGGCGCGGGTGCGGGTGCGGGTGCGGGTGTGGCACGCCGTGCTGACCCTGCCGCCCGGCACCCGGTTCGCCGATCCGCTCGCCGAGCTGCGCCGCCGGTTCGCCGGCAGGCACGAGCCGGTCGCCGAGCTGCTCGCGGCGACCCGCCCGGAGGCCGTCATCCAGCACGACGTCAACGAACTGCGCGCCCCGCTGCCCTCGTTCGTCGGTGGCAGGATCGCGCCGCGCTCGCCCCGTACGACGCAGAGCGGCGCCCGCGCAGCCAGGCCGTCGCCAAGGCGGCCCGGCAGGCGGGCCGGATGGGCCATCAGCTCTCCCACCCGCCGGCCGTGGCGCCGCGCAACACCGCGATGCGGCTCACCCCGTCGCGCGCCGCGGTGCGGATGATCCTGCGTCACCACACCTGGGAGCCGCCCCGGTTGACCTCGGCGGCCTGAGGGATGATGGTCCCATGGCATTGACCACGGAGCTGACCGAACTGCTGGACCTGCGCTACCCCATCGTGCAGGCCCCGATGGGCGGATCGGCCGGGGGCGCGCTGGCGGCGGCCGTCTCCCGGGCCGGCGGGCTCGGGATGGTCGGCGGCGGGACCGGCGACCGGGAGTGGCTGGACCGGGAGCTGCCGCTCGTCGCGCGGGCCACCGACCGGCCCTGGGGCGTCGGCTTCCTGACCTGGGGGGTCGACGCCGCCGCCGTGGAGCGGGCGCTGGAGTTCGGGCCGGCGGCGGTGCTGCTGTCCTTCGGCGACCCGGGCCCGCTCGCCGAGCGGATCCACCGGTCGGACGCCCTGCTGATGGTCCAGGTCACCGACCTGGACGAGGCCCGGCGGGCGCTCGACGTGGGTGCTGATGTGATCGTGGCCCAGGGCACCGAGGGCGGCGGCCACGGCGCCCGGCGCGGGCGGTCCACGCTGCCGTTCGTGCCGCTGGTGGTGGACCTGGCGGGGTCGGTGCCGGTGCTGGCCGCCGGCGGGATCGCCGATGGCCGGGGCATCGCCGCCGCGCTGGCGCTGGGCGCGGCCGGCGCGCTGCTCGGCACCCGGTTCCAGGCCACGGCCGAGGCCTTGGTGGATCCGGCCGTCACCGCCGCGATCCTCGCCGGACGCGGCCAAGACACCGAGCGCAGCGCCGTGCTGGACCTGGCGCGTGGCTCGCACTGGCCCGTCGGGAAGTACACCGCCCGCACCCTCGGCCACCCCTACCTCGACCGCTGGCGCGGCCGCGAGGCCGAGCTGGCGGCGGACGCCCCGGCCTGCCAGGAGTACCTGGAGGACGTCGCGCGGGGCTCGGTCCCGCCGCTGCCGGTCTGGGCGGGCGAGGCCGTCGACCTGGTCACCGACGTTCCGTCAGCGGCCGAGCTGGTCGCCGCCCTGGCCGAGCAGGCGCAGCAGGCCCTCGCCCGCGCGGGCCGCCTGCGCCCCTGACACGGCTGGCGAAACGGCTCGTGAAACGGCTCGCGCCCGGCGGCCCCGGTCTGGAACCATGATCACCATGGATCAGGACCTGACGGCCCAGGCGCACCGCCTGGTGGCCGAGTACTTCCCCGACGCGCTCGCCGCCCTGCTCGCGGGGTCGGCCGCGGCGGGGCGGGCGAGTGCGTCGAGCGATCTCGACCTCGCCGTCCTGGTTGCGCCGGGCGGCGAGACCTACCGCGAGACGGTGCGCTTCGAGGGGCGCCCCGCCGAGCTCTTCGTGCACACCGAGCCCGGCCTCGCCGAGCTCTTCGCGTTCGACGCGGCGTCACGTCGCGCGGTGCTCCAGCACATGTACGCCGACGGCGTGCTGCTGCTCGACCGTGCCGGAGCGGGCGCCCGGGCGCGGGCCCGGGCGGCGGCGGAGCTGCGGCAGGGCCCGCCGGTGCTGGGCCCGCAGGCCGTCGAGGCGAAGCGGTACGCGCTCACCGACCTGCTCGCCGACCTGCCGGACGCCCGCGAGCCGATCGAGCGCCTGGCCGTCGCCGGGGCCGTGCTGGACACGGCCGCGGACCTGCTCTGCGACCACCGGCGGGCCTGGACCGGCAGCGGCAAGTGGCTCCCCCGCCGCCTCCTGGCCGCCGACCCGCAGCTCGGCGCAGCGCTGCTGGAGGGCCACCGCCGGCTCTGCGAGACGCACTCCCCCACCCCGCTGGCCGACGCCGCCACCGCCGTGCTCGACCTGGTCGGCGGCCCGCTCTGCGCCGGGTACCGCCGCACCTGGTCGGGCACCGGCGGCCCGGCCCACTCGGCGCCGCGCGGCTGACGGTCACGCGGCTGACGCCCTGTCAGCTGCGCGCCTGGATCGGAGGGAACCATTCCGCGCCGAAAGCGGCTCACACGGGTGGGGAACCCGTCAACTTCCTACCTTCAATGCTCCCGAATTCCAGCTCGGGCAGCGGGCACTCCCTCCGCCCGATGAGTTACTGCTTCAACCCCTACACCGAGTAGGAGCGAGCAAGCACGATGAGGCACTCAACGTCTCTGGCGAGTGCGGCGGTCATCGCGACCGCCGCACTCGCGGCCGCCTGCACGAGCAGCAGCCAGCCCGCCGTGCAGGCGCGAACGCCTTCCGCGTGGGCGCTCGAATCAACACCGCAAGTACAGATCAGCTCCGACACGGCGGCGGAGATCAATACCCCGTCATCGAGCTCGCGCCCCCGAGTGATCGGGCTGGTCACGGTCCACAATGCGACGATCGTGTTAGCGACAATCGACAACCTTTGCAAGGCATACGTCCTGCCCGAAGGCTCTACGCCCGATTCGACCCCCCAGCTCTTCGCGGTCGGGGCACAGCGGCCGGAAGGCAATTATCCGAAAGTCGATCCGAGCAACTTCGCGGGGGCGGTCATCACCGAGAACTACTCCCAGGGTTCCGCCAGCGCCTCGCCGTATTTCGACTACCTGACCACGATCTGCTCCGAGCACGCCGTGCTCGTGAGTATCGAGGGCATACCGCCAGGATCCAGCGCCCAGAGCACCGGTGCTTCCGTTCGGACCTGGGAGTCCGCCGGATACCTTTTCATCGCCGCGGGAGACCCGAAGGTCATTCACTCATGATGAGCCGCAACCCTTCGGTTGAGGCTGATCATGAGGTCCGAACAGGTCGAACTGCCGACGACATCGGCATGCGCACCGCGGAGCTCCTCCCCTGCCGCCGCTACGCGATCTCCGGGGACGGTCGGATCTACCTGTCCGGGTCGGAGAAGGTCAGGCCGCCGACCGCGAGCGGACGCTGGATCGGGGCGGGAACGGCCGCGGTCTCGCCGGGCGGCTGGCGGAAGTCGGCGCCCTGCTCGATCGGCGGCAGCCGACGCTCGCCGGACTGGGCAGGCAGGGGCGCATCGGCGGCGGGGTCGGAGAAGGCGGGCAGCGAGATGCTGCGAGGGTCAGTCATGATCACCAGTGTCGCAGGCCGGGCGGGCAAGGCGGACCGGATTAATGTCACAGGCGCTTCTGATCGGGCCGGCCAGCAGGCCCGAACACCCGCCGAGCGCTGGTGGCGCCCGGCGAGGCGGCCCTGGTCAGGCCTGGTGCGCCCCCCTTTGGGCAGCGCGACCGCGGCGCGGGGCCGCAGCTGCCAGAAAACCGCCTGACGGAGCCGTCAGCGGCGGAGCCGGTCCTCGGCGAACGCGGTCAGCAGGGCCGCCAGCGCCTCCGGGCGCTCCAGCTGCGGCGAGTGCCCGACGCCGACGATCGTCTGCACCCCGCCCCGCCACAGCTCCGGCAGCGCGAGGGAGTCCAGGTGCGCGCCGCTGACCAGCTGGTCGTGCTCGCCGTGCAGGATCGCCAGCGCCGGGCCGAGGGCGACGGCCACGGCGAGCTCGTCGGCGAAGCCGCCGGTGGTGAGGCTGGCGCCGAGACCGCCCCGGGCGGCGGGGTCGGTGGCGAGGATGTCGGCAGCGAGCGGCGCGACCGGATACTCGGAGCCGGGCGCGAACTGGCCGGCCGCGTAGGCGCTCGCCTCGGCGGCGGTCGGGTTCGGGGTGAAGCCGATCTCGACCAGCGGGTTCGGCAGGAAGGCGTGCGGCATCGCCGCCAGGTCGGCCATCGGCGGTGTCCCGAACACTGCGAACCCGGCGGCCCGGCCGAGCGCGGGCGCGGCCTCCAGGGCGATGTGCCCGCCGAGGCTGTGGCCGACGATCAGTGCGTCCTCGGCGCCCAGGGCCTCGGCGAACCGGCGCAGCACCGCCGCGTAGCCGGGCAGCGAGTAGCTCTCGGCGTCGGGTGCGGGCGCGGAACCGCCGTGCCCGGGCAGGTCGAACGCGAGGCAGCGGAAGCGCTCGCCGAAGGGGCCGTCGAGCAGGGGCTGCCAGGTGCGCGAGGACGAGGAGTTCCCGTGGATCAGGATCACGGGGTGGTCCTGGCCGGCGCTCTGGCGGTACGCCAGGTGCCGGCCGTCGAGACGGAGTGAGCTGATGGTCATTCAGGCACCCTACGACTCGGGCACTCTACGGCTCACGGACTGTACGACTCACGGACCGTACGACTGCGGGCCGGCGGCGGCCGGGCATGGGGGTCTCGGCCGGCGCCGGCCCGCAGGACCGGGGGGTGCGTCCGCTAGGACGTCACGGCGTACAGCGCCAGCACGCCGGCCAGCGAGGTGACCGAGAGCAGGGTGTGCGAGACCGTCCAGGTGCGCAGGGTGCCGCCGACGGAGAGGCCGAAGTACTCCTTGAAGAGCCAGAACGCGGCGTCGTTGACGTGGCCGAGGAAGGCCGCGCCGGAGCCGAGGGCGAGCGCGAGCAGTGCGGCGTGCGAGTCGGAGAGGCCGTGGGCCATCGGGCCGATGATGCCGGCGGCGGCCACCGTGGCGACGGTGCCGGAGCCGGTGGCGGTGCGCATCAGCGCGGCGACCAGCCAGGCGAGCAGGATCAGCGGGATGTGCAGGTGGCCGGCGGCGCGGCCGATCGCGGCGTTGACGCCGGAGTCGGCCAGGGCCTGCGAGTAGCCGCCGCCGGCGCCGACGATCACCAGGACGCCGGCGATCGGCGGGAAGGAGCGGTGCAGGGTGCGCTGGACCTGCTCGCGGGTGGCTCCGAGCCCGTAGCCGAAGGTGACCAGGGCGACCAGGATCGCCACCAGCAGCGCGACCGCCGGGGTGCCGAGGAACTCCAGCACCTGGTAGGCGGTGGTGCCGCGGGCCCAGCCGAAGGTGTCGCAGCCGGCCTTGACCATCATCAGCGCGATCGGGAGCAGCACGGTGGCCAGGGTGACCGAGAACCGGGGCAGCTTGCGCGGGCCGCGGTCGGACAGCTCCTCGTCGGCCAGGGTGGTGAAGGCGGCCAGCGCGGTCTCGGGGATGGTGGCGGGCACCTTGGGCCAGATGTAGGCGGTGAAGAGCGGGCCGACCACGACGGCGCACGGGATCGCCACGATCAGGCCGTAGACCAGGGTCAGGCCGATCTGCGCGTGCACGGCGGCGATCGCGACCAGCACGCCGGGGTGCGGCGGGACCAGCGCGTGCACGGTGGCCAGGCCGGCCATCGCGGGGATGCCGACCCGCAGCACCGGGTAGTCGGCGCGCTTGGCGATCTGCAGCACCAGCGGGACCAGCAGCACGAAGCCGACCTCGAAGAACATCGACAGGCCGACCAGGCAGGCGACCAGGGTCACCGCCCAGGGCAGGCCGCGCGGGCCGACGGCTCTGGTGAGGGTGGCGACGATCTGCTCGATGCCGCCGGAATCCGCCATCAATCGGCCGAGCACCGCGCCGAGAATGATCAGGATCCCGACCTTCCCGGTGATTCCGCCGAGACCGGTGGTGAACGAATCCGCGACCTTTCCGAGACTTTCCCCGGAAAGCAGCGAAACCGCGAAGGAACCCACCATCAGGGCCAGGAAGGCGTGCAGCCTGACCCAGCTGATCAGCACCACGACCAGGGCGATCGATATGCCGACCACGGCCAGCAGCCAGCTGTCGTGCCCGGTCCAGGCGGTCCCGGCGGAGGCCTTCGCGGTCTGCGCCAGGAGTGCCGGCGATGATGCCAACGCTGCCATCATGCGTGATTCCTTCTCTGCGTGCGGGGGTGCGCGATTCGGTTCTCATTCGCGCTGCCGGGCACCGTATGCGGCCCGGTGTCGGCCGCACCAGATCCGGTGGAATTGCGCTGGTTGCGTGCGGCGGAAAAACTTCCGCGCGTTCTGTGCGATTTGTGCACGGCGGCCGTCGGCGGACCCGCCGGTACCCTGGTCGGATGCTCCGCCGCCCCCGTCCCCGGCTCGCCACCCAGACCCTGCTCGCCCAGGTCGCGGTGCTCTGCCTGGTGCTCGGCGGCGGCTTCGCGCTCACCGCGGACCTGCTGACCGGCTCGGCCGAGCACAACTACGAGCAGCGCGCCCTCGCGGTGGCCCGGGCCACCGCGGAGAACCCGGTGGTGGTGTCCCGGATCGCGGCCGGCGACGACCCGCGGGGCGAGGTGCAGCAGGCCGCGCTGGCGGTGGCGGGCCGCACCGGGATGCTCTTCGTGGTGGTCACCGACAGCCACGGGATCCGCTACTCGCACCCGGACCCGGCGCAGGTCGGCAAGGAGGTCTCCACCACGCCGACCGCGCTCGACGGGCAGGAGTCGGTCTCGATACAGCGCGGCACGCTCGGCGACTCGGCCCGGGCCAAGGTGCCGCTGCGGTCGCCGGACGGCCGGGTGATCGGCGAGGTGAGCACGGGCGTGCGGCTGAGCACGGTGGACGGGGCGGCGACCCCGCTGATCCGCCGGGAGGGCTTCTTCGCCGGCGGCGCGCTGCTGGCCGGCGCGGGCGCGGCGGCGCTGCTGACCCGGCGGCTGAAGCGGCAGACCCTGGGCCTGGAGCCGGTGGACCTGGCCGACCTGCTGCGCGAGCAGCAGGCGGTGCTGCACGGGGTGGGCGACGGCGTGCTCGCGGTGGACCCGGACGGCCGGGTGACGGTCTGCAACGAGGAGGCGGCCCGGCTGCTCGGCCACCCGCTGCCGGCCGGCACCGCGCTCGCCGACGCCGGGCTGCCGCCCGCACTGGAGCGGATCCTGACGGGTCGTCAGGAGTTGCGGCAGAGCGTGCTGGTGGTGGGCGAGCGGGTGCTGGTGGTGACGGCGCAGCCGGTGCGGCGCGGCGAGCACCAGCTGGGCCACGTGCTGACCCTGCGCGACCGCACCGAGCTGGACGAGCTGGAGCGCGAGCGGTCGGCGCTGCGGGCGCTGTCCGACGCGCTGCGGGCCCAGGCGCACGAGTACACCAACCGGCTGCACACCCTCTCCGGCCTGCTGGACACCGGCGCCACCGCCGAGGCCCGCGGCTACCTGCGCGAGCTGGCCGCCGCGCCGCTGGCGACCGAGGGCCGGGACGGCGCCCGGCTGGCCGACCCCTACCTGCGCGGGCTGCTGGCCGCGAAGGCCGCCACCGCCTCCGAGCACGGCGTCGCGCTGCGGCTGGACCAGGACTCCTACCTGCCGCGCCGGCTGACCGAGCCGCTGGACGTGGTGAGCGTGGTCGGCAACCTGCTGGACAACGCGGTGAAGGCGGCCGCGGCCGGGCACCGCCGCCCGGCCTGGGTGGAGCTGAGCGTGCTGGCCGAGGGCAGCACGCTGCACGTGGCGGTGCTGGACAGCGGTGACGGGGTGGCCGGGGCGGACGCCGAGCGGCTGTTCCACCAGGGCTTCACCACCCGCGCGGGTGCCGACCGGGACGGGCACGGCATCGGGCTCACGCTGGCCCGGCAGCTGGTGCTGAAGTACGGCGGCGAGCTGCGCCTGGAGCGCACCTCGGGTCCGGAGCACGGCGCCGTCTTCGTGGCCCGGGTCCCGGACGTGCTGGAGCGGGCGGACGACGAGGGCGAGGGAGGCGAGCGGTGATCCGGGTTCTGGTGGTGGACGACGACTACCGGGTGGCGGAGCTGCACGCCCGGTACGTGACGGCGACCGACGGCTTCCAGGTGGTGGGCACGGCCGGGTCGGCGGCCCGGGCGCTGGAGCTGGACCGGGAGCTGGCACCGGACCTGGTGCTGCTCGACCAGTACCTGCCGGACCGGCTGGGCAGCGAGCTGCTGCCCGAACTCGGCGCCGACGTGTTGATGGTGACGGCGGCCGCGGACGCCGGCCAGGTGCGGGCGGCGCTGGGCGGCGGTGCGGTCGGCTACTTGATCAAGCCGTTCGACGCCGCCGCGCTGACCGACCGGCTGGCCGGCTACGCCCGCTTCCGGCTGCAGCTGGGGGCCGACCGCACGCTGGACCAGGAGCAGGTGGACCGCGCGCTGCGGGCGCTGCACGGCACCGACCGCGGCGGTCGGCCGCGCCGACCGCGCGAGACACCGACCGGCGAGCGGGTGGCCGAGGCGGTGCGCGGCGCGGCCGGCCCGGTGACGGCCAGTCAGCTGGCCACCGTGCTGGGCGTCTCCCGGCCGACCGCCCAGCGCTACCTGGCTGACCTGGCGGCCGACGGCACGGTGCGGGTGGAGCTGCGGTACGGCGCGGCGGGGCGGCCGGAGCACCTGTACTCGTGGAACGGCGGCTGACGCTCCCGCTGCGGCTGCGGCAGTGTCAGCTGAAGCGCCGTCACCCCCAGCCGTTCTCGATCAGGGCGCACTCCTCGGGGGTGATCCGGTGCGTCTGGCCGGAGCCGCCGGCCACCCGGCAGAAGCTGCGGACCTCCAGCTGGACCTGATCGGCCTTCAGTTCGGTGGTGAATCCGCCGTACATGCCCGGCACCGCGAAGTGCAGGCGGGCGTCCGGGAGCTCGCCGAGCACACTGACCTGCGGCGGCAGCAGTCGGGCGGTGATCCCCATCGACTCGGTGCGCACCCGGATCAGCGCGTGCAGGAAGTGCTCCATGGCGCGCAGGTCGCCGTCCGCCACCTCGTGCCGCGGGGCCGGGCGGAGCAGCGGAACCAGCTGGTGGTGCCCGAGCCTGGTGGCGATGTCCACCGGCCGTTCACCGTCCACCGCGCGGATGGTGCGCCAGGCGCCGGCGGCCAGCAGCTGTTCGGCCACGGCGACCGGGGCCCCGTGGAAGGCGGCCTGGTGGAGCGGTGTCCACCCGCTGCGGCCGCCGACCCGGCGGGAGTTGGCGAGCTCCGGCGTCGCGTCGACCGCCGTCAGCACCGCGTGCCAGTCGCCGCGGTAGGCGGCGTCGGCGAGTGCGTCGCGTTCCGCGAGGAACCGCTCGCTGTAGACGTCCCGATCGGCCACTCCGTACCAGTCGGCCACGTGCCCCTCCACTGTCCCGTCACTGTCCGTCAGATCAGACGGATCATCGTAGTCCCGCGCGGCGATGGTGGACGGCAGGCGTCCGGCCCTTGAATCGGCTGGCGAGCGCCTGAACGGACCGTAAATTGAAAGGCGCGAGCCTCGTTTGGGTGTAGAATCTCAACCAGAAGGGCGGATCCGGCAGAAGATCTCAGGCCGAGACCGACGGACCGTCCGCATCCTTGGGGGAAGACGAAGATGACGTACCAGCTCGACACCGCACGGGTCACCATCGACGCGCGCCTGCTGGAGGCCAAGGAGTACCGGGTCGCCCGCGCGCTGCAGCTCATGAACCGCGCCGAGCGCACCGGCCGCCGTGCCCGGCGGGCGCTGACCAGCCTGATCGCATGAGCACCCGCACCACGGAGGGGCCGTCACCACGCCGGTGACGGCCCGTTCTGTCTGTCCGGCAGGCGACGATCGGGACAACCCAGGTGAATCACCGGTGAATCCTTCGATCGATAGGTGACCTGCCACACAGGGCGCGAAATTGAAGGACTCGGGTCACGATCTGGTGTAGAATCAGAAGTGCCAGGGCGGGACCGGCAACAGACTCCACGAAGGAGCCGACGGACCGTCCACTACCAAGGGGGCAGAACACCATGACGTACCAGCTCGACACCGCGCGTGCCACCATCGACGCCCGCCTGCTGGAGGCCAAGGAGTACCGGGTCGCCCGCGCGCTGCGCCTGAAGAACCGCGCCGAGCGCACCAGCCGTCGCGCCCGCCAGGCGCTGACCAGCCTGACCGCATGAGCACCCGCACCGCAGACCGGCCGTCACCACATCGGTGACGGCCGGTTCCGCTTGTCGGGGGTGACTGTTCGTCAGGGGATCGGTTCGTCGGTGGTAGTCGGTCAGCGCCGGGGGCGCCGGCCCGGCTCCTGGCGGGGGAAGGACTGACGGGCACCGGGCAGGGTCGGCTTGGGGTTGTCGGCCACCTCCTGCTCGGCCAGCGCGAGCTGAGCGGCCGTCGGGGGCAGCGGCGGCGCGGCGGCGGCCCGGCCGAACTGGAAGGCGGAGGTCAGGTCCCCGAAGGTCCGGCGCCGCCAGTCGGTGACGTTCGCGGCGCTCACGCCGGTGAAGCGCTCCAGGAACTGCAGCACCGAGGTGTGGTCGAAGGCCTCGGAGGCGACCCAGCCGCCGACCGTCCACGGCGAGACGATGATGCACGGCACCCGGAAGCCGCCGCCGATCGGCAGGCCCTGGATGTGCTCCCCCGGTTCCTGGGGGTCGCTCGGGACCGGCGGGGCGACGTGGTCGAACAGGCCGTCGTTCTCGTCGTAGTTGAGGATGAAGACGGTCTTGGCCCACAGCTCCGGATTGGACGCGATCGCCTCGATCTTGGCGGCGACGAAGTCGGCGCCGGCCGCCGGCAGGTAGTCGGGGTGCTCGGACTGGTAGCTGGTCGGCAGGATCCAGGAGACGGCGGGCAGGTTGCCGTTGCGGGCGTCCTCCTCGAAGGTGCCGGTCGGCTGGGCGGCCATGCCCTTGTCGTAGAGCGGGTCGCCGGGCTGCGCGTTCTGGAAGTTGGCGAACAGCGAGAGCACGTCGGTGCCGTAGTTGTCGCTCTCCTGGTAGACCTTCCAGGAGACGCCCGCGTCCTCCAACTGCTCCGCGTAGGTGGTCCAGGTGAGCGGGGTCGGCGCGGAGTTCTGGATGATCGGGCCGCCGCCGGTGCCGTCCGGGTCGATCGAACCGGTCATCCAGTAGAGGCGGTTGGGCCAGGTCGGGCCCTGCACCGAGCAGAAGTAGTTGTCGCAGATGGTGAAGGCGTCCGCCAGCGCGTACTGGAACGGGATGTCCTCGCGGGTGTAGTAGCCCATCACGTACGGGCCGTTGACGCCGTCGGCCGCCCGGTGCGCGGGCAGCCACTGGTCCATCCGGCCGTTGTTCCAGGCCTGGTGCTGCACCGCCCAGGCGTGGCTGGTGGACGGGATCGCCTGCGCGCTGGTGGTGCGGGTGTCCAGGTGGAACGGGAGCAGGTAGCCGTCCGGGTTCACGCTGTCGGGCTGGTAGAAGACCGGACGCCCGTCGGGCAGCCGCAGCGCGTGCGGGTCGGCGAAGCCGCGCACCCCGGACAGGGTGCCGAAGTAGTGGTCGAAGGACCGGTTCTCCTGCATCAGCAGGACCACGTGCTCCACGTCCTGCAGCGAGCCGCTGCGCGGAACACCGGCCGCCACCGCCTGCTGGACGCTCGGCGGCAGCAGCGACATCGCGGCCGCGCCGCCGGCCACGCCGGCCGCCGCGCCCAGCAGCCTGCGTCGGGTCATCGGGGACATGGTGGTGCACCTGCCTCTCGGTCAGAAGGTGTGGGGTTGAGCACATTTGACTGTGCATCAGCTCGATGGCCGGACCGGCCGCAACTCGGGTGAACATGTCACGAACTTCCGGCTGGCCGTACCCCGCGGCTCCTCCTGCCGGTGGAAGGTCGATACGCCGGGAGAACGGTTCGCGGATGACGGACCATCAGCCGATCGGCTGGCCCGGGCGAGCTCTTCGGGTGACGCCCGGCAACGGACGCGCTCCATAGTCTTGGTGCATCGCGGAACCGCGGTATCGCTGTACCAAGCACCTGGAGGTGAGCAAGGTGACGCGACGTCACACCACGGCGGCGGTGGCACTCGGCCTGGCGGGAGTGCTGGCTCTCGGGGCCGCCCCGGGCACCGCCTGGGCCGGCCCGTCCGGCGGTCGGCTGGACGGGATCTGGCAGACCGACGGGTACGGCATGGTCCTCAGCATCCGGGGCGGGCAGCTGACGGTGTACGACCGCACCGCCGCCGACTGCCTGCCGGACCAGCTCAGTGCCCAACAGCTCGGCTCCCCCGGGCCGGACGGTACGACGGTGTTCGCCAGCGGCGGGGTGCCCGTGCTGACCATCACCCCGCAGGGGCGGCGGCGGGCCGTGGTCGCGCCCGACGGTTCGGTCGGGCACATCCACCTCGACCGGCTCGCCACGCTGCCCGCGCTCTGCGCGTCGCCGCCGCCCAGCACCCCGCTCACCGTCTTCGACGACTTCTGGGCCGGCTACGCGGAGAACTACCCGTTCTTCGCCCTGCGGGGCGTCGACTGGCAGGCCGTCAGGGACCGGTACCGACCGTTGGTCACGCCCGGCACCACCGACGACCAGCTGCGGCAGATCCTCACCGACATGATCAGCCCGCTGCACGACGCCCACACAGCGCTGCTCTACCAGGGAACCGAGGTCTACGGCGGCCTGCGGCCCGGCACCCAGGTGCCGACGCCGCAGCTGCGGGCCGCGGCCCAGGCCGTGATCGACGGTCAGCTGGTGGCGCCCGAGCAGACCTGGGCGGGGTGGCGGCTCGGTGTCGGAGAGCTGCCGGGTCACATCGGGTACTTGCGAGTCTGGTCGTTCGACGGGCTGGCGGACGGCGGGTACCAGCAGCAGGCGGCGGTGCTGGACCAGGCGCTCGACGCTGTGCTCGGTCAGCAGGGCCTGCGCGGGCTGGTCATCGACCTGCGGCTGAACGGCGGGGGCTCGGACGCCCTGGGACTGCGGATCGCCTCTCGACTGACCGACCAGCCCTACACCGCGTACCGCAAGCGGGCGCGGAACGACCCGGGCGATCCGACCCGGTTCACCCGGCCGGAGCCGATCACCGTCGCTCCCGCCCCCGGTCCCCGGTGGGACGGACCGGTCGCACTCCTCACCAGCGACCGCACCGCCAGCGCCGGCGAGACCTTCACCCAGGCGATGATGGGCCGCAGCCCGGCGCCGACCCGGATCGGGAGCACCACCCAGGGCGTCTTCTCCGACGTGCTGACCCGCACCCTCAGCGCGGACTGGACCGCTGTGCTGCCCAACGAGGAGTACCTGGACCCGCAGGGGCACACCTACGACGCCACCGGCATCCCGCCCCAGATCTCCACCCCCGTCTTCACCCCGGCCGAACTCGCCGCCCACCAGGACAGCGCGCTGGCCGCCGCCGAACGCGCCCTCGGGCCCGCCGCTCCGCGGACGGCGGGATCGCCGTGAGCGGGGCGGCGGTGCGCCGGAGCCGATCCTGGCGGGGCCGGGCGGGGCCTGGCGGACCTGGCGGACCTGGCAGTGGGTCAGCCCCGGTTGTGGTCGCCGGTGGCGCCGTCGATGAGCTCGCGCAGGATGTCCATGTGGCCGGCGTGGCGGGCGGTTTCGGTGGTCATGTGGGTGAGCACCCAGCGCAGCGCCACCTCGGGGCCGTACCAGGCGGTGCCGCGGTGGTCGAGGTCGAACCGGTCGATGACCTCGTCGGCGGCGGCCCGGGCGCGGGCGTAGAAGGCGAGCACGTCGGCGGTCGTCTCGTGCGGCTCGACCCGCATGTCCGCGCCGTCCTCCGCATCCAGGTCGAACGGGAGCGGGCCCATCTCCAGGCCGAAGGTCTCCCGGAACCAGCCGAGTTCGGCGCCCCCGAGGTGCTTGACGAGGCCCAGCAGGTTGGTCCCCGTGGGCGTCATCGGCCGGCGCAGCTGCTCGTCGTCCAGGCCCTGGAGCTTCCACACGACCGCGTCGCGGTGCCGGTTCAGGGCGGCCCGCAGGATCTCCTTCTCGCTGCCGGTGTACGGCACGTTCTTGGTCATCCGGGGAAGGTACCAGAGGACGCTTCGGTCCCCACCGAACCGTTCCCGCCCTACGGTAGGGGCATGAACGGAGACGTCGACTTCGCGCCGGTCGCCGCCCTGCTGGGCGAGCCGGGCAGGGCCCGGGTGCTGGCCGCGCTGGCGGACGGGCGGGCGCTGCCGGCGAGCGTGCTCGCCGCCGAGGCCGGCCTGGCCGCCTCGACCACCAGCGGCCACCTGTCCAAACTGCTGGACGGCGGGCTGCTCGTGGTCGAGCGGCACGGCCGGCACCGCTACTACCGGCTGGCCGGCCCCGAGGTGGCGGTGGCGCTGGAGGCGCTCGCCCGGCTCTCGCCGACCCGTCCGGTTCGCTCGCTGCGCCAGGGCAACCGGGCCCACGCGCTGCGGGCGGCCCGCAGCTGCTACGACCACCTGGCCGGCCGGCTGGGCGTGGCGCTGATGCGGGCGCTGCTCGAACGCGGCGCGCTGACCGGGCACGACGGCAGCTTCGATCCGACCGCGGCCCAGGCCGACCGGCTCTCCGCGCCCGGCTGGGACGTGGAGTACCGGCTCACCGAGAGCGGGCGGCAACTGGTCGACGGGCTCGGCCTGGTGGTCCCGGTCGGCCGGCGCCCGCTGATCCGCTACTGCGTCGACTGGAGTGAGCAGCAGCACCACCTGGCCGGCCGGCTGGGCGCGGCCTTCCTCGACCACGCGCTGGCCGAGGACTGGGTGAGCCGCACCCCCACCCGGGCGCTGCGGCTGACCGAGCGCGGGCGCGAGGCGTTCGAGGGCCGGCTGGGGCTGGCGGTCTGATCAAGGCGCGCCGACACCTGCCGACCGACCCGCCGACCGACCTGCCGACCGACCTGCCGGCTGCCTGACGGTCGGACCCGCCAGTCGGACCCGCGGCGCCGGCTGACGGTGGGTCGGGCCAGGTCAGCCGTTCAGCCAGTCCCCCGGCACGGTCTCGCGCAGCGCGTCCAGCGCCTGCGGGGTGCGGGCGCGCGCCTGGAGGCAGAAGCCGTCGAGCTCGCGGATCAGCACGCCGTCCCCGGCGAACCAGCGCAGGTCCCGGCCGAACCCGGGCAGGCGCTGGAACAGCCCGTCCAGCGGCTCCCCGGTCCCGTCCACCTCCAGGTAGTCGGTCAGCCCGTCGTCGACCAGCACCGACTCCGACATCACCAGTTCGACGCAGGCCTCGGTCAGGCTCTGCTCCCAGGGCTCCCAGCGCTCCTGGGACTTGTCGGCGAGGTCGGGGCGGATCACCGTGCCGGGGTCGTCCCGGTCCAGCTCGGCCAGCGCGATGCCCCAGGAGGCGGCGCCCTGGTTCTCCGCCCGGTACACCAGCGCGCCGTCGGTCACGTACAGCTCGTCCGGGCCGAGCAGTTCGTCGTGGTTGCTGGTCAGGTCGGTGCGGCGGCCGAACCGCAGGTAGGCCTCGCGCAGCGGGTCCGGCAGGCGCAGGCCCAGGCGCCGCTCGGCCGCGTCCAGCTCCGCCGGGTCGAAGCCGTCGCCCGGGGCGATCGGCTGCCGCCAGTGCGCGGCGAAGTCGGCGATGAACTGCCAGGCCGTGGCGCGGTCCTGCCGCACGCGCAGCAGCCCGGCCCGGAGGTCGAAGATCTCGGTCATGGCCAGCACACTAGGCCGGGATTCTGACACCCCATCAGTGGGCGCCCTCCGCCGGGCCAGCCTCCACGGGCCCGGCTCCCCACCGGCCTCCCCTCGCCGGGGCGGGTCTGCCACAATCGCGCCGTGGACATTCGGGGGAATGTGCCGGCGGTGGACGGGGAGCCCGTTCCCGCCGTGCCGGAATTCGGTGCGCGGCCGGTGCTCGTCGTCGCGGCCGTGCTGATCGTCGTTCAACTGCTGCTCGCCGGGCGGTACGGGTTCCACCGGGACGAGCTCTACTTCATGGTCGCCGGACGGCACCTGGCCTGGGGGTACACCGACCAGCCGCCGCTGACCCCGCTGCTGGCCCGGGTCTCGGTGGACCTGTTCGGTGCCACCCCGACCGGTCTGCGGGTGGTGCCGGCCCTGCTGGGCGGGCTGGACGTGCTGCTGGTGGCGCTGCTGGCCCGTGAGCTGGGCGGTGGCCGGCCCGCGCAGCGGCTGGCGGCGGTCGGCGCGGCCTGCTCGGCGATCGTGCTGGGGGTGGGGCACATGCTCTCCACCGTCAGCTTCGACCTGGTGGCCTGGCTGGCCCTCGCCCTGCTGACGCTGCGTCTGCTGCGCACCGGGGAGCGCCGCTGGTGGCTCGCGATCGGCGCGGCGACCGGGCTGGCGCTGCTCAACAAGGACCTGGTGGTGCTGCTGGTGCCCGCGCTGGTGCCGGCGGTGTGGGTGCTCGGGCCGCGCCGGGTGCTGCGGGGCTGGTGGCCGCCGGCCGGGGTGCTGGTGGCGCTCGCGGTGGCGGCGCCGAACCTGTGGTGGGAGGCCCGGCACGGCTGGCCTGAGCTGACCGTGGCGGGCGGGATCAGCGGCCAGGACGGCCTGGCCAACCGGATCACCTTCGTGCCGATGCAGTTGCTCTACCTCTCCCCCGTGCTGGTGCCGGTCTGCCTGGCCGGGCTGCGCCGGCTGTGGAGCGCGCCGGAGCTGCGCTGGGCCCGGGCGTTCGCGGTCGGCTATCCGGTGGTCTGCCTGCTGGTGCTGGTCTCGGGCGGCAAGCCCTACTACGCGCTGCCGCTGCTGCTGGTGCCGATGGCCGCCGGGTGCGAGCCGCGGGTGCGCCGGCCGCTGCGGCGGTTCGCGCTCTGGTTGGCCTTCGGCGCGCTGCTGAACGCGGTGATCACCCTGCCGGTGCTGCCGGCCCGGGCGCTGCCGGCGGTGAACTGGATCTACCCGGAGCAGGGCGCGCAGCTGGGGTGGCCGCGGCTGGTCGCCGCGGTCGGGCAGGGCTGGGCCCAGCTGCCGGCCACCGACCGGTCGCGGGCGGTGGTGTTCACCGCCAACTACGGGGAGGCCGGCGCGATCGCGCAGTACGGCGCGCGGTACGGGCTGCCCGAGCCGTACTCGGGGCACATGTCCTTCGCCGACTGGGGTCCGCCGCCGGACGGCGCGGACGGGCCGGTGCTGGTGGTCGAACCGGCCGGGCCGAGCGGGCTGACGCGGGCGTTCACCGGCTGCCGCCAGGTGGCCGTGGCGGACAACGGCGTCGGGGTCGCCACCGACGACCAGGACGCGGCGGTGCTGCTGTGCACGGGCACGGTCGAGCCCTGGTCGAAGCTCTGGCCGCACCTGCGCCACTACTACTGACGCACTGCTGACGCCCTGCCGACGCACCACCAACGACGCGTACTCAGGCGGCCACCGGCTGCGGCAGCACGCCCTGCCGGGTGCGCGCGCCCCAGGAGGCGACCGCCGGGCCGCCGGCGCCGAGCGCGGCGAAGGCGAGTCCGAGGGCGCACCAGCCCCAGCCGCCCAGGCCCAGGCAGAGGGTGGTGAGCAGGGCCGGCCCGATCGCCTGGCCGAGGTCGAAGCCGAGCCCGAGCAGCCCCTGGTACTGGCCCTGGGCGTGGTCGGGGGCCAGGCCGAAGCTGACCGCGAAGGCGGCCGAGCTCTCCCAGATCTCGCCGAGGCTGTGCAGCACGATGGCCACCACCAGCAGGGCGATGGCCGCCCAGGAGGGCACTCCGGCGGCCAGCGCCATCAGCGGGCAGCTGACCAGGAAGAGCAGTCCGGCCCGGCGGAAGGCCCGCCCGCCCTGTTCCGGGGTCTCCACCCGGCGGCCGAGCCGGGCCTGCAGCAGCACGCAGACCGCGGCGTTGAACGCGCTGATCGCGGCGACGGTCCAGCGCGGGGCGTGGGTGTGCGCGGCGATCCAGATCGGCAGCACCAGTCCGACCACGGTGTACTGCAGGCCCATCGCGCCGTACAGCGCGGCGAAGGTGACGAACGGTCGGTCGCGCAGCGCGCCGAACCGCGGCTGCTCGGCCGGGCGGGGCAGCGGCGGGTAGTTGGGCACCCGCAGGAGCAGCAGCCCGCAGACCACGTAGCTGGCGGCGTTGGCCAGCACCAGCGCGGTGTAGGCGGCGCGGCTGTCCAGCTGCACGGCGAAGCCGGCGCCGACCGTGCCGAACACCACCCCGAGGTTGACGTAGGAGCGCAGGGTGGCCCGGAAGGCGGCCGGCTTCTCGCCGCCGACCCGGGCGATCACGGCGCCGCGGGCGGCGTTGTTGGCCGAGAGGGCGAGCAGGTCGAGGGTGGCGACGGCGGTGAAGGCGCCCCAGCTGCGCACCACGACGAAAGCCAGCATGCTGAGCGTCTGGACGGCCAGGGTGACCAGCATGACGGTGCGCGGGCCGCGCCGGTCGGCGAGCCGCCCGGCGGGCACGCCGGCCAGCAGCCCGATCAGTCCGGCCAGGGTGAGGCCGAGGCCGACGCCCGCCGGGGTGAGGTGCACGACGCGGGTGAAGTAGAGCGCGGCGACGGGGTTGAAGAGGCCGTTGCCGACCCGGTTGGCGAAGCTGGAGAGGATCATGGCCCGCTCCTCGCGGGCCGCCGGCAGCAGTCTGACGGCGCGTCGGCCCGCCCTCCCCCGAATGATCATATGAGGAGGTTAGCAGTCGACCGACCACCTGTTCGGCGGCGTCGACGGTGCCGCCACCCGCGTGAACCGGGCCGTGTCCTGCCCGGAATTCGAGTTGCGTAGACCCGACGATCCTACGTATGACCATCCGAGCATCAGGACTGCGCCGCCCGATCTCCGCGCTGCTGACCGTCGGCCTGCTGCTCGGCGGCCTCCTGACGGAGTGCGGGGCCACCGCGCGGGCCGACGAGACGACGGTCTCCCAGGAGACCCTGCGCACCGGCTGGGACGCCAACGAGCCGGGGCTCGCGCCCTCCCAGGTCTCCAGCACCGACTTCGGCCAGCAGTTCGCCACCGCCGTGGACGGCCAGGTGTACGCGCAACCGCTGGTGGTGGGCGGCACGGTGGTGGTCGGCACCGAGAACGACAACGTCTACGGCATCGCCTCCGGCAGCGGCGCGGTCAGCTGGTCCCGCTCGCTCGGCGCGCCCTGGCCGGCCTCGACGATCGGCTGCGGCGACCTGGTCCCCAACCTCGGCATCACGGCGACCCCGGTGGCGGACCCGACCACCGGCACCGTCTACCTGACCGCGAAGGTCAACGACGGCGCGGACGCCAACCACCCGCACTGGTACCTGCACGCGCTGGACGCGGCCACCGGCGCCGAGAAGCCGGGCTGGCCGGTGGTGATCCAGGGCGCGCCGGTGAACGACCCGACCCACCCGTTCGACCCGTTCTCGGTCAACCAGCGCCCGGGCCTGCTGCTGATGGGCGGCTCGGTCTACGCGGCCTTCGGCTCCGAGTGCGACCTCGGCAGCTACGCCGGCTACCTGGCGGGGGTGAACACCAGCACCGGCGCGGTGACCCTGTGGACCACCGAGAACACCTCCAGCAGCGCCCGGGCCGGGATCTGGATGTCCGGCGGCGGCCCGGTCTCCGACGGCCCCGGACGGATCATCGTCAGCACCGGCAACGGCATCAACCCGCCGGCCGGCCCGGGCACCCTGCCACCGGGCACGCTGTCGGAGTCGGTGGTCCGACTGGGCGTCAACAGCGACGGGACGCTCTCCGCGCAGGACTTCTTCAGCCCGGCCAACGCGCCGACCCTGGACCAGAACGACACCGACTTCGGCTCCGGCGGCCCGGTGGCGCTGCCCTCCCCCGCCTTCGGCACCGCCGCCCACCCGCACCTGCTGGTGCAGGTCGGCAAGGACGGCCGGATCTTCCTGCTCGACCGGGACAACCTCGGCGGCCGCTCGCAGGGCGCCGGCGGCACCGACGCGGTGCTCGGCACCACCGGCCCGTTCGAGGGCGTCTGGGGCCACCCGGGGGTGTTCGGCGGCAGCACCCCGTTCGTCTACACGCTCGGCAGCGGCGGCCCGCTGCGCGCGCTCTCCTACGGCACCACCGGCAGCGGCCAGCCGGCGCTGACCGCGACGGCGGCCAGCAGCGAGACCTTCGGCTACACCTCCGGCTCCCCGGTGGTCACCTCCACCGGCTCGGACCCGTCCACCGCGCTGGTCTGGGTCGAGTACACCGACGGCGGCAACGGCACCAACGGCCAACTGCGGGCCTACGACGCCGTCCCGGTCAACGGCAGCCTGCACCTGCGCTACTCCGCACCGATCGGCACCACCTCGAAGTTCGCCGTGCCGGCCACCGACGGCGGCCGGGTCTTCGTCGGCACCCGGGACGGCCGGCTGCTCGCCTTCGGCCGCCCGGACAGCGCGGCGCTGTCCGGCCAACCGGTGGCCTTCGGCAACGTGATGGTCGGCGGCACCGGCAGCGCGACCGCGACCATCACCGCGATGCGCACGGTGACCGTCACCGGACTGTCCGCCGCCGCGCCGTTCGCGGCCAACCCGCCGAGCCTGCCCGTCACCCTGACGGCGGGTCAGTCGCTCGCGGTGCCGGTCACCTTCTCCCCCACCACGCCGGGCCCCGCGGTCGGCCAACTGACCGTCAGCACCGCGGCCGGCGCCACCGGCCTCGCGCTGACCGGCTACGGCACCCAGCCCGGGCTCCAACCCAGCCCCGGCACGCTGACCTTCGGCACCGTGCCGACCGGCACCACCCGCACCCTCGGCGTGACCTTCACCAACACCGGCACCGCACCCGAGACGGTGAGCGCCACCGCCGCGCCCGCCGCGCCGTTCAGCGCGAGCGGACTGCCCGCCAACGGCACGGTCATCCAGCCGCAGCAGTCGGTCGCCGTCCAGGTGACCTACACGCCGACCACCGCCGAGGACGACACCGGGAGCCTGTCGGTCACCAGCACCAGCGGCACCGCGACCGTGCAGCTCAACGGCACCGCGGTGACCGGGCAGGCGGTGCTGACCCTGACCCCGACGGCCACCGACTTCGGGCAGGTCCGGGTCGGCACCACGGCCACCGCGAGCTTCGACGTGAGCAACACCGGCAACATCCCGCTGACCATCACCAAGGCGGCCCCGCCGGCCGCCCCGTTCACCACCAGCAACCCGCTGAGCGAGGGTCAGGTGCTCGGCCCCGGGCAGGTGATCCACCAGAGCGTCGCCGTCACCCCGACCGCCACCGGCGCGCTGACCGGCAGCTACCAGATCAGCTCGGACGACGGGCGCGGCCCGCAGAACGAGACCCTCACCGTGACCGGCACGGTGCCGACCGGCGACGTGGTGCTGCCCACCCCGGGGGCCGGCGGCTGGCAGCTCAACGGCAGCGCCCAGCTGGCCGGCGACGACCTGATCCTCACCCAGGCCACCGCCTACCAGACCGGTTCGGCCGTCTTCCCGACCCCGGTGCTGACCAGCGGCCTGAGCGCCTCCTTCACCGCCGTGATGGGCGGCGGCACCGGCGCCGACGGCGAGACCTTCGCCCTGCTCGACCCGACCACCGCCACCGCCACCTCGCTCGGCTTCGGCGGCGGCGGCCTCGGCTGGTCCGGCATCCCGGGCGTGGCGGTCACCCTGGACACCTACAAGAACGCCAACGACCCGTCGAACAACTTCGCCTCGATCGCGATCAAGGGCACCAAGGACGCGCTGACCTACGCCCAGACCAACACCAACGTCCCCAACCTGCGCTCCGGCCCGCACCAGGTCTCGATCGCGGTCACCGGTACCACCGTGACCGTCTCGCTGGACGGCGCCCAGGTGCTCAGCTCCACCGTGCCGAGCCTGCCGCCGGCCGCCCTGGTCGCCTTCACCGGCGCCACCGGCGGCCTCACCGACATCCACACCGTGCGCGGGGCGGCCGTCTCCGCCGCCGGCTACGCGCTGGCCCCGCCCGGCCCGGCCGCCTGGACGCTGAACGGCTCGGCCAAGCTGAACGGCACCGACCTGGTGCTCACCCCGGCCGTCGGCAACCAGGCGGGCAGCGCCTTCGACCGCACCCCGGTCTCCGGGGCCCGGCTGCACGCGCGCTTCACCTCGCAGATCGGCGGCGGCACCGGGGCCGACGGCACCGCTCTGGTGCTGCTGGACGCCGCCAAGGCCGGCCCGACCTCGCTCGGCTTCCCCGGCGGCGGGCTCGGCTGGTCCGGCCTGCCCGGCCTGGCCGTCTTCCTGGACACCTGGCACAACCCGGGCAACCCGTCGAACAACTTCGTCGCCGTCGCCGTCAAGGGCGTGCGCGACTCGATCACCTACGCGGCCACCTCCACCGCGATCCCCGCCCTGCGCCAGGGCACCCACACGGTGGACGTGACCGCCACGCCGGCCGGGCACCTCCAGGTCGCGGTGGACGGCACCCAGGTGATCGACACGCCGGTGACGCTGCCGCCGAACCTGCTGGTCGGCTTCAGCGGCGGCACCGGCGGCGCGACCGACGTGCACACCGTAAGAAACGTTACGATCAGTTACTAGAGGCCCTGTACCGGGCCGAGGAGCACACCATGCGCAGCAGAGCAGCAGCCACCGTCCTCGCGC
This sequence comes from Kitasatospora viridis, assembly GCF_007829815.1. Taxonomy (NCBI): domain Bacteria; kingdom Bacillati; phylum Actinomycetota; class Actinomycetes; order Kitasatosporales; family Streptomycetaceae; genus Kitasatospora; species Kitasatospora viridis. The sequence goes on along the minus strand of NZ_VIWT01000009.1, from coordinate 195,161 downwards.
TGACCGCGGCCACCGTACTGGCCGGGTGCGCCCAGCAGCCCCAGGCGCGGATGGCGCCGGTCGCCGCGACGGCCGCGCCCTCCCCGCCGCCGCTCTCGGTGGAGGTGGTGGACACCCCCACGATCGGACGGGTGCTGGCCGACACCAACGGCCACACCCTGTACCTGGACACCCAGGAGCACCCCGGGGTGTTCGTCTGCGTGGGCGGCTGCACCAAGACGCGACCGCCGCTGGCGCACCAGGAGGGCGCGGCGCTGCGGCTGCCGACCGGGCTCGCCGGCATGCTCACCGTGGTCACCCGGCCGGACGGCTCGCAGCAGCTGGCCTACGACGGATCGCCGCTGTACACGTACACGGGCGACCAGCAGCAGGGTGACGTGTGCGGCATCGCCCTGCACTGGCACGCGGTGCAGCCCGCGAACGCGCCGCTCAGTCGCTGACGCCGGCGCTGCCGGTGGCGCCGGTGGAGATCACCACCACCTTGGTCACCGTGCCGTCCTCGTCGGTCAGGTCGTGCAGTTCGCGGAAGCCGATCCGGCGGCACAGCGCCAGGCTGGCCGTGTTCCCGGCGCCCACCAGGCCGTAGGCCTCGGTGAGGCCGAGGGTGTCGCCGGCGTAGCGGATCAGCCCGCGCACCGCCTCGCTGCCCAGGCCGTGCCGCCAGAAGGCGGGGGCGAGCGCGGTGATCATCTCGTGGCCGGGCACGTTGCCGGTGGGTTTGATCTCGGCGTGGCCGGCGTACTCGCCCTGGTGCCACAGCCCCCAGACGTCGAAGAGCGCACGGGGGTAGACCTCGCCGAGGATGGCGCGGAACAGCGTGCGCAGGTCGGGCTCGGGCACCAGGTCCTGGCCCATCCAGCGGCACACCTGCTCGTCGCGGAGCAGGCCGACGAAGGCGTCCTCGTCCTGCGGCCGGTAGGGCCGGAACTCCAGGCGGTCGGTTCTCAGCTCGGGTGTCACTTCGGTTCTCCTCCAGTGCTGCTGACGGTGGTTCAGGCCTGGCCGGACATCCGCTCGCGCAGGCTGCGCGGGCGCATGTCGGTCCAGACCTCGTCCACGTGGGCGGAGCACTCGGCCTCGGTGCCCTCCTTGCCGACCGGCTGCCAGCCGGCGGGCACCTCCAGGTCGGCGGGCCAGAGCGAGTACTGGTCCTCGTCGTTGCGCAGCACCTGGTAGCGGGCGGTGTCCTGGTCGTCCATGGCGGCTCTCCTCACGAGTGGTCAGCGGCTGTGCCGGGCGTGGTCGGCGATCCGGCGCAGGGCCGAGGCGAAGTCCTCGGCGAGCCGCGCCACGTCGGCCGGGTGGTGGCTGTCGGTGCGGTGGTGCCAGGTGAAGGCGAGCCGGCCGTCCTGCACGGCGCCGACCACCTCCAGGGGGTGCGATCCGGGGTCGCGGGGGTCGTGGTGCTCGCCGACCGAGCCGAGCTCGGCCAGCACCAGGCCGGTGGCGGCGGCCGGCCGGTCGGCGTCGGGCGCCGGGCCGGCGTGCTGCGGGCGGGCGTCCCACTGGCCCAGGTAGTTGAAGACCAGCTCGGCCTGGCCGAGCGCGCCGAGCCGCTCGCGCACCTCGGGCGGGCCGAAGGTGCGCAGCGCGCCGAAGCCGATCCCGTTGCCGGGCACGGCGCGCAGCTGGCGGCGGACCGATTTCACCAGGGCCCGCCAGTCCCGCTCGCCGTCCACCTGCCCGGGGTCCTCGACGGTCAGCTCGACCGGCTGGACGGTGGTGAACCAGCCGACGGTGCGGGTCAGGTCGACGCCGTCGAGCAGTTCCTCCCGGCCGTGGCCCTCCAGGTCGAGCCGGATCCGCCCGTCGCCGCCGTCGCGGCGGGCCAGGGCGAGCGCGAGGGCGGCGAGCAGCACGTCGTTGACCCTGGTCCGGTAGGCGGCCGGGGCGGCGCGCAGCAGGGCGGCGGTGTGCTCGCGGTCCAGCTCGACGGTGAGCGCGGCGGCCGGGCCGGCCGCCGCCGGGACAGTCCGGGCGGTCGGGCCGGTCGGGCCGGGCTCGGCGGCCAGCCGTTCCCAGTGCGGCAGTTCGTGGTCCAGGCCGCCCTCGCGGACGTGGTCGGCGAGCCGGCGGGCCCAGTCCCGGAAGGAGGTGGTGCGCTCGCCGAGGGCGACCGGTTCGCCGCGCCGGGCCTGCTGGTAGGCGGTCTCCAGGTCGTCGCTGAGGATCCGCCAGGAGACGGCGTCCACCGCGAGGTGGTGGGCGACCAGGAGCAGCAGCGGGTGGCCGTCGGGGTGGCCGGTGAAGAGCGCGGCGCGCAGCAGCGGGCCGTGCGCGAGGTCGAAGCCTCGGTGCAGCCGGTCGGCGACCCGCTCCAGTTCGGCGTCGGCCTGCGGCGGGGTGAGTCCGGTCAGGTCGTGTCCGGTGAGCACCTGGTCACCGGGGGCCGGCGGCGGGTTGAACTGGCGCCAGCCGTCGGGCTCCTGGGTGAAGCGCAGGCGCAGCGCGTCGTGGTGTTCGAGCAGGGCGTCGAGCGCGGCGTGCAGGGCGGCCGGGTCGGGGGCGGTGGCCAGGCGCAGCAGGGCGGACTGGTTGAACTGCCGGTGGCTGGCCCTGGGGGTGGTCAGGAACCAGTGCTGGATGGGGGTGAGCGGCAGTTCGCCGGTGACCGGACCGCTGTCGCCGGTGCGCGGCAGCACCCGGATCACGCCGGCCAGTTCGGCGACGGTCTGATGGGTGAACAGGTCACGGGTGGTCAGGTGCAGGCCGTCCCGGCGCAGCCGGGAGACCACCTGCATGCTGAGCACCGAGTCGCCGCCGAGGTGGAAGAAGTTGTCGTGCGCGCCGACCACGGGCACGCCGAGCACGTCGGCCCAGATCGCGGCGATCCGGCGTTCGGTGTCGGTGCGGGGCTCGGTGACGGGTCCGGTGGCCAGGGCGGCGGGGTCGGGGTCGGGCAGGGCCCGGCGGTCGGTCTTGCCGTTGGGGGTGAGCGGCAGTGCCGCCAGTGGGACGAGGACGGCGGGGACCAGGTGCGGGGGCAGTTCGCCGGTCAGCCGGCTGCGCAGTGCGGCGGTGTCCAGGTCGCCCGCGGGGACCAGGTAGCCGACCAGGCGGGCGGGTTCGCCGCGCACGGCCACGGCGGCGTCGGCGACCTGCGGGGCGCGGCGCAACGCGGCTTCGATCTCGCCGGGTTCGATCCGGAAGCCGCGCAGTTTGATCTGGTCGTCGGCGCGGCCGGCGTAGCGCAGTTGGCCGTCGGCGTCGCGGCGGGCCAGGTCGCCGGTGCGGTAGAGCCGGTCCCCGGGGGCGCCGTGCGGGTCGGCGACGAAGCGCTGGGCGGTCAGGCCGGGGCGGGCCAGGTAGCCGCGGGCCAGGCCCGGGCCGCCGAGGTAGAGCTCGCCGACCACGCCGGCGGGCACCGGCCGCAGGGCCCGGTCCAGCAGGTGCACCCGGGTGGCGGCGGCGGGCCGGCCGATCGGCGGCGCGGCGGGTGCGGGGGTGAGCGGGCCGGTCCAGCTGGCGACGACGGTGGCCTCGGTCGGGCCGTAGGAGTTGATCATCCGTCGGCCCGGTGCCCACTGCTCCACCAGGTCGGCTGGGCAGGCCTCGGCGCCGACGATCAGGGTGCGCAGGTCGGGCAGTGCGGCGGCGGTGCCGGCCGGCGCGGTGGCCAGCACGGCGGGCGGGATCAGCGCGTGGGTGATCCGCCGTTCGGCCAGTGCCTCGGCCAGCCGTTCGCCGACCAGCGGGCCGGGCTCGCCGGTGACCAGGGTGGCGCCGGTGAGCAGCGCCGTGCACAGCTCCAGTACCGAGGCGTCGAAGCTGGGCGAGGCGAACTGGAGCACCCGGTCGCCCGGCAGGGCCGCGTACTGCTCGGCGGCGGCCGCGGCGAAGGCGGCCAGGCCGCGGTGGGTGACCACGACGCCCTTGGGGGTGCCGGTGGAGCCCGAGGTGTAGATCACGTAGGCGGGGTGGCCGGTGTCGCGGGGCGCGGCGGGTGCGGTGTCGGGGCCGTCGGCGGTCCACAGGGCTTCGGGGTCGTCCAGCACCACTGCGGCGGCGGAGTCGCGCAGCAGGAAGGCGCGGCGCTCCTCGGGGTAGTCCGGGTCGACGGGGAGGAAGGCGCCGCCGGCCTTGCTGACGGCCAGTTGGGCGAGCACTGCGGCCGCGCCGCGCGGCAGCACCAGGGCGACCAGGGTCTCGGGGCCGACGCCCCGCTCGATCAGCCGGTGGGCCAGCCGGTTGGCGGCGCGGTCGAGTTCGGCGTAGCTGACGGGGCCTTCGGAGAGGGCGGGCGCGTCCGGGGTGCGGGCGGCCTGGCGTTCGAACAGCTCGGCCAGGGTGGCCTCGCGGACCGGCCGGGCGGTGCCGGCGGACTGCTCCAGCAGTGCCTTGAGCTCCTGGTCGCGGGCGAGCGGCAGCTCGCCGAGGCGCCGGTCCGGGTCCTCGGCCAGCGCGGTGAGCAGGGCGGCGAGCTGGGCGGCCATCCGTTCGGCGGTGGCCGCCTCGAACAGGTCGGTGCTGTAGGTGAGCAGGCCGTGCAGGGCGCCGGTGTCGGTCTCGGCGAACTCCAGGGTGAGGTCGAAGGCCGAGTGCTGGAGCTCGGGTTCCAGGTCGGCGACGGTGAGGCCGGGCAGGTCGAGCCCGGCGGCCGGGGTGTTCTGCAGCACCACCATGACCTGGAAGAGCGGGGTGCGGCCGGGGTTGCGGACCGGCTGGAGCTCGTCGACCACCCGCTCGAACGGCACGTCCTGGGCGGCGAGGGCGTCGAGCACGGTGTGCCGGACCAGGTCCAGGAAGTCCGGGAAGGCCTGGGCGGGGTCGGCCTGGGCGCGCAGCACCAGGGTGTTGACGAAGAATCCGATCAGGTCGCGGGTCTCGGCCCGGTCGCGGCCGGAGACCACGGTGCCGACGGCCACGTCCTGATCGCCCGTCAGTCGGGACAGGTAGGCCTGGGCGGCGGCGACCAGGGTGGTGAACAGGGTGGCGCCCCGGTCCCGGCCGATCCGGGCGAGCCGGCGGGCGGTCTGCGGGGGCAGCACCAGGCGGGTGCTGGCGCCGCGTCCGGTGCGGATCGGCGGGCGGGGCCGGTCGGTGGGCAGTTCCAGCGGGGCCAGGCCGGCCAGCCGTTCGCGCCAGTGGGCCAGCTGGGTCTCGTCCTCGCCGGCGGCGCGCTGGTGGTGGGCGTAGTCGGCGTACTGGATCGGCAGCGGGGGCAGGGCGGGGGTGCGCGGGTCGAGGGCGGCCCGGTAGTGGTGGGCGAGTTCGGCGGTGAGCACGGAGGTGGACCAGCCGTCGGTGACGATGTGGTGCAGGGTGAGCGCGAGCACGTGCTCGTCGGCGGCGAGCCGCAGCAGCCGGGCGCGCAGCAGCGGGCCGCGGCGCAGGTCGAAGGGGCGCTCGCGGTCGGCGGCGAGTTCGGCGGCCAGCTGCTCCTCGTCGAGTTCGGTGAGCGGCAGCGGGACGGGTCGCGGCGGGTGGACGGTCTGCCGGTCCTCGTCGAAGGTGGTGCGCAGCGCCTCGTGCCGGGCGACGACGGCGCTCAGTGCGGCGGCGAGGGCGGCCGGGTCGAGGGCGCCGCGCAGCCGCAGGGCGAGTGCGGTCGTGTATTCGGCGCTGTCGGGGGCGAACTCGGCGAGGAACCACAGGCGCTGCTGGGCGTGCGACATCGGCGAGCTGACGCCGCGTTCCACGGGGCGCAGGGCGGCGGCGGCCGGCGCGGTCGCGGTGTCCAGCAGGGCGGCCAGGCCCGCGGGGGTCGGGTGGGTGAGGACGGCGCGGGGCGACAGCTCGGTGGCGAACTCCTCGGCCAGCCGGGCGGCGAGGCGCAGGCTCAGGATGGAGTCGCCGCCGAGCCGGAAGAAGTCCTCGGTCACGCCGGGCTCGGCCTGCCCGAGGACTTCGCCGAAGATCCGGGCGGTGCGCTGCTCGGCGGGTGTGCGCGGCTCGATCCGCCGGGCCTGCGGTTCGGCCTGCGGGGCGGGCAGGGCGGCGCGGTCGAGCTTGCCGTTGGCGCTGAGCGGGAGGGCGGCGAGCGGGACGACGGCGGACGGCACCAGGTAGTCGGGCAGCTCCCGGCGGGCGTGGTCGAGCAGCTCGTCGGGGGTGGCGGCGCCGACGGTGTAGGCGACCAGTCGGCGCTGCCCGGGCGCGTCCTCGCGCGCGAGCACCGCGACGTCGGTGACGGCGGGGCAGGCGGCCAGCACCGCCTCGACCTCGCCGGGCTCGATCCGGAAGCCGCGGATCTTCACCTGGTCGTCGGCGCGGCCGAGGAACTCCACGGTGCCGTCGAGCCGGCGGCGGGCCAGGTCGCCGGTGCGGTAGAGCCGGTCCCCGGGGGCGCCGCAGGGGTCGGCGACGAAGCGGGCGGCGGTGTCGCCGGGCCGGCCGAGGTAGCCGCGCGCGACGCCTTCGCCGCCGAGGTACAGCTCGCCGGCGCTGCCGGGCGGGACGGGGCGCAGGGCGGCGTCCAGCACGTGCACGCGGACGTCGTCCAGCGGGCGGCCGATCGGGAGGGTGTCGGGCACGGCGGCGGGGTCGGTGAGGGGGTGGGCGGTGGCGAAGGTGGTGGTCTCGGTCGGCCCGTAGCCGTCGACCAGGGTCAGCCCGGGGCAGGCGGCCAGCACCCGGCGGGCGGCGGTGGCGGGCACGGTGTCGCCGCCGGTCCACAGGCGGCGCAGACCGGTGAAGCAGTCGGGCGCGTCCTGGGCGAGCAGGCGGAACAGGCCGGCGGTGAGCCAGAGGGCGGTCAGTCCGGCCCCGGTCACCAGACGGCGGATCAGCTCCGCGTCCACCGGCCCTTCGGGCGCGATGACGATCCGTCCGCCGGTGAGCAGCGGCGCCCACACCTCGAAGGTGGCGGCGTCGAAGGCGACCGGCGAGTGCAGCAGCACGCCGTCGCTCAGGCCCCCGGCGAACCGGCTGTCGGTGGCGAGCGCGGCGACGTCGCGGTGCCGGACCGCGACGGCCTTGGGGCGCCCGGTCGAGCCGGAGGTGAACATCACGTAGGCGAGCTGGTCGGGGTGCGGGGCGGGCAGGCCGGTGCGGGGCGCGGGGCGGTCGCGGACCGCCTCGACCTGGTCGGCGGTGAGCCGCAGCGCCGCGCCCGCGTCGGCGAGCAGCGCCTCGCGGCGGGCGGCCGGGGCGCGGGTGTCCACCGGGAGGTAGGCGGCGCCGGCCTTGAGGACGGCGAGTTGGGCGACCACGAGTTCGGCGGAGCGGTCCATCAGCAGGGCGACCCGGGATTCGGGCGCCAGGCCCTCGCCGCGCAGCTGGGCGGCGAGGGCGTCGGACCAGTCGGCGAGCCGGCGGTAGGTCAGTTCGCGGGGGCCGTCGAGGATCGCGACGGCGTCGGGGGTGCGGGCGGCCCGGGCGGCGAAGAGCGCGACCGGGGAGCGCGGGTCGGCGGGGCGGGCGGTCGCCTGCCAGTCCTGGAGCAGCAGCCGGTCCGCGTCGGTGAGGGCGTCCAGGTCGGCGAGGTCTCCGCCCAAGCCGGTCGCCAGGTGGGTGAGCAGGTGGGTGAGGCGCTGCGCCGCGCGTTCGGCGGTGGCGGCGTCGAACAGCGCCGGGTCGTAGGCGAGGTCGAAGCCGAGCCGGTCGTCCAGGTAGGCGCGCAGGCAGAGCGGGAAGGTGGTGGCGTCGTCGGTCCGGACCTCCTCGACCCGGACGCCGGAGCGGGCGGCGGCGGCCTCGTCCACCGGGTAGTTCTCGAAGACCACCATGCTGTCGAAGAGCGCCTCGCCGGCCGGCACCGCGCTCAGTGCCTGGATCCGGGCGAGCGCGAGATGGTCGAACGGGCGGGCCTCGCTCTCCCGGCGCTGGAGTTCGCGCAGCCAGGGCAGTACCGCACCGCCGCGCGGCACCGGCACCCGGGTCGGCACGGTGTTGATGAACATCCCCACCATGGTCTCGACGCCGGGCAGTTCGGCGGGCCGCCCGGCGACCGTGGTGCCGAAGACCACCTCGTCGCGGCCGCCGGCGCGGGCCAGCAGCAGCGCCCAGGCGCCCTGGACCAGGGTGTTGACGGTCAGTCCGCCGTGCGCCGCGCGCTCGCGCAGGCGCCGCGAGAGTTCGGCGTCCAGCTCCTGGTGCACCATCGCCGAGGAGCGGGCCCGGTGGGCCTCGGCGGGCGTGCGGTCGAAGGGCAGCGGGGTGCGGGTGGTGAAGCCGGCGAGGACGTCGGCCCAGTGGCGCTCGGCGAGCCGCTCGTCCTGGGCGGCGAGCCAGCGCAGGTGGTCGGCGAACGGGCGGCGGGTCGGCGGCTCGACGACCCCGCCGGGCGCCGGCGGCTCGACCAGGCCCGCGTACCGGTCCTGTACCTCGGCGAGCAGTTGGCCGCTGCTCCAGCCGTCGAGCGCCAGGTGGTGGGTGGACCAGAGCAGCAGCAGCTGGTCGTCGGGCAGCCGGGCCAGGGTGAGGCGGGTGAGCGGGGCCCGGGCCAGGTCGAGGCCGGCGGCCCGGTCCTCGGCGAGCAGCCGCTCGGTGCGCTGCTCGCGTTCGGCCTCGGTCAGCTGCCGCCAGTCGACCAGGGTGATCGGCAACTCGACCTGTTCGTGGACGAGTTGGACGGGCTGCGGGAGGCCGTGGCGGCCCCAGTGCACGCTGGTGCGCAGCGCCGGGTTGGCGTCGGCGGTGCGCTGCCAGGCGGTGGCGAAGGCGGCCGGGTCGGCCACGCCGGAGAGCCGGACCAGGATCCGGTCGAAGTAGGCGTCGGCGTCGTCGACCAGGCCGTGGAAGAGCATGCCCGCCTGCAGCGGGCTGAGCGGCAGCAGGTCGCTGACGCCGCGTCCGTCGCCGACCAGCGCGTCGACCTGGGGCTGGGTCAGCTCGACCAGCGGGTAGTCGCAGGGGGTGCGGCCGCCCGCGCCGGGCTCGGCGCAGTGCGCGACGATCTCGCGCAGCGCCTGGCACATCCGCTCGGCGAGCTCGCGCACGGTGGGCTCGTCGTAGACGGCCGGCGGGTAGGTCCAGCCGAGTTCGAGCCGGCCGTCCTGCACCACGCCGGTGACCTCCAGCAGGTACGGGCGTTCCTGCGCCGGGTCGCTGTCGCGTCCGACCGGCGGCAGGGCGGACCGGAACAGGCCGGTCTCGGCGGCGCCCACCTCCCACTGGCCGTGGTAGTTGAACCCGACCTGCGGGCTGGGGAGTTCGGCCAGTGCCGGGTCGGCGGCCAGGTGGCGCAGCGCGCCGAAGCCGAGGCCGTGGCCGGGTACGGCGCGCAGCTGCTCCTTGACGGAGCGCAGTGTGTCGCGCACCCAGTCGTCCTGCTGACCGATCGTCAGGGCGACCGGGTACTCGGCGGTGAACCAGCCGACCGTCCGCGAGAGATCCAGTTCCTCGAACAGGTCCTCGCGGCCGTGGCCCTCGACGCCGATCAGCACCGTCTCCCCCGCGCACCAGTGGGCCAGGGTGCGGCCGAGGGCGCTGAGCAGCACGTCGTTGACCTGGGTGCGGTAGACGTCCGGCACCTGGCGCAGCAGGGCGGCGGTCGTCGCGGTGTCGAGGGTGGCGGTGAGGGTCTCGGCGGCGCCCTGGGTGTTGCGACCGGGACCGCCGGGCCGGCCGGCGGGCAGTGCGGCCCCGGCGGCGCGCGACCAGTGGGCCGACTCGCCGTCGAAGGCGCCGTCCTGGGTGTGGCGGGCGAGGCGGGCGGCCCAGCTGGTGTAGGCGCTGGTGGTCTCGGGCGCCGTGTCCCGGTCGTTCTCCAGGTCGGCGAGCAGGATCCGCCAGGAGACGCCGTCGACGGCCAGGTGGTGGATGGTGAGGACGAGTCGGGGACTCTGGTCGGGCCCGAGGTCGAAGAGCAGGGCGCGGATCAGCCGGCCGGCCACCGGGTCGAGTGAGGCCTGGGCGGCTTCCACCTCCTGCTCCAGCGAGGCGGTGCCGTGGTGGCGGCTGACGACGGTGTGCGGCGGCGCGTCCAGCACCTGCTGGCGCCAGCCCGCGGCGTCGCGGTGGAAGCGGGTGCGCAGTGCGGCGTGCCGGCGCACCAGCGCGTCGATCGAGCTGCCGAGGGCGTCGAGGTCGGTGCCGGGGGCGAGTTCCAGGTGCTGGGTCATGCTGAACCGCATCGGGTCGCCCGGCTGGAGGCCGTCCAGGTACCAGCGCTGGATCGGCGTCAGCGGGGCCTCGGTCGGGGCCGGTTCGGCGAGCGCGGCCGCGCGCGTGCCGACGTGCGGGGCGAGTTCGGCGATGGTCTGGTGGCGGAAGACGTCCTTGGTGGTGAGGGCGAGTCCGGCCTGCCGCGCCCGGGAGACGATCTGGATGCTCAGGATGGAGTCGCCGCCGAGCGAGAAGAAGTTGTCCCGGGCGCCGACCGGCCGCACACCCAGCACCTCGGACCAGATCCCGGCGAGCGTGCGCTCGACGCCCTCGCGCGGCTCGACGTGTCCGGCCGCCGCTGCCAGCACCGGGGCGGGCAGGGCGCGCCGGTCGGTCTTGCCGCTGCTGGTGCGCGGGATCCGGGCGAGGCGGACGAAGGCGGCCGGAACCATGTGCTCGGGCAGGGTGCGGCGCAGCTGGGCGCGCAGCTCCTCGTCGTCCGGGGTCCGCTCCCCCGCCAGGTAGCCGACCAGCAGCACGCGTCCGGCGTGCTGACTCGTCGTCACTACGGCTTCGGTGACGCCGGGTTGGTCGAGGAGGGCGGCCTCCACCTCGCCGGGCTCGATCCGGAAGCCGCGGACCTTCAGCTGCTGGTCGGCGCGGCCGAGGAACTCCAGCTGCCCGTCGGCTCCCCAGCGGGCCAGGTCGCCGGTGCGGTACAGGCAGGCCCCGGGAGCGCCGAACGGGTCGGCCACGAACCGCTCGGCGGTCAGGGCGGGCCGGCCGGCGTAGCCGCGGGCGACCTGCGCACCGCCGAGGTACAGCTCGCCCGGCACGCCCGGCGGCACCGGCCGCAGCGCCGCGTCGAGCACGTAGGCGCGCTGGTTGCGGCCGGGTCGGCCGATGGCCGGCAGCGGCCGGTCGGCGATCCGCAGGTAGGTCGCGTCGACGGTGCACTCGGTGGGCCCGTACATGTTGTAGGCGCTCACCCCGGCGTGCGTCCGGGCGGCGGCCAGCTGCGCCCAGAGGTCGGGCCCGAGGGCCTCGCCACCGACGAGCAGCACGGCCGGGCGGTGGCGCTCGGATGCCAGCAGTCCGGCGGCGAGCAGCTCGCGCAGGAAGGACGGGGTGACGTTGACCCAGTCCAGCCGCTGCTCGGCGACCTGGGCGCAGAACGCCTCGGGGTCGAGCCGGACCTCCTCGTCGATCAGGTGCAGCTGCTGGCCGGCGGCGAGCAGCAGCGGGCCGATCCAGAAGGTGTCGAAGGAGGGCGAGGCGCTGAGCGCGGCCTTCAGCCGGCGGCCGTCGGCGGTGTGCGGGGCGATCAGGCCCTGCTGGTGGTCGTGGCAGAGCGCGGCGAGTTGGCGGTGCTCGACCGCGACGCCCTTGGGGCGGCCGGTGGAGCCGGAGGTGTGCACCAGGTAGGCGGTGTGCTCGGGGCGCAGCGGCGCGGTCCGGTCGGCGTCGGTGGGGTCGTGGGCGGGCAGCGCCGCCCAGGGCACTCCGCCGAGCGCCTCGGGCGTCAGGACCAGCCGGGGGTTGCTGTCCCGGAGCAGGAACTCGGCGCGTTCAGCTGGCAGTTCGGGCTCGATCGTGACGACCGTGCCACCGGCCTTGAGCACGGCGAGCAGGGCGACCAGCAGGTCGCTGGTGCGCGGCAGGCGCAGCGCGACCAGCTGCTCGGGGCCCACACCGGCCGCGATCAGGTGGTGGGCGAGGCGGTTGGCGCGCGCGTTCAGGGCGGCGAAGTCGAGGGTGGCGTCGCGGGCGACGAGCGCGGTGGCGTGCGGGAGGCGTCGGGCCTGCTCCTCGAAGCGGGTGTGCAGCGCTCCGCCGGGGACCGGTTCCACCGCCCCCTGCCAGTCGGCCAGCACCCGCTGCCGCTCGCCGTCGGTGAGCAGGCGCAGGTCCGCGGCGGTGCGGCCCGGGTCCTCGGCGGCCGACTCCAGGAGCATCCGCAGCCGGTCCGCGAGTCGCTCCACCGTGGCCGGGTCGAAGAGCCCGGTGTTGTACTGGAGGTACCCGGTCACTCCCCCGTCGCGTTCGACGAAGTCGAAGGCGAGCTCGAAACTCGCCTGCCGCACCGGCGGGGTGACGGCCGCTACGGTCAGGCCGGGCAGCTCGGGCAGCTCGCCGCCGAGGTTGTGCAGGGCGACCATCACGGCGAACAGCGGGGTGCGGCTGGTGTCGCGCTCGGGCTGGACGGCGTCCACCACCCGCTCGAACGGCACCTCCTGGTGCTCGAAGGCCGTCAGCACGGCGGCCCGGGTGCCGGCCAGCAGCTCGCGGAACGGGGTGCGCGGGCCCATCCGGCCGCGCAGCACCAGGGTGTTGACGAACATGCCGACCAGGTCGGTCAGTTCGGAGCGGTCCCGGCCCGCCGTCACGGTGCCGACGGCCACGTCCTGCTGTCCGGTCCAGCGGGCCAGCAGCAGCTGGACGCCCGTCACCAGCACCATGAAGAGCGTCGCGTCGGCCTCCCGGCCGCGCTCGCGCAGCCGTTCGGTGAGCGCGGCGGGCAGGGTGAACTCCAGTAGCGCGCCGTCGCGGGTGCGCTCGGCCGGGCGGGGGCGGTCGGTGGGCAGCTCCAGCGGCGCCAGGCCGTCCAGTTCCCGCCGCCAGTGGTCGAGCTGGCGCGTGACGTCGCGGCGGCGCTGCCAGGCGGCGTAGTCGGCGTAGCGCACGGGCAGTTCGGGCAGCCGGGCCGGGCGCTGGTGGTGCGCGGCGGCGTAGAGCTCGCCGAGGTCGCGACCGAGCACGGCGGTCGACCAGCCGTCGGTGACGATGTGGTGGACCGTCAGGACCAGCACGTGCTCGTCGGCGCCGGTGCGGACCAGCCGGGCCCGCAGCAGCGGGCCGGCGGCCAGGTCGAAGCCGGTGGCGGCCTCCTGTTCCAGGGCCGCGTCGAGGTCGCCGTCGGTCAGCGGGCAGTCCACCGGTCGGGGCGGGTGGACCAGCTGGTGCGGGCGGCCGTCGCGTTCGGCGAAGGTGGTGCGCAGGCTCTCGTGGCGGGCCACCAGGGCGTCGAGGGCGACGCGCAGGGCGCCGAGGTCGAGCGGGCCGCGCAGGCGCAGCGCGGAGAGCGTGTTGTACTCGGCGTTGCCGGGTTCGAAGCGGTCCAGGAACCAGAGCCGCTGCTGGGCGGGCGAGAGCGGCACCTCGGCGCCGGGGTCGAGCGCCGGGATGTTCCCAGCAGTGTCAGGGAGTTGGCTGGTGGTCAGCTCGGCGGCGAGCGCGGCGACCGTGGGGTGGGTGAAGAGCAGCCGGGGGGAGATCTCCGCGCCGAAGGCCTCGCGCAGCCGCGCGGTGGCCCGCACGGCCAGGATGGAGTCGCCGCCGAGCGCGAAGAACCCGTCGCCCGCGCCGAGTTCGCCGGTCAGTCCGAGCACGTCCGCGAAGGCGGCCGCGACGGCCCGCTCGGCGGGGGTGGTCAGGGTGGTCCGCTCGGCCTCGGTGGCCAGCCCGTCGGCGCCCGGTGCGGGGAGCGCGCGCCGGTCCAGCTTGCCGTTGACGGTCAACGGGAGGGCGGCGAGCGGGACGTAGGCGGCGGGCACCATGTGCGCGGGCAGCAGCGCGCCGAGGTGTTCCCGCAGCTCGGCGGCCGAGGGCGCGCCGGCCGTGCCCGCGGGCGCCACGGGCACCACGTGTGCGACCAACCGCCGTGTGCCGCCCGCGTCCTGGTGCACCCCGACCGCCGCCGCGGCGATGCCGGGGTGGCTGCGCAGCGCGGCCTCGATCTCGCCGGGCTCGATCCGGTAGCCGCGCAGCTTGACCTGCTGGTCGGCGCGGCCGAGGTAGGCGAGGGTGCTGCTCCCGTCCTGCGCTGCCCGGCGGCGGGCCCGGTCGCCGGTGCGGTACATCCGGGTGCCTGGCGCGCCGAACGGGTCGGCGAGGAACCGGGTGGCGGTGAGGCCGGGGCGGGCCAGGTAGCCGCGCGCCAACCCCTCGCCGGCGACGTACAGTTCGCCGATCGCGCCGGGCGGCACGGGCGCCAGGTGCCGGTCCAGCAGGTAGACCCGCAGGTCGGGTATGCCGGTACCGAGGCCGTCGCCCGCCAAGTCGAGCGGCGCGTAGGTGACGTGCACGGTGGTCTCGGTGATGCCGTACATGTTGACCAGGCGCGGCGCGCCCTGCGGGTGGCGCGCGTACCACGGCGCCAGCTGGCCGGTGTCCAGCGCCTCGCCGCCGAAGACCACCGTGCGCAGCGCCAACCGGTCGCCGAGCTCGGGGTGTTCGGCGTCGGCGCGGATCAGCGGGTAGAACGCGGAGGGGGTCTGGTTGAGCACGGTGACCCGCTCCTCGACCAGCAGCCGCAGGAAGTCCTCCGGGGAGCGTGCGGTGTCCTCGGGCACCACGACGAGCCGGCCGCCGTGCAGCAGCGGGCCCCACAGCTCCCAGACCGAGAAGTCGAAGGCGTAGGAGTGGAAGAGGGTCCAGACGTCCGCGCCGGAGAACGCGAACCAGTCCCGGGTCCGCTCGAACAGCCGGACCACGTTGGCGTGCGGCACCACCACGCCCTTGGGCACGCCGGTGGAGCCGGAGGTGTAGATCGCGTAGGCGGGCGTGTCGGGCAGCGCCCGGCGGGCCGGCGCCAGGGGCTGACGCGCCGCCAGGTCGGCCCGCACGCCCGGCTCGTCCAGCCGCAGCACCGGCACGGCCGCCGCCACCGGGCCGGCCGCGACCACGGCGACCGGCGCCGCATCGGCGAGCAGCCGGGCGATCCGCTCGGCGGGCAGCGCCGGGTCGACCGGCAGGTAGGCGGCGCCGGTCTTGAGCACGGCGAGGATCGCCACCACCTGGTCGGCGGAGCGCGGCAGGGCGAGCAGGACGAACCGCTCGGGCCCGGCGCCCAGCTCGGCCAGCCGGTGGGCCAACCTGGCGGCGCGCCGGTCGAGTTCGGCGTAGTCGAGCCGCTCCTCGCGGTGGCTGACGGCGATCGCGTCCGGGGTGCGGGCCGCCTGCGCCTCGAAGAGCTCGGCCAGGGTCGGCTCGGGGCGGCCGTGCGCGCGGCCGCTCCCCTCGGCCAGGATCCGCTGCCGCTCCTCGGGGGTGGTCCAGGCGAGCCGGTGCAGCGGCCGGTTCGGGTCCTCGGCCAGCTCGGTGAGCAGCAGGCGCAGCCGGTCGCCGAGCGAGCGGATCGTGGCGGCGTCGAACAGGGCCGGGTCGTAGGCGAGTTCGAGGCCGAGCCGGTCGGCCTGGTGGGCGCGCAGCACCAGCGGGAAGCTGGTGGCGTCCCGGGAGGAGACGTCGAGCAGGCGCACGCCCGCGGCGGCGGTGCGCTCGGCGTCGAAGGGGTAGTTCTCGAACGCGACCATGCTGTGGAAGAGCGGTTGCCCGGCGCCGAGCGGGTGCTCCCCACCGCCACCGCCGCCGAGTTCGGCGAGCGAGACGGTGGCGAACCGGCGGTCCTCGGCCTGGGCCTGCTGGAGGTCGCGCAGCCAGTCGGCGGCGGCCCGGTGGCCGTCGACCCGGACCCGGGTGGGCAGGGTGTTGATGAACATGCCGACCATCGACTCGACGCCGGGCAGTTCGTCGGGGCGGCCGGAGACGGTGCTGCCGAAGACCACCTCGGGCTCGTCGGCGTAGCGGGCCAGCAGCAGCGCCCAGGCGCCCTGCACCAGGGTGCTGACGGTCAGTCCGGACTGCCGGGCGGTGCGCGCCAGCCGCTCGGTGAGCGGCTCGGTCAGGCCGGTACGGTGCACGGCGTCCGAGCGGCTGCGGTGGGATTCGCGCGGCGGGCGGTCGAAGGGCAGCGGGGTCGGCTCCGCGAGGCCGGCCAGCACTGTGCGCCAGTGCGCGCGGGCGGCGCCGGCGTCCTGCTCGGCGAGCCAGCGCACGTAGTCGCCGAACGGTCGGCGCAGCGCCGGCTGGGCCGGGCGGCCGGCCACCAGCGCGGTGTACTCCTCGCAGACCTCGGTGAGCACCTGGGCCAGGCTCCAGCCGTCCAGGATCAGGTGGTGCGAGGTCCAGAGCAGTCGCAGCCGGGCGCCGGGCAGGCGGATCAGGGTCAGGCGCATCAGCGGGGCGGCGGCCAGGTCGATGCCGAGGGCCTGGTCCGCGGCGCGCAGCCGCTCCAGGTCGGGCTCGGTGTCCCGGCCGTCCAACTGGGTGACGGGCAGCCGGACCGCCCGCTGGACGACCTGCACGGGCGCCGGGACGCCCTCCCAGACCACCCGGGTGCGCAGCGCGGGCGTGCGGTCGGTGACGCGCTGCCAGGCGAGCGCGAAGGTGTCCGGGTCGCTGATCCCGTCGAACAGCAGGGCGGCCTGGTCCAGGTAGACGTCGTCGGGCCCGCCGATCAGGCGGTGGAAGAGCATGCCCTCCTGGAGCGGGGTGAGCGGCAGCACGTCCTCGACCCCGCGCCCGTCGCCGACCAGCGCGTCCAGCTGGGCCTGGTTCAGCCCGGCGAGCGGGAAGTCGGACGGGGTGCGGCCGCCGGCGCCGGGCTCGGCGCAGTGCTCGACGATCGCGGCGAGCGCGCCGGCCATGCCGTCGGCGAGGGCCTGCGCGGTGGCCGCGTCGTGCACCGATTCGCTGTAGTGCCAGGTGAGTTCGAGCTCGCCGTCGGCGACCAGGGCGACCACGTCGAGCAGGTGGTCGAGCGGCTCGTCGGCGGCGCTCTCCCGCCCTGGCACCTCGCCGGCGGGTGCGAAGGCGCCGCCGGGGGCGGCCTGCCACTGGCCGTGGTAGGTGAAGCTGACCTGGGGCAGCGGCAGTTCGGCGAGCGTGCGGGCGGCGGGGTCGGGCGAGCCGAGCCGGGCGAGCGCCTCGAAGCCGAGGCCGCGCCGGGGGACGGCGCGCAGCTGCTCCTTGACAGCCTTCAGGGTGGCGGCCCAGCCGTCCGGCGCCGGGGTGAGGGTGACGGGGTACTGGCTGGTGAACCAGCCGACGGTGCGGGAGAGGTCGAGCTCCTCGCGGCCGTGGCCCTCCAGCAGCACGGTGACCCGCTCGGCGCGGGCCCAGTCGGCGAGCACCCGGCCGAGCGCGCTGAGCAGCACGTCGTTGACCTGGGTGCGGTAGGCGGCGGGGACGGTGCGCAGCAGCGCCTCGGTGGTGGCGCGGTCGAGACGGGCGCGGACGGTGCGGACCGAGCCGGCCAGTGGGGTGCCCGGGCGGTCCACGGGCAGCGGGCTGCGGGGCGCGGCGGCTTCGGCGAGCCAGTGCGGCAGGTCCTCGTCCAGTTCGCCGGCCCGGACCCGGTCGGCGAGGTGGGCGGCCCAGTCGGCGAACGGGACGGGTTCGGGGGCGAGTTCGATCGGCCGGCCGGCGGCGGCCTGCTGGTAGGCCTGGGCCAGGTCGGCGAGCAGGATCCGCCAGGAGACGCTGTCGACAGCGAGGTGGTGCGCCGTCAGGAAGAGCTGACGGTCGTTCAGCAGGGCGGCCCGGAAGAGGGTGCCGGTCTGCGGGTCGAGGGCGCCCCGGGCGGTGGCGGCGGCCTCCTCGGGGTCGGTGTGGCCGGTGCTGAGGATGTTTCGCGGGATGTTTCGCGCACCCGCGAAACCTGGCTGCTGCCGCCAGCCCTCCCCCGTGCGGCGGAACCGGGTGCGCAGCGCGGGGTGGCAGGCGGCCAGCGCCTCCAGTGCGGCCGCCAGCGCCGCCGTGTCCAGCGGCTGCGGCAGGTCGAGCAGCAGCGACATGCTGAAGTGCCCGAGCGGCCCGTGGGTGGCCAGGAACCACTCCTGGACCGGGGTCAGCGGGGCGGGCCCGTCCGCCCGGACCCGTGGCGCGGCGGAAACCTCGGGCCCCGCCGCCCCTGCCGCCCCGCGGGCCACCGCCGCAGCCGCCAGGTCGGCGACCGTCTGGTGCCGGAAGACGTCCTGCGAGTCCACCCGCAGCCCGGCCGCCCGGGCCCGGGTGACGGCCTGGATGCTGAGGATGGAGTCGCCGCCCAGCTCGAAGAAGTTGTCCGTGGCGCCGACCGCCGCCACGCCCAGCACCTCGGCCCAGATCCCCGCCAGGGTGCGCTCCTCGGCGCTGCGCGGCGCGACGAACTCCCGCTCGCGCTCCTGCGGCTCGGGAGCGGGCAGGGCGCGCCGGTCGAGCTTCCCACTGGTCGTCAGCGGCAACTCGGCGAGCAGCGTGTAGGAGCTCGGCACCAGGTGGTCGGGCAGCACCCGGCGCAGCGCGGCGCGCAGCTGACCCGCCGTCGGGCGGGCCCCGGCCGCGGGCACGGCGTAGGCGGCGAGCCGGGTGTGCCCGCCGCGGTCGGTGACGGCGACCACGGCGGCGCCGGCCACCTCCGGCAGGTCCAGCAGGGCGGCCTCGATCTCGCCGGGTTCGATCCGGTGGCCGCGGACCTTGATCTGGTCGTCGGCCCGGCCGAGGTAGTCGAGCTGCCCGGAGGCTGCCCAGCGGGCCAGGTCGCCGGTGCGGTACATCCGGCTGCCGGGCGCGCCGTACGGGTCGGCGAGGAAGCGTTCGGCGGTCAGGCCGGGGCGGTTGGCGTAGCCGCGGGCGAGCTGCTCGCCGGCGAGGTAGAGCTCGCCGCCGACGCCCGGCGGCACCGGCTGGAGCCGCCCGTCGAGCACGTAGGCCCGCACGCCCGGCAGCGGCCGTCCGACCAGCGGCCGGTCCGCACCGTCCACAGCGTCCGGGGCGCCCACCCGGCAGGCGAGCGCGTCGATGGTGCACTCGGTGGGCCCGTAGAAGTTGTACGCGGCCAGCCCGGCCCGCCCGCCGAGCTCGCGCCAGAGCGCGGGCCCGAGCGCCTCGCCGCCGAGCATCAGGGTGCCGGGCCGGTGGCGCGGGTCGGTGAGCAGGCCGGCGGGCAGCAGTTGCCGCAGGTAGGAGGGGGTCAGGTCGAGGAAGTCGATGCGGTGCTCGACCACGTACTCGACCAGCGCGGCCGGGTCGAGCCGGGTGGTCTCGTCGACCAGGTGCAGCGGGTGGCCGTCGGCCAGCAGCAGCAGTCCCTCCAGCGAGGTGTCGAAGGAGAAGGCGGCGGTCAGCGCGACCCGCAGCGGCCCGCCGCCGGTCTCGGCGACGAAGCCTTCGCGGTGCGCGGCGAGCAGGTTGCCGAGCGAGCGGTGCTCGACGGCGACGCCCTTGGGTCGGCCGGTGGAGCCGGAGGTGTAGACGAGGTAGGCGGTGTGCCGGGGCAGCAGCCCGGTCACCGGGTCGTGCTGCGGCAGGCCGTCCGGCAGCTCCCGCAGGGCCTGCTCGTCGAGCACCAGCGCGGGCCGGGCGTCGTCCAGCAGCAGGTGCACCCGGTCGGCGGGCAGCGCGGGGTCCAGGTAGAGGAAGGCTGCGCCGGACTTGAGCACGGCGAGCAGCGCGGTGACCAGCTCGGCGGTGCGCGGCAGGCGGACGGCGACCAGCCGTTCGGGCCCGGCGCCGAGGCCGATCAGGTGGTGGGCGAGCCGGTTGGCCCGGGCGTTCACGGTCGCGTAGTCGAGCCGGTCGGGGCCGGCCACCAGGGCGAGGGCGTGCGGCGTGCGGGCCGCCTGACGCTCGAACAGCTCCGGGTAGGTGGTGGGCGGCAGCTGACGGGCCGTGCCGCTCCACTCCTCGGTCAGCTGCCGGGCCTGCTCGGGCGAGAGCAGCGGCAGGGTGTCCAGCGGCCGGTCGGGCTCGGCCGCGGCGGCGGTGAGCAGCCGCACCAGCTGTTCGGCGAGCCGCTCGGCGGTGGCCGGCTCGAACAGGTCCGTGCGGTACTCGACCAGGCCGGCCAGCGCCTCGCCGTCGGGCACGAACTCGATGCTGAGGTCGAACACGGCGGCCTGCCGGGGCACTTCGACGGTGCTGAGCTCGCCGCCGGCGGCCGGCGGGTCGGGGTGGAGCAGCACCATGACGTCGAAGAGCGGGTTGCGCCCGGCCTCGCGGGCGGCACCCGCCACCTCGACGACCCGCTCGAACGGGGTGTCGCCGGCGGCGAAGGCGTCGTTGACGGTCTCGGCGGTGGCGGCGAGCAGCTCGCGCAGCGGGCCGGCGAGCCGGACGGGGGTGCGCAGGGCGACGGTGTTGACGTAGAGGCCGACGGCGCGTTCCAGGTCGGTGCGGGTGCGGCCGGGGGTGAGCGAGCCGACCGTCACCTCGCTGCGGCCGGACCAGCGGGCCAGCAGCGCCTGGCTGACGGCGACCAGGGCGCCGAACAGGGTGGTCCGCTGCTCGGTGGCCAGCCGGCGCAGCCCGGCGGTGGCCTCGGCGGGGACGGTGAAGGTGTGCACGGCGCCGGGCCCGGCTTCGGCGCCGCGCCGGGGGTGGTCGAGCGGCAGTTCGGGGGCCGGGTCGGCGCCGGCCAGCCGCTCGCGCCAGTGGGCGAGGCGGCGTTCGAGTGCGGGCCCGGTGAGTTGGCCGCGCTGCCAGGCCGCGTAGTCGGGGTACTGGACGGCCACCGGTGGCAGCGGTGGTGCGGCGGGGTCCAGCAGGGTGCGCAGCTCGTCCAGCAGGATGCCCATCGACCAGCCGTCGGTGACGATGTGATGGGCCGTCAGGACGAGCACCTGGGATCCGGTCGGCTCGCCGAGCAGGCGGGCGCGCAGCAGCGGGCCGGTGGCGAGGTCGAAGGGGCGGGCGTACTCGGCGAGCAGGGCGGCGTCCAACTCGCCCTGGTCCAGCTGCTGGACGGGCAGCGGCACGGGTGCGGCCGGCCGGACCAGTTGGCCGGGTGCGCCGTCCGCTC
Source organism: Kitasatospora viridis (assembly GCF_007829815.1). Taxonomy (NCBI): domain Bacteria; kingdom Bacillati; phylum Actinomycetota; class Actinomycetes; order Kitasatosporales; family Streptomycetaceae; genus Kitasatospora; species Kitasatospora viridis. Next base: position 174,553 of record NZ_VIWT01000009.1, on the reverse strand, counting down.
CGGCCGGGGCGAAGACGGTGCGCAGCGCCTCGTGCCGCTCGACCAGCCGAGCGAGAGCCCCGGCCAGCCGTGCCGGGTCGGGCGCGGTGGCGAAGCGGACGGCGACGGCACTGTTGTAGCGGGGGTCGCCGGGGCGCAACTGATCCAGGAACCAGAGCCGTTGCTGGGCGGAGGAGAGCGGCAGCGGTCCGTCGCGGTCGGCGCGCGGCAGCCCGGCGGGGGCCGCGGCGGCGCCGGCGGGGGTGGTGCTGCCGCGTCCGGCCAGCCGGCGCCGCAGCTCCTCCTGCAGGGCCTGCGGCAGGGCGGCGGCGCGGTCTCGGTTCGAAGACGTCATGCTGGTCGGGTCCTTCACCGTGTCGTCGGGTGCGCCGGTGTCGCGTGCGGCGGCGGGTGGGCTCGGCTCCGGCCGGGGTGGCGCCGGATGGTTCGGTCGCGGGGCGTCAGCCGGCGGATTCACCGGCGGCCGCCTCCAGTTCGCTCAGGACCTGCTCCTCGACCAGTTCCGCGAGGCCGGCGACCGTGCGGCCGACCAGCACGTCGCGGGGGGTGAGGGTGACGCCGAAGGCCTCGTTGACCCGGGAGGCGATCAGCAGGGCGCGCATCGAGTCGCCGCCGAGGTCGAAGTAGTCGTCGGTGACGCCGACCGGGCCGCCCAGGATCTCGCTCCAGGCCTCGGCCAGCACCTCCTCGACGGCGTTGCGGGGCTCGACCCGTTCGGCGCCGGGCTGTTCGGCGGGTGTGGGGGCGGGCAGGGCCCGCCGGTCCACCTTGCCGTTCTCGGTGAGCGGGAAGGCGTCCAGCACCGCGTAGGCGGTCGGCACGAGTTGGCCGGGCAGGTGGCGGGCGGCGCTCTCCCGCAGCTCGGCGGCGGTGGGCGCCTCGGCGCCCGGCACGGTGAGCAGGTGGGCGACCAGCCGGGGCAGCCCGGGCTCGTCCTCGCGGACCGTCACCAGGGCGTCCAGCACCGCCGGGTGGCGCAGCAGCACCGCCTCGACCTCGCCGGCCTCGATCCGCAGGCCGTTCAGCTTGAGCTGGTGGTCGGTGCGGCCGAGGTGGCGCAGTTCGCCGCCGTCGCGCCGCACCAGGTCTCCGGTGCGGTACATCTGGGTGCCTGCCTCGCCGAACGGGTCGGCGAGGAAGCGTTCGGCGGTCAGGCCGGGGCGGCCCAGGTAGCCGCGGGCCAATCCGGGCCCGGCCAGCCAGAGTTCGCCGGGCACGCCGTCGGGCACCGGGCGCAGCCGGGCGTCCAGCACGTAGCAGCGGACGCCGGGCAGCGGGCGCCCGATCGGCGGGGCGGCGCCGTCGGCGGTCAGCGGCGCGGACCAGGTGGCGACCACGGTGGCCTCGGTGGGTCCGTAGCAGTTGACCATCCGGTGGTGCGGGGCCCAGCGGCCGACGAGTTCGGCCCGGCAGGCGTCGGCTCCGACGGCGAGGGTCTTCAGTGCGGGCAGGGTGCCGGGGGTGTCGGGCGGCAGGGTGGCGAGCGCGGCGGGCGGCAGCAGGGTGTGGGTGATCCGCTCCTCGCGCAGCACCTCGGCGAGCCGGGCGCCGAGCAGCGGGCCGGGCTCCGGCACCACCAGGGCGGCGCCGTGCGGCAGGGAGAGGCAGAGCTCCAGCACGGCGGCGTCGAAGCTGGGGGTGGCGAAGGCCAGGATCCGGTCGCCGGGGGCGACTTGGAGGTGCTCGGCTTCGGCGGCGGCGAAGCCGGCCAGGCCGCGGTGGGTGACCAGGACGCCCTTGGGGGTGCCGGTGGAGCCGGAGGTGAAGATCAGGTAGGCGGGGTCGTCGAGGTGCAGCGGGCGGGTGCGGTCGGCGTCGGTGGGGCGGTGGGCCGCCCACGCGTCGGTGGCCGCGGTGAGGGCGGCGAGTTCGGCCGCGTCCAGGGTGAGTGCGGGCGCCGCGTCACGGAGCATCAGTTCGATCCGCGCGGCGGGGTAGCCGGGGTCCACCGGCAGGAAGGCGGCACCGGCCTTGCTGAGGGCGAGTTGGGCGAGCACCATCTCGGCCGATCGGGGCAGCAGCAGGGCGACCAGGGTGCCGGGGCCGGCCCCGCGGGCGATCAGCCGGTGAGCCAACCGGTTTGCCTCGGCGTCGAGTTCGGCGAAGCTGCGGCTGTGTCCGGGCGCGTGCAGGGCGGGGGCGTCGGGTGAGCGGTCCACGGCCGCCTCGATCAGCTCGGGCAGGGTGGCCGGGGCGGTGGCGGGCCGCTCCGGGCGGGTGGGTCCGTGCAGCAACCGCTCGCGTTCGGCGGGCGGCAGCACCTCCACCCGGCCCAGCGGCACGGGTTCGCCGCTCTCGTCCGGATCGAGGCCGTCGGCCAGCGCGAGCAGGGTGTGGCGCAGCCGGGCGGCCAGGGCTTCGGCGGTCCGCCGGTCGAAGTAGCGGGGGTCGTGGCCGAGTTCGAGGCTGAGCCGGTCGCCGGGCGAGACCACCACGGTGAGCGGGTAGTTGGTGGCCTCGCGGGCGTCAAGCTCGCGCACCAGCAGGCCATGCGCGCCGGCGGTGGCGTCGCCGACCGGGTAGTTCTCGAAGACCAGCAGGCTGTCGAAGAGCGGGCGGCCGGCGGGCAGTTCGGTCAGCGCGTGCAGGGCCGGCAGCGGCAGGTGGTCGAACCGGCGGTCCTCGGCGCTCGCCTGTTGCAGGGCGCGTAGCCAGTCGGCCACGGGGGCGGCGCCGTCGACGGCGACCCGGGCGGGCAGGGTGGTGATGAACAGGCCGGTGATGGTGTCGGCGCCGGGCAGGTCGCTGGGGCGGCCGGAGACGGTGGCGCCGAAGAGCACGTCGTCTCCCCCGCCGCTGCGGGCGAGCAGCAGCGCCCAGGCGCCCTGGACCAGGGTGTTGAGGGTGAGCCGGTGCCGGCGGGCGGACTCCTGGAGCCGGCCGGTCTGCTCGGCGGTGAGCCGGGTGGAGAGCCACTGGTCGCAGCGGGCGGTCTCGCCGGGTGCGGGCCGCCGGTCGTAGGGCAGGGTGGTGGCGGCCCGGTGGCCGGCCAGCACGGTGCGCCAGTGCCGCTCGGCGGCCTCGGTGGAGCGGGTGGCGAGCCAGCCGACGTAGTCGGCGAAGGGGCGCCGTTCGGGCAGCCGGGGTTCGGTGCCGGCCGCGAGTGCGGCGTGGGCGGCGAGCACGTCGCCGAGCACGTGGAAGACGCTCCAGCCGTCGAGCAGCACGTGGTGGAAGGTCCACGCCACCCGCACGCTCGCCGGGCCGAGCCGGACCAGGGCCAGGCGCAGCAGCGGCGGGTGCTCCAGCGGCAGCCCGTCCGCCCGCTGCTCCGTCAGCAGCCGTTCCAGTTCGGCTTCTTGGTGCTCCGCCGGGAGGCCGGTCCAGTCGTGCCGGGTGATCGGCAGGGTGGCGGTGCGGTGGACGAGTTGCAGGGCGCTGCCCTGGTGCAGGACGACGGCGGTGCGCAGGATCGGGGTGCGGTCGACGACGTGCTGCCAGGCGGCGGCGAGCAGTGCGGGGTCGTGCACGCCGTCCAGCACGAAGGTGATCTGCTCGGTGTAGAAGGCCTGGCCGTGCACCACCAGCCCGGCCTGGCTGGGGGTGAGCGGGTACACGTCCAGGACGTCGCGCCCGGTGCCGACCAGCCGGTCCACGCCCGCCTGGTCGAGCCCCGCGAGCGGGAAGTCGGACGGGGTGCGGCCGCCCGCGCCGGGCTCGGCGCAGTGCGCGATGATGTCCCGCAGCTCCCGGGTCAGTTCGGCCGCGAGCCGGGCGACGGTCTCCCGGTGGTGCACGTCCCGGCCGTAGGACCAGGTGAACTCCAGCCGTTTGTCGCTGACCTGCCCGACGACGTCGATCAGGTGCGGGCGCTCGGCGGCCGGGTCCAGGCCGCCGGTGAGCCCGCCGCTGGGGGCCCGGAGCAGTCCGCCGGGGGTGGCCGTCCAGTCCTGCTGGCCGAGGTAGTTGAAGCTGAGCCGGGGCAGCGGGGGCAGCTCGGTGCCGCGCAGGTGGCGCAGCGCGCCGTAGCCGAGGCCGCCGCGCGGCACGGCCCGCAGCGCCTCCTTGACCGCCTTGAGCGCGGCGCCGGGTTCGGCGTCCGGCTCGGCGGGCAGCACGACCGGGTGCAGGGCGGTGAACCAGCCCACGGTGCGGGAGAGGTCGAGGTCGGCGAAGAGCTCCTCGCGGCCGTGGCCCTCCAGGGCGACGGCCACCCGGTCGCGGCCGGTCCAGCGGCCGAGCACCCGGCCGAGCGCGCAGAGCAGCACGTCGTTGATCCGGGTGCGGTAGGCCTGCGGCACCTCCTGGAGCAGCCGACGGGTCTCCTCGGCGTCCAGGCCGGCGGTCAGCGACTCCTCCTGGGCGGCGGTGTTGCCGCCGGGCAGGTCGACCGGCAGGCCTGACGCACCGTCAACCACGGCCTGCCAGTGGGCGGTCTCCTGGTCGAAGCCGCCGTCGGCGGTGTGCGCGGCCAGGCGCCGGGACCAGCTGCGCAGCGAGCTGGTCTTGGGGCCGAGGTCGGGGCGCCGGCCCGCCAGCAGCGCGCGGTAGGCGGTGTCCAGGTCCTCCAGCAGGATCCGCCAGGAGACGGCGTCCACCACCAGGTGGTGGGCGGCGAGCACCAGCACCGGGGGCCGGTCGTCCTGCGGCCGGCAGAGCGCGGCGCGCAGCAGCGGGCCGGTGGCCAGGTCGAAGCCGGCGCAGAGCTCCTCGGCGACTGCGGCGGGCTGTTGGGTGCGCTGCTCCAGCCACGGTTCGGCGCCGGGTTCGGCGTGCCACTGGCGCCACCACCCGTCGGCGCCGGGCGCGGCGAGCAGGCGCAGCGCGTCGTGCTGGTCGAGCAGGGCGGCGAGGGCCGGGCGCAGCAGCGTCTGGTCGGCCTGCGGGGCGAGTTCGAAGGCGACGGCCTGGGTGAGGCGGGCCGGGTCGCCGTCCAGGGTCCCGAGGAGCCAGTGCTGAACGGGGGTGAGCGGGACCTCGCCGGTGATCGGGCCCTGTTCCGCGAGGACCTGGGGGGCGGGCAACTGCTCGGCTGCTTGGGCGAGTTCGGCGATGGTCTGGTGGGCGAACAGGTGCCGGGGGGTGAGCGCGAGGCCGGCCCGGCGGGCGGCGGAGACGATCTGGATGCCCAGGATGGAGTCGCCGCCGAGGGTGAAGTAGTTGTCCCGGGTGCCGATCCCGGGCACGCCCAGCACCTCGGACCAGATCGCCGCGAGGGTGTGCTCGGCGGCGGTGCGCGGCTCGACGTGCCGGGTGCTGGGCGCGGGCGCCCAGGAGGGTTGCGGCAGGGCGCGGCGGTCCAGTTTGCCGGAGGGGCCGAGCGGGAGCTCGGCAAGCTCCAGCACGGCGGCGGGGAGCAGGTGTTCGGGCAGCCCGGCGGCCAGGAAGGCGCGCAGCTCGGCCGGGTCGGCGGTGGCGCCCGGGCGGAGCACGGCGTAGGCGGCGAGGCGGCGGTGGCCGTCCTGCTCGACCACCCGGGCCGCGGCGGCGGCGACCGCCGGATGGCGGGCCAGCGCGGCCTCCAGCTCGCCGAGTTCGATCCGGAAGCCGCGCACCTTGACCTGGTCGTCGGTTCGGCCGAGGTACACCAGTTCTCCAGCACCGGTCCAGCGGGCCAGGTCGCCGGTGCGGTACATGCGGCTGCCCGGCGCGCCGTACGGGTCGGCGAGGAAGCGCTGGGCGCTCAGCCCGGGCCGCCGCAGGTAGCCGCGGGCGATGCCCGGGCCGGCCAGGTACAGCTCGCCGGGCGCGCCGGCGGGCACCGGGCGCAGCCGCTCGTCGAGCAGGTAGGCGCGGGTGGCGCCGACGGGGCGGCCGATCGGCGGGTCGGTGTCCGGGTCGGCGGGGTCACAGGGGTGGGCGGCGGCGTAGACGGTGGCCTCGGTGGGCCCGTAGATGTTGAACACCCGGGCGCCGGGGACGGCGGCGCGCACCTGACGGACCGTCCGGGCGGGCAGTGCCTCGCCGGCCAGCACGACGGTGCGGGCGGTGAGCGCCACGGTGTCGTCGGCGAGCAGGCGGCCGAGGGCGGAGGGCACGGCGCTGAGCAGTCCGGCCTGCCGGGGGCCGGGCCGGTCGGCGAGGGCGAGCAGGTTCGGCAGCAGTTCGACGGTGCCGCCGGCCAGCAGCGGCGCGAGCAGTTCGAAGACCGAGACGTCGAAGCTGAGCGAGGTGGTGGCGAGCACGTGCTCCAGGCCGTGCGGGCCGAACTCGGCGGCGGCCCAGTCGGTGAGGGCGAGCACCGAGGCGTGGCTGACCACGACGCCCTTGGGGCGGCCGGTGGAGCCGGAGGTGTGGATCACGTAGGCCGGGTGGGCGGCGGTCAGCGCGGTGGCGGGGGCGGTGGCGGGGTAGCGGTCGGTGAGCCCGGGGGTGTCGAGCAGCACGGTGCGCCCGGCCGGCAGCCGCTCGGCCAGCGCCGAGGTGGTGAGCACGGTGTCGGGCCGCACGTCCGCGAGGAGGAAGGCGATCCGGTCGGCCGGGTAGCCGGGGTCGACCGGGAGGTAGCCGGCGCCGCTCTTGAGCACGGCGAGCAGGGCGACGGCCAGGTCGGCGGTGCGGGGCAGGGCGAGGGCGACGAACCGCTCGGGTCCGGCGCCGGCCTCGCGCAGCAGGTGGGCGAGTCGGTTGGCGCGCTCGTCGAGCTGACGGTAGGTCAGCCGCTGCTCCCCCGCCTGGACGGCGAGCGCGTCGGGGGTGCGGGCGGCCTGTGCGGCGAAGGCCGCCGCGACGGTGTCCGGGCCGGACCGGCCGTGGGCGAAACGTTTCGGCGCATCGTCCACGAAGGAGAAACGTTCCAGCAGGGCGCGCTGCTCCCCCGCGTCCAGCAGCGGCAGCTCGGCCAGGGTGCGCTCCGGGTCGGCGGCGATCGCGGCGAGCAGCGTGCGCAGGCCCGCCCCCATCGCCTCGACGGTGGGCCGGTCGAAGGCGCCGGCGTCGTGGTCCAGGTGGACGGTCAGCACCTCGCCGGGCGCCACCACCACGCTGAGCGGGTAGCTGGTCGGCTCCACGTCCCGCTCCGGGTGCACGGTGAGGCCCAGGCGAGCCGGGGCGTCGCCGTCCAGCGGGTAGTTCTCGAAGACCAGGATGCTCTCGAAGAGCGCCGTCCCGCCCGGCAGTCCGCTCCAGTTCTGCAGCTGCGCCAGCGAGACCGCCTCGTGCCGGCGGGCCTCCGACTGGGCGGCCTGGAGCTCGCCGAGCCAGTCCAGCACCCGGCGCCCGCCCTCGATCCGGGCCCGGGTCGGCAGGGTGTTGATGAACAGTCCGACCATCCCGGTCACCCCGGGCAGTTCGGCCGGCCGGCCCGACACGGTGCTGCCGAAGACCACGTCGGCCCCGCCGCCGAAGCGCGAGAGCAGCAGCGCCCAGGCGCCCTGCAGCACGGTGTTGACGGTCAGTCCGGCCCGCTGCGCCGCCTGGCGCAGCCGGGCCGAGTGCTCGGCGTCCAGGGTGACCAGCACGGAGGCGGGTGCGCCGCCGCCCGGCCCGGTGCGCGGCAGCGGGGTGGGCGCGGTGAAGCCGTCCAGCACCGCGCGCCAGTGCCGCTCGGCCACCGCGCCGTCCTGCCCGTCCAGCCAGCGCAGGTACTCGGCGAACGGCGCCCGCTCGGGCACCGCGAGGCCGGCGTACCGGGTGCAGACCTCGTCGAAGACCTGGGCCGCGCTCCAGCCGTCCAGCAGCACGTGGTGGAAGGTCCACACCAGCCGCACCCGGTCGCCGGAGAGCCGGATCAGCGCGAGCCGCCACAGCGGCGCGGCCGCCAGGTCGATCCGGGCCGCCCGGTCCTCGGCGAGCAGCCGGTCCAGTTCCTGCTCGCACCAGTCGGCCGGCCGGTCGGACCAGTCCAGCCTGGCCACCGGCACGGTGGCGCGGCGGGCGACCAGTTGCAGCGGTTCGGCGGTCTCCTGCCAGACCAGGCGGGTGCGCAGCACCGGGTTGGCGTCGGCGGTGTGCTGCCAGGCCCGGGCCAGCGCGTCCGGGTCGGTGACGCCGCCGAGCACCAGCACCACCTGGTTGAGGTAGCTGTCGCCGTCCGGCTCCATCAGGTGGTGGAAGAGCATGCCGGCCTGGGTCGGCGTCAGCGGGTAGAGGTCGTCGACCTCGCGTCCGGTCCCGGCCACCCGGTCCAGGGCGGCCTGGTCGAGGCCCGCGAGCGGGAAGTCGGAGGGGGTGCGGCCGCCCGCGCCGGGCTCGGCGCAGTGCGCGAGGATGCCGTCGAGCGCCGCCAGCATGGCCTCGGCCAGGCCGGTGACGGTGCCGGGCGCGTGCCGCCCGGTGCTGTAGTGCCAACTGACGGCCAGTTCGCCGTCCTCCACCCGGGCGACCACGTCGAGCAGGTGCGGGCGCTCGGCCCCGGGCGCCTCGGCACCGGCCAGCCCGTGCGGCACGGCGCGGACCAGGGCGCCGTCCTCGGCGCTCCAGTCGAAGCGGCCCAGGTAGTTGAAGCTGACGGCGGGCGCGGGCAGGGCGGCCAGCTCGGCGTCCCGGGCCAGGTGGCGCAGCGCGCCGTAGCCGAGGCCGCGCTGCGGCACGGCGCGCAGCCGCTCCTTGACGGCCTTCAGGGCCGCGCCCCACCCGCCGCCCTCGGGCAGCTCCAGGGCGACGGGGTAGAGGCTGGTGAACCAGCCGACGGTGCGTGACAGGTCGAGGTCGGTGAAGAGCTGGTCCTCGCGGCCGTGGCCCTCCAGGCCGACGGCGACGGTGGAGCGGCCGGTCCAGTCGGCGAGCACCCGGCCGAGCGCGGTGAGCAGCACGTCGTCGATCCGGGTGCGGTAGACGGCGGGCACCCGGCGCAGCAGCCGCTCGGTGCGCTCGCGGTCCAGCCGGACGGTGACGGCGGCGGTGCTCGCCACGGTGTTGGGGCCCTCGCGGTCCGCCGGCAGCGGCGCGCCGCTGTGCCACGCGGCGGTGCGCCAGTGCTCGCGCTCGGCGTCGAAGGCGCCGGCTTCGGTGCGGGCGCGCAGTCGGCGGGCCCACTCGCGCACCGAGCTGGTGCGGGCGGGCAGGTGCACGGGTGCGCCGTCGCGGGCCTGGCGGTAGGCGGTCTCCAGGTCCTCCAGCAGGATCCGCCAGGAGACGCCGTCCACCACCAGGTGGTGCGCGGCGAGCAGCAGTTGGGCCGAGCCGGTGAACAGCTGGGCGGTGAACAGGGGTTCGGCCAGACCCAGGCGGGCGTGCACCTCGGCGATGGCCTGCTCGGTGGCGAGCTCGGCGACGCGCAGCAGTTCGGGGGCCGGGTCGTCGGCGGGCGCGCAGCTCTGCCGCCACTGCCCGTCGGCGTGCTCGAAGCGGGCGCGCAGCGCGTCGTGCCGGCGCCAGAGCGCCGCCAGGGCCTGGCGCAGTGCGTCCTGGTCGACCTGCGGCGGGGTGTCGATCAGCAGGTACTGGTCGTTGTGTTCGGGTTCGGCGGCCAGCAGCCAGTGCTGGATCGGCGTCAACTCGACCGGGCCGGCGACCGGTTCGGTGCCGGCGACGGTCGCGGCGGTGCCGGCCGCGGCGGCCAGCGCGGAGAGCACGGGGTGGCGGAACAGGTCGCGGGGGGTGAGCGCGAGGCCGGCGGCCCGGGCCCGGGAGACCACCTGGATGCTCAGGATCGAATCGCCGCCGAGCATGAAGAAGTTGTCGTCGGCGCCCACCGGGTCGACGCCGAGCAGCTCGGACCAGATGCCGGCCAGCAGCTCCTCGGCGGGCGTGCCGGGCGCCCGGTGGGCGGGCCCGGCGGTGCCGAACTCGGGTGCGGGCAGGCGGCGGTGGTCCACCTTGCCGTTGGCGGTGAGCGGCAGCACCGGGACGGTGACGAAGGCGGCGGGCACCATGTAGTCGGGCAGTTCGGCGGCCAGCCAGGCGCGCAGCTCGGCGGTGGCCGGGGCCGCGCCGGCGGCGGTGACCAGGTGGGCGACCAGCAGCTTGCGGCCGCCTTGCCGGTGCAGCGAGACCACGGCCTCGGCAACGGCCTGATGGTCCGTCAGTCGGGCCTCGATCTCGGCGGGTTCGACCCGGAAGCCGCGGATCTTGAGCTGGGCGTCGGCCCGGCCGACGAAGCGCAGCTCGCCGTCGGCGCTCCAGGCGGCCAGGTCGCCGGTGCGGTACATCCGGGTGCCGGGCGCGCCGTACGGGTCGGCGAGGTAGCGGGCGGCCGTCGCGCCGGGGCGGGCGAAGTAGCCGCGGGCCAGGCCGGCGCCGGCCAGGTACAGCTCGCCGGGGACGCCCGGCGGCAGCGGCCGCAGCTGCCGGTCCAGCACGTAGGTGCGGGTGTTGTCGAGCGGGCGGCCGATGGGCAGCGCGGCGGGCAGCACTTCGCCCGCGCGGAACGGCCGCTGGGTGGCGAAGGTGGTGGTCTCCGTGGGGCCGTAGCCGTTGACCACGGTCAACTCCGGGCAGGCGTCCAGGACTCGGCGCACCACCGCGCCGGGCACGGCCTCGCCGCCGGTCCACACCTCGCGGGCGCCGCGCAGGCAGGCGGGGTCCTCCTGGGCGAGCAGCCGGAACAGGCCGGCGGTCAACCAGAGGCAGCGCACGCCCTGTTCGCCGATGGCGCGGCGGACGGCGGCGGCGTCCAGGTCGGCGCCGGGCGGCGCCAGCACGGCGGTGCCGCCGCGCAGCAGCGGCACCCAGAACTCGTAGGTGGCGGCGTCGAAGGCGTGCGGCGAGTGCACCAGCACCCGGTCGTGCCCCGCGAAGGCGCGGTCCAGGGCGAGCGCGGCGACGTCGCGCTGGCGCACCGCGACGCCCTTGGGCAGGCCGGTGGAGCCGGAGGTGAACATCAGGTACTGGAGGGTGTCGGGGTGCGGGAACGGGAGGTCCGAGGGCTCGCCCGTCCAGCCCGCCGGCTCCAGCACCTGTCCGCCGGGCAGCACGGCCCGCGCGGTCTGCTCCCAGCGCCCGTCGGTGAGCAGCAGGTCGGCGCCCGCCTCGGCGAGCATCCGGCGCAGCCGCTCCTCGGGCGCCCGCCCGTCCAGCGGCACGAAGACCGCGCCCAGGCGCACCAGCGCGAGCTGGACGGCCGCCAGGGTGACCGAACGGTCCATCAGCACCGCGACCGGCCGCTCCGCGCCCACGCCCGAGGCCGCCAGCCGGGCGGCGATCGCGGCCGCCCGCTGGTCCAGCTCCCGGTAGCTGAGCCGCTCGGGCCCGCTCTCCAGGGCGATCGCGTCGGGGTTGCGGCTCACCTGGGCGGCGAACAGCTCGGCGACGCCGGCAGCCGGCGGCTCGACGGCGGTGTCGTTCCACTGCTCCAGCACCTGCGCGCGGCGCTGCGCGGTGAGCAGCGGCAGCAGCGCGGGCGGACGGTGCGGGTCGGCGGCGAGGCCGGTGAGCAGCACGGTGAGGTACTCGGCGAGCCGCTCGACGGTCGCGGCGTCGAGCAGCCCGGGGTCGTAGCCGAAGCGCAGGGTGAGCTCGGGGCCGGGGTAGGCGATCAGGTTGAGCGGGTAGTTGGTGGTCTCGACGCCGTCCAGCCCGGTCATCCGCAGGCCGTGGGCGGCGGCGAGGTCGCCGTCCACGGGGTAGTTCTCGAATACCACGATGCTGTCGAACAGGGCGACCCGCTCGGGCAGTTCGGTGGCGGCGGCGAGCCGGCCGAGCGGCAGGTGGCCGTGCCGGCGGTCCTCGCTCTGGGTCTGCTGGAGGTGGCGCAGCCAGTCCAGCGTGCTGCCCCGCCCGGGCACGGTGACCCGGGTGGGCAGGGTGGTGATGAACAGGCCGGTGATCGCCTCGGCGCCGGCCAGCTCGGGCGGGCGGCCGGAGACGGTGGTGCCGAAGACCACCTCGGAGCGGCCGGAGAGCCGGCTCAGCAGCACCGCCCAGGCGCCCTGGACCAGGGTGTTGAGGGTGAGTCCGGCGCTGCGGGCGAGTTCTTCCAGGGCCCGGGTGGTGGCGGCGGGCACGGCGGCGCGCAGGGCGGCGGTGGACTCGGCGCGGTGGCTCTCGCGCGGTTCCCGGTCGTAGGGCAGCGGGGTGGCCTCGGCCAGTCCGGCCAGCCGGCGCTGCCAGTGGGCCTCGGCGGCGGCGGTGTCCTGCTCGGCCAGCCAGCCGAGGTAGTCGCGGAACGGGCGGCGTTCGGGCAGCTCGGCGCCGGGGTCGGCGTGTGCGGCGAAGACGTCGGCGAGCACCTGGAACAGGCTCCAGCCGTCGAGCAGCAGGTGGTGGAAGGTCCACAGCACCCGCACCGAGCGGTCGGTGAGCCGGGCGATCACCAGGCGTTGCAGCGGGGCCCGGTCGAGCTCGATGCCCGGGTCCTCGGCCGTCAGCCGCCGCAGTGCCTCGCCCTGCTGCGGCTGCGTCAGCTGACGCCAGTCCAGCTGACGCACCGGCAGCGCGATGTTTCGCTCCACGGCGAAAACCGGCTCGGGGACGTCCTGCCAGACCGCCCGCCCGCGCAGCACCGGCGTGCGGTCGGTGACCCGCTGCCAGGCGGCGGCCAGCCGCTCGGGGTCGCTCACGCCGGCCAGCTCGAAGGTGAGCTGCTGGTGGTAGACGCCCCCGTCGCCCTGGGCGAGGCCGTGGAAGAGCATGCCGGCCTGGGTGGGGGTGAGCGGGTGGACGTCGTCCAGCGCGCCCGGGTCGGCGCCGGCGATCCGGTCGACGGCCGCCTGGTCGAGCCGGGCGAGCGGGAAGTCGCCCGGGGTGCGGCCCGCGCTGCCGGGCCGGGTGGCGTGCCGGGCGATCGCGGCCAGCGCGCTGGTGAAGTGCTCGGCGAGCTCGGCGGTCCGCTGCTCGTGGCCCGCCGGGTGGAGCCAGCTGAACTCCAGCTCCTCGCCGTCGAGCCGGCCGACCAGTTCGAGGGCGTGCGGGCGGGCGGCGGCCGGGTCGGCGTCCAGCTCCAGCGGGCGCAGCTCGCCCCGGAGCAGGCCGTCCGGGTCGTCGGCGGCGGTCATCCGGCCCAGGTAGTTGAAGCTCAGCAGCGCCGTGGGCGGCTCGGGCAGCGCGCCCGGCACCAGGTGGCGCAGCACGTCGTGCCCCAGGCCGCGCCGGGGCACGGCGCGCAGCTGCTCCTTGACCCGCTTGAGCGCGCCGTCCACCCAGTCGGCCCCCGGGGCGGCGGGGAGCAGCAGCGGGTGGCGGGAGGTGAACCAGCCGACGGTGCGGCTGGTGTCCAGGTCGGCGAAGAGCTCCTCGCGGCCGTGGCCCTCGACCTCCACCAGCACCCGCTCCCGGCCGGTCCACTCGCCCAGCGCCCGGCCGAGCGCGGCGAGCAGCACGTCGTTGATCCGGGTGCGGTAGGTCTCGGGCAGGGTGCGCAGCAGGGCGGCGCTCAGGCCGGCGCCGAGGCGGGTGGTGAGCATGCGGGTGTCGGCGTAGCGGCCGGGCGCCGGCCCGTCGGGCGCGGGCAGCGCGGCGGCCTGCTCGGCGATGCCGGTCCAGTAGGCGCGCTCCGGGTCGAAGCCGCCGTCGGCAGCGAACTCGGCCAGCCGGGCCGCCCATTGGCGCATCGGCGTGGTCTTGGCGGGCAGCTCGGGCGGCCGCCCGGCCCGGCGGGCCCGGTAGGCGAGGTCCAGGTCCGCGAGCAGCAGGCGCCAGGAGACCCCGTCCACCACCAGGTGGTGCACGGCCAGGTGCAGCACGGGCGGGCGGTCCGGCCCGCGCTCGTGCAGCACGGCGCGCAGCAGCGGGCCGCCGTCCAGGCGGAACGGGCCGTGGTGCGGGGTGTCGGTGTCCGGGCCGGTGTGCCGGTCCAGCGTGATCCGTTCGCCCGGCTGCTCGACCTGCCAGTGCGGGCCGCCGGGGAACCGGGCGCGCAGCGCGTCGTGATGGTCCGTCAGGTCGCCCAGCGCCTGTTCCAAGGCGTCCGGGTCCAGGTCGGCCGGTAGCAGGAGCGAGACCGCCTGGGCGAAGTGGGCGGCGCCGTCGCGGGCCAGCAGCCAGTCCTGGATGGGTGTCAGCGGGGCCGGTCCGGTGGCCGGTTCGGCGGGGCGGGCGTCGGGCACGAGCGGCCCGGCCTCGTCGGCGCGGCGGGCCAGCGCCGCGACGGTCTGGTGCTGGTAGACGTCCCGGGAGGTGAGCGCGAGCCCGGCCTGCCGGGCCTGGGCGACCAGCTGGATGCTGAGGATGGAGTCGCCGCCGAGCTCGAAGAAGTTGTCGTCCGCGCCGACCCGCTCCGCCCGCAGCAGCTCGGCGAGCAGGGCGGCCAGGGTGCGTTCGGTGGGCGTGCGGGGCGGCACGTGGCGGGCGGCCCGCCCACGCCGTTCGGTGCTCGGCTCCATCGAGCGGGCGGGCGCCGCGGCCGGCTCGACGGGGCCGAGGTGGACCGTTTCGCCGTCGGCGCGGATCCGGGCCAGCTCCCCGGTGGCGGCGCCGTCCCGGTACAGCTCGCCCGCGATGCCGGGCGGCACGGGCACACCGAGCCGGCGGTCCCGCACGGGGCCGGTCAGCGCGCGCTGCTCCGACTCGGTGACCAGCGGCAGTTGGGCGAGGGTGCGCTGCGGCCCGTCGGCCATGCCGGCCAGCAGCTGGTGCAGGTAGCCGGCCAGTCGGCGCACGGTGGCGGCCTCGAAGAGCGCGGTGCTGTACTCCAGCGTCAGCTCGAAGCCGCCGTCGGGCACGGGGGTGAACTCCAGCACCAGGTCGAAGCGGGCCACCGGGCGGGGCAGCGGGTGCTCGGTGACGGTGAGCGGGCCGGCCGCGATCGGCGCGGGCGGGGCGAGCTGCTGCACCACCAGGGCCTGCACCAACGGGGTGCGGCTGGGGTCGCGGGGCGGGGCGAGTTCGTCGACCACCGCGTCGAAGGGCACCTGGTCGTGCGCGAAGGCGTCCAGCAGGGTGCTCCGCAGCCCGGTCAGGTAGTCGTCCACCGTGGCGGTGTCGTCGACGTCGGCGCGCAGCACCACGGTGTTGACGAAGAAGCCGGCCACCTGCTCCAGTTCGCGGCGGTCGCGGCCGTTGGTGACGGTGCCGAGCGCCACGTCGCGCCGGCCCGAGCTGCGGGCCAGCAGCAGGGCGGCGGCGCCGGCGAACAGGGTGAAGACGGTGGTGCCGCGCCCGGCGGCCAGCCGGCGCAGCCGGGTCACCAGCTCGGCGGGCAGCCGGTGGCGGTGCGCGTCGCCGGCGGTGGCGCGCACGGCCGGGCGGGGGTGGTCGACGGGCAGCTCGGGGGTGTGCAGCCCGGTCAGCTGCCGCCTCCAGTAGGCGAGTCCGTCGGTGTGCGTGCGGCCGCTCTCCCAGAGCGCGTAGTCCGGGTACTGGGTGGCGGGGGCGGGCAGGCCGTCGGGTGCGCCGGTGGTCTCGGCGCGGTAGAGGGCGGCCAGTTCGCGGGTGAGCAGGCCGACCGTCCAGCCGTCGGTGACGATGTGGTGCTGGGCGAGCAGCAGCACCTGGTCGTCGTCGGCGCGGCGGACCAGCAGGGCGCGGGTGAGCGGGCCGGTGGCGAGGTCGAAGGGGCGGCGCAGCTCCTCGGTCAGCAGCTGCTCGACGCTGCGGCCGGGGCCCGGTTCGGCCGTGCGCAGCGTCAGCTGCGGCTCGGCGTCGACCAGTTGGACGCCCCGGCCGTCGACGGTGGCGAAGCGGGTGCACAGCGCGTCGTGGCGGGCGGCCAGGCGGTGCAGGGCGCGTTGCAGGGCGGGCTGGTCGAGCGGGCCGCGCAGGGCGAGGGCGAGGCCGGTGTTGTAGGCGGTGCCGCCGGGTTCGAGGTCGTCGAGGAACCAGAGCCGGCGCTGGGTGCTGGAGAGCGGCAGCGGGCGGTCGCGCGGCGCGGGCGGGATCGGGTCGGGGTCACCGCCTTGTGCGGCCCGGTCATCGGGGACGGCCAGTTCGGCCAGTTCGGCGACGGTGCGGGCGGTGAAGGCCTGGCGCAGCGTCAGGCGCGCGCCGAGCCGCTCGCGGATCCGGGCGAGCAGGCGGGCGGCGAGCACGGAGTCGCCGCCGAGCTCGAAGAAGTCGTCCTCGACGCCGACGCTCCCGAGGCCGAGCAGCTCGGCCCAGAGCTCGGCGATCGCCCGCTCGGCGGGCGTGCGGGGCACGGTGGCGCCGTCGGTGCGGGCGGCGGCGGGCTCGGGCGCGGGCAGGGCGCGGCGGTCGATCTTGTGCTGCGGCGTCAGCGGAAAGGCCGTCAGGACCATGACGGCGGCCGGCACCAGGTGGGCGGGCAGTTCGGCGGCGAGCGCGGCGCGCAGCCCGGGGCCGTCGAGCGCGGGGCCGTCCGGACCGGGTTCCGCGGTGACGTAGCCGACCAGGCGTTGGCGCCCCGGCTCGTCCTCGCGCACCTCGACGACGGCCTCGGCGACGCCCGGCTGCCGCACCAGGGCGGCCTCGATCTCGCCGGGTTCGATCCGGAAGCCGCGCAGCTTGACCTGGCGGTCGAGGCGGCCGAGGAACTCCAGTTCGCCGTCCGCCGTCCAGCGGGCCCGGTCGCCGGTGCGGTAGAGCCGGGCGCCGGGCGGGCCGAACGGGTCGGCGACGAAGCGGGTGGCGGTCAGGCCGGGGCGGCCCAGGTAGCCGCGGGCCACGCCGTCGCCGCCGACGAAGAGCTCGCCGTCCGCGCCGGGCGCCGCCGGCCGCATCGCCGCGTCCAGCACGTGCGCCCGGGCGGTCGGGAGCGGCACGCCGATGGTGGGCT
The DNA here is from genome assembly GCF_007829815.1 of Kitasatospora viridis. Lineage (NCBI taxonomy): Bacteria > Bacillati > Actinomycetota > Actinomycetes > Kitasatosporales > Streptomycetaceae > Kitasatospora > Kitasatospora viridis. The sequence continues at coordinate 158,064 of NZ_VIWT01000009.1, read as the reverse complement.
CGCCGTCGCCGGGGGCGAGCGGGCCGGTCCAGCTGGCGACGATGGTGGCCTCGGTCGGACCGTAGGAGTTGATCATGCGTCGGCCGGGCGCCCAGCGGCGGACCAGCGCCGCCGAGCAGGCCTCGGCGCCGACGATCAGCGTGCGCAGGTGGCGAGCGGCCCCGGTGGCGGCCGGGTCGGGCAGGGTGGCCAGCGCGGCGGGCGGGATCAGCGCGTGGCTGATCCGGTGCCCGTCCAGCACCTGGGCCAGCTCCTCGCCCAGCCACGGCCCGTCGGGCGGCACCACCAGCGTGGCACCGCAGAGCACGGAGACGCACAGCTCCAGCACCGAGGCGTCGAAGCTCGGCGAGGAGAACTGGAGCACCCGGCCCCCGGGGCCGACGGCGTACCGCTCGGCCGCGGCGGCGGTGAAGCCGGCGATGCCGCGGTGGGTGACGGTGACGCCCTTGGGGGTGCCGGTGGAGCCGGAGGTGTAGATCAGGTAGGCGGCGTGGTCGGGGTCGACCGCGGCGGGCGGGCACGGGTCCTGCGGCTGACCGTCCGTCAGTTCCCGCAGCAGCGCCTCGTCCAGGACCACCGCCGGCGCCGCGTCGGTCAGCATCAGGGTGCGGCGGTCGGCGGGGTAGGACGGGTCCACGGGCAGGAACGCGGCGCCGGCCAGAGTGGTGGCGAGCTCGGCGGTGATCAGCTCCGGCGAGCGGGGCAGCACCAGCGCGACGGTGCGCTCGGGGCCGGCGCCGAGCCGGCGCAGGCCGGCCGCGAGGTGGGCGGCCCGGTCGGCGAGCTGCCGGTAGGTCCAGGTCCGCCGGCCGTCGGTGAGGGCGGGCGCCTGCGGGGTGCGGGCCACCCAGGCGGTGAACAGCTCGCCGAGGGTGGGCCGGGCGTGCGGGTCCGTCATTGCGAGGAAGTCCTTCGGGCGCGGCGGGGACGGGTTGCGGGCAGGCGGGCGGGGAGCAGCGTGGACGGGTGCGGGCAGGGCAGGGCAAAGCCAGGGGCACAGGAGGCTGACGGCGCGCCGGATTGACGGACCGTCAGCTCACCCGTCGGGCCGTGCGTCCGGAGATCTGCAGCCGGTCGATGGCGCCGCCGGCCGGGTCGCGGCGGAAGCCGCCGCCGGCCTGCAGCAGGCCGCTGTCCGGATCGACCAGGTCGCAGCTGAGGTCCGGGTAACAGCGCAGCGGGAGCGGCAGGTCGCCGTCGACCGAGAGGGTCGGTGAGCCGTCCGGCCCGGTCGCGACCAGGTACTCGGTCCCGCCGTTGCGGTAGCGGCCGGCGCTCTCCGGCAGCGGGACGCCCGGGCCGCGCCGGGCGGCGGGGACGGTGGCGGGCACCGGTCGGCCGGTGAACCGGGCGAGCTCGGCCGCGACGTCCCGCCAGAGCGCGGTGGCGGCGCCCGCGTTGCCGGTGAAGGCGACCACCAGGCCGCTGACCGGCTCGATCCGCAGGTGGCAGGAGGTGCCCTGGGCGTTGCCGTCGTGGCCGTACCAGGTGGGCCCGGCCGTCCGGTAGGCGGCCAGGCCGGGGCCCCAGCCGTCGGCCAGCGCACTGGGGCCGGCGGCGGGTTCGACGGTGCGCAGCAGGTCGGCGACGGCCGGGGGCAGCACCTCGGAGCGGCCGGCCAGCGCCCGGCCGAAGACCATCAGGTCCACGGCGCTGGCCAGCAGCGCGCCCGCCGGGGCCTCGGCCGGGGCGAGGTTCTGCCGGGCCGGGCGCAGTTCGCCGGAGGCGGTGTTGACGGCGTGTCCGCCCGCCAGGGCCCGCCGGACCGGGCCGCCGAGCACGGCCGGGACGGTGCCGAGCGGGTCGAGCAGCAGCACCCGGAGCGCCTCGGCCCACTCCATTCCGGTGACGGCGGCGACCAGGTGTCCGGCGGCCACGTACCCGGCGTTCGAGTAGGAGAAGTCGGTGCCGGGATCGAAGAGCAGCTCGTCCGGGGCGCAGGCCCGGGCGAGGTAGTGGGCGCGGGTGGTGCCCGCGGCGGTGTCGGAGTCGGGTCCGCTGGGCAGCCCGGCGGTGTGGCTGAGCAGCTGGCGGACCGTCACCGCGGGCAGGGCGCGCAGCTCGGGCAGGTGCTCGGCGACCGGGTCGTCGAGGTCGAGGTCGCCGTCCTCTGCGAGCAGCAGCACCGCGGCGGCCGTGTAGGGCTTGGTGAGGGAGCCCAGGGGCACGGCCGTGTCGGCGGTGAAGGGGGTGGCGGTGGCGGCGTCGGCGAGGCCGGTGTGCCAGGTGATCACCTGGCTGCCGGTGTCCACCGCGAGTTGGGCTCCCGGCACCTGGTGGGCGGCGGCGAGGGCGTCCAGACGGCTCGTCAGTTCGTCGGCTAAGCGGGGTCGGTCGACCGCGGTGGCGGTGGTGTACGGCATGAGGATGGGGCTCCCACGGGACGGGCTCAGCTTGGGGTGGCTGGATCGCGCGGCTTCCCGGTCGGCTCGGCCGAGAACTCGGCCGAAAACCTTCGGGCTCCGGTCGCCGGGGCGTGGAGGTTTTCCTGCCCCGCGGCTCCGGAACTACGGAATTTCGCTTGGCGGTGGCTTTGCCGACGGTCCGGGTCGACGGTCCGCCGGAAAGGAAGCCTGAGAATTCCCTGAGAATCTTCCGGATTCTTCGGAAGGGCGCCGGAAGCACCCTGGCACCGGATCGGACAAGGTCGGCGGAATTCACCGCGCGCCGGAATCCCACCCGGGCGCACGCCGGAGCGCGCCATGGGATCCGCGAGCGGAAGGAACTCGCTCCGACCTCGACATCGCAGGCATTCGCACAGGTCAGAGCAGTTGTCCGGGACAAGGAAGGACAACCCGTCGAGCCCCCGGCAACGGACCGGCACGGCCTTTCCCCCTCCACCAATCCGGCCCGCGCAACCCTTGCGCGAGGTCTTTCCGAATGCGACCGGCTTTGGCGCCGAAGACGCTCAGCACCGAATGCCCGGGACCGAAAGTGAACATACCCCCGGAACGTCGGCTCTGTCCGGAGAATGACCGAAGATGTCGGTCGGCCGAGTGCAAGCCCACCCGAACCACGCACAGTCTTCACTGTGGGTCCCGTGATCCGCAAGCGCCACCCGCGCCGGATATCGGCGTTTGGGGTGACGCCGGTTGTTCCATGGGAAATGCGCGACCTGAGCAATCAGCGGGATTTCCGGTGACCGGAGTTGCGCAGCGAAACCGGTGGGACGGGCGGGACGCGCACGGCTGCCGAAGCGCTCGGGGTTGGCCCGTGTCGGTGACTGTTCCGTTGTTCGTCATCCAGACGAACCGCCGCGCCTCCCGCACGTGCTTCAGTGGCGGCGGCAGGGTGGTCCCTGGCGACACGGGTCCCGGGCACGGCGGCGCAGGAGGCAGGAGTGGCGGGTGGCGGCGGGTTCCCGTCCCGGGGCGTGTGGCGGCGGCCGGCCCTGCGCTGGGTGGACGTGCTGGTGGCCGCGGCCCTGATTGCCCTGCTCTACGGACTGCTGCGGCTGGCGCCGGGCCTGAACGCGCCGTTCCTGCCGAACCAGGCGCCCGGGACGGTCTCCACCGATCCGGCCAACCTGCCGTACTACGCGGTGCGCTCGCTGCTGCGGATGTTCGCCGCGCTGGTCGCCTCGGTGCTCTTCACCTTCGTCTACGCCACTGCCGCCGCCCGGGTGCGGCGGCTGGAGAAGGTGCTGCTGCCGGTGCTCGACATCCTGCAGTCGGTGCCGGTGCTGGCCTTCCTCTCGGTCACCGTCACGGCGTTCATCAACCTCTTCCCCGGCTCCGCCCTGGGCCTGGAGTGCGCCTCGATCTTCGCCGTCTTCACCGCGATGGCCTGGAACATGACCTTCGCCTTCTACGCCTCGCTGATGAGCCAGCCGCGCGAACTCGACGAGGCGTCCCGGGTGATGCGGCTGACCAAGTGGCAGCGGTTCTGGCGCCTGGACGTGCCCAGCGGCATGATCCCGCTGGTCTGGAACGGCATGATGAGCTTCGGCGGCGCCTGGTTCTTCCTGGCCGCCTCGGAGAGCATCAGCGTGCTGGGCCACCACTACGCGCTGCCTGGGATGGGGTCCTACGCCGCAGCCGCGATCGCCGCCGGCAACCTCGGGCAGGTCGGCATCGCCATCGCCGTGATGGTCGTCATGGTGATCGGCGTCAACGTGCTGTTCTGGCGGCCGCTGGTGGCCTGGTCGGAGCGGTTCCGGGTGGAGGAGTCGGAGGCAGCCGAGCGCCCGCGCTCCTCGGTGCTCGACCTGCTGCGCCGCTCCAGCGTGCCCGCGCTGCTGGGCCGCCCGCTGCGGCCGGTCGGCGCCGCGCTGGACCGGGGCACCCGGGTCTTCGGCCTCGCCGAGCACCCGCTGGCCCGCCCGGCCGCGCGCGAGCGCACCGGCGACGTGTTCTTCGCCGGCGCGGTCGCCGCGCTGGTGGTCTACGGCGCCTGGCAGGCCCTGGACTACGTGCACTCCACCATCGGGCTCGGCGAGTTCGGGCACGCGCTCTGGCTGGGCGCGGTCACCTTCGCCCGGGTGCTGGTGCTGCTCGCGGTGGCCACCGTCGTCTGGGTGCCGATCGGGGTGTGGATCGGGATGAACCCGAAGGTCACCCGCTACGCGCAGCCGGTGGTGCAGGTGCTGGCCAGCTTCCCGGCGAACTTCGTCTTCCCGTTCGCCACCGCCTTCTTCGTGGCCGCCGGCATCTCGCTGAACTTCGGCGCGGTGCTGCTGATGGCGCTCGGCGCGCAGTGGTACATCCTGTTCAACGTGATCGCCGGCGCCTCGGCCGTCCCCTCCGACCTGCGCGAGGCGATGACCGGGTTCGGCGTCACCGGGCGGTTGCGCTGGCGGGCGTTCATCCTGCCCGCGATCTTCCCGTACTACGTGACCGGCGGGATCACCGCGGCCGGCGGCGCGTGGAACGCCTCGATCGTCGCCGAGGTGGTGGACTACGGCTCGCACCACCTGGCCGCGACCGGGCTGGGCGCCTACATCACCGACGCCACCGGCTCCGGGGACTTCCCGAAGATCCTGGTCGGCATCACCGTGATGAGCCTCTACGTGGTGGCGCTCAACCGGCTGTTCTGGCGCCGCCTGTACCGCCTGGCCGAGACCCGCTACGCGATCTGAGGACCCGTCATGACCGAGAGCAGCGAACGCGTCACCATCGTCGAGGCCGACGGCGTGACCAAGACCTTCACCACCCCCGACGGGCGCGCCCTGCCGGTGCTGGACGACATCGGGCTGCGGCTGCACGAGGGCGAGATCGTGGCGCTGCTCGGCAAGTCCGGCTCCGGCAAGTCCACCCTGCTGCGCTGCCTGGCCGGCCTGATCTCGCCCTCCAGCGGCACCGTCAGCTACCGGGGCCGGCCGCTCACCGCCGCCAACCCCGGGGTGGCGATGGTCTTCCAGAGCTTCGCGCTGCTGCCCTGGCTGACGGTGCAGCAGAACGTGGAGCTCAGCCTCCAGGCGCGCGGCGTCGAGGAGGCCGAGCGGCGCGAGCGGGCCCTGCGGGCGATCGACCTGATCGGCCTGGACGGCTTCGAGGGCGCCTACCCCAAGGAGCTGTCCGGCGGGATGCGCCAGCGGGTCGGCTTCGCCCGGGCGCTGGTGGTCGAGCCGGACTCACTCTTCATGGACGAGCCGTTCTCGGCGCTGGACGTGCTGACGGCGGAGAACCTGCGCAACGAACTGGTCGGCCTGTGGGAGGGCCACGCGGCGCCGGTGAAGTCGATCCTGATCGTCACCCACAACATCGAGGAGGCCGTGCTGCTGGCCGACCGGATCCTGGTGCTCTCCTCCAACCCGGGCCGGATCCGGGCCGAGCTGACCGTCGAGCTGCCCCGTCCCCGCGACCGCCGCACCCCGCAGTTCGAGGCCCTGGTGGACACCGTCTACGGCATCCTGACGGGCCGTGAGGAGGCGCCGTCCGCCGCCGTCGCCGAACCCGCCGCCGCCCGCTCGGCGGCCACCCCGGTCAGCACCCCGCTGCCGCCGGCCAGCGTCGGCGGGCTGGCCGGCCTGCTGGAGATCCTGCTGTCGATGGGCGGCGAGGAGGGCCTGGCGGAGATCGCCGACGAGCTCAACTTCGAGGTGGACGACCTGCTCCCGCTGGTCGACGCCGCCGTGCTGCTCGGCTTCGCCACCGTCTCCGCCGGACGCCTGGCGATCACCCCCGAGGGGCGCGAGTTCAGCGCCGCCGACATCCTCACCAGCAAGCAGCTCTTCGCCCGGCACGCCGCCCGGCGGGCCCCGCTGGTCCGGGCGATCGTCCAGTCGCTGGCGGCCAAGGACAGCCAGAAGCTGCGCGAGGACTTCTTCGTCGACCTGCTGCGGCGCGGCTACGACAGCATCGACGCCGGCCGGCAGCTGGAGACGGCGATCGCCTGGGGCCGCTACGGCGAGCTCTACGACTACGACGCGGACGACACCGAGTTCGCCCTGGAGCCGGGCGCCGAGGCCTATCTCTGACGCTCAGTCAGACCTGTTCGACGTCTTACTCGGTGGGGTCCCGCAGGGTGCGCACGTGGATCTCCTGGGCGATCCGGCCGGCCGCCGTCTCCGCCTCCAGGTGGTTGCGGCCCGCCTGGAGCAGCGCGTCGGCGGCCAGCCGGGAGGCCAGGTCCTGGGCGGCGTGGCCCTCGCGGTGCAGCACCCGGGTGATCAGGGTGCCGCCGACCGGCAGGGCGGTGGTGGTGGCCCGGGGCAGCTGGGCGGCCAGGAAGGTGGGCGCGACGACCGCGCCGAGTCCGGCCGCCATCAGGGCGATCACGGCGGCCGGGTGCTCGGCCAGGTGCGCGCCGGCCGGGTCGAGGCCGTGCTCGGCGGCGAACCGGGCGAAGGCGCGGCCCCGGGCGGACTGCGGCGGTGCGCCGATCCACGGCCGGCCGGCGAGCTCGCGCGGCGCGGCCGGCGGCTCCCAGGAGTCCGGCACCACCAGCCGGTACTCGTCCTCCCCCATCAGCCTGGCCCGGATGCCGGGCGGCAGCGGCACGGCGGTGTCCCGGTCGTCGGCGAGCACCGCGGCGTCCAGCTCGCCGACCCGCAGCGCGCGCAGCCCGGTCGTCAGGTCGCACTCCTGGAACCGCGGCTCCAGCCCCGGGTGGAAGTGGTTCAGCAGCCGCGCCACCCCGGCGGCCAGTCGGGCGATCACCCACGGGCTGGCGCCGATCACCACCTGGCCGCGCACCTGTCGGCCGTCCGTCAGCTGGTCCCGGGCGGCGGCGAGCTGACGGCTGATCTGCTCGCCGGTGCCGGCCAGCAGGCGGCCGGCGCCGGTGAGTTCCGGGCGCGGGCCGGCGCGGTCGAGCAGCGGCAGCCCGGTCTCCTGCTCCAGCGCGGCCAGTTGCTGGGAGACGGCCGACCTGCTGACGCCGAGGGCGCGGGCCGCGGGTGCGATGCCGCCGGTGCGGGCGACGGCGGCCAGCACCAGCAGGCGGCGGGGGTCGAGCTCCACGATGGCCGTCCAGGGTGTCGGTTCTGCTTGCGGGCGGGGTAAGTATGCCTGGACGAGGGTGCTGCGCGGGCCGGTCGGGGTTGCCAGACTGACGGCGTTCCCGCACCGCGCTCCCCCAGGAGGCTTCCCGTGCCCGCTCGGCGTCTCGCCCTCGGCTGCTCGCTGCTCGCGCTCCCGGCCCTGCTGACCGCCTGCGGGCCGTCCGGCTCGCCGTCGAGCTCGGCCGCCGGCGGACCCCCGCCCGCGGCCGCCCCCGCCCCGGTGGCCGCCGCCCACTGGACGCTGACCGCCCCGCAGACCGCAGGCGGCTACCCGATCGGCCAACCCCCGGCGCAGACCACCCAGTTGGTCGACTCCGACCTCGGCCAGAATGCCAAGCTGCTGGGCCTGTCCGGCACCCCCGTGCGCGCCACCTACGACGACCAGGCCGACGGCGCCTGGGTCTTCTACTCCGGCCTCAACGGCACCGGCTTCGACCCGAACCGCCTGCACGACGCCCTCACCCACCCGGCCATCAGCGGCGACAACGGAGCCGGCGACCACACCAGCTTCAGCTACGCCGACACCGACCCGGGCCCGCACGGCGGCCGGGCGATCTGCGACAGCCTGCTGGTCCGCAACGCCTTCCTCACCACCATGGCGACCACCTGCTCCTGGTTCACCCCCACCACGGCGGCCCGGGTCACCCTGGTGATCAAGGGCGACGGCACCAACACCAAGATCGGCTTCACCGCCGCCGACGTCGGTCCGGTGATGCGCGCCGTGCGGGCCGACGTGGAGCAGCAGTAGGGGTGCCGTGACTCACTGGGCGCCGGCGCGCACGGCGGTGGTGGCCAGGGTGGTGTACCGCATCGTGAAGCTGCCGCCCAGGTCGTCGATGGCCCGGCCGACGGCGCCCAACACCTCGGCCAGCTGATCGGGCGTCAGCCGGGTCAGACCGCCGGTGGTCGGGAGCAGGTCCAGCCACTGCTCGCGGGTGTAGGGCCGCTCCCAGTCGAACCGCCACTGTTCCGGCTCGTCGAACCGCCCGGTCGCGCGGATCGCGTCGGCGGTCGCCGCGTACCCCGCCAGGTACGCCTCCAGCGGCCGCCGAGCCGGCTGACCGCTGAACGGGGAGTCGGGCGCCACCCGCCGCAAGGCCGCCGCGAACGGCTCGGCCACCTCGGCCGGCGGTTCGAAGACGTGCCCGAAGACCGCCAGCCGCCCGTTCGGGCGCAGCACCTGAGCCGCCTTCAGGGCGCCGGCCGCCGGGTCCACCCAGTGCCAGGACTGGGCGGCGGTCACCGCGTCGAAGGTGCGGCCGGCCGGCTCCCAGTCCTCGAAGGTCGCGACCTCGACCCGCAGGCCGTCGGCCCGTGCGAGCCCGGCCATCCGGCCGTCGGGTTCGACCCCGAGGACGGCGCAGCCGGCGGCCCGGAACTGACGGGCCGCGATGCCGGTGCCGCAGCCGACGTCGAGCACCTCGGGCCCCGGGCTCCCGGCGACGATCCGTGCCACCAGGTCATCGGGGTAGCCGGGTCGGGCCCGGTCGTAGCGTCGCGCGTCCGTGCCGAACGATTCGGCGGTCTGCCGGGCCTGGTGCGACGGCACCGGCCGGGGCTCTTCTCGCTCTTCTCGCGGTAAAGTGGGCATGCGTTCACTCTAGTGGGCAAGCGCCCACCTGCCAACGGATTCGCGGAGGATCGACACGTGCCGACCGGGGTGCACCTGCGCGACGCGCGCCAGCAGCTGTTCGACGCCGCCGAGCGCGTCCTGCTCCGGGACGGCGCGAACGGCCTGACCAGCCGGGCCGTCACCGACGAGGCCGCCTGCGCGAAGGGCGTGCTGCACCGGCACTTCGCCGACTTCGACGCCTTCCTCGCCGAACTCGTGCTCGACCGGGCCGCCCAACTCGACGCACAGGCGCGGGCGCTGCGCGAGACCGCCGGCACCGGCACCGTCACCGACAACCTCACCGCCGCGCTCACCACGCTGTTCGGCCCGGTCCCGGTGGCGATCATCCCGCTCATCACCTTCCGGGACGAACTGCGCGCCCGGCTCCGGCAGGCCACCCCCGGCGGTGGCATCGCGATCCTCGCCCAGGCCACCACCGCGGTCACCGCCTACCTGGCCGACGAGCGCGAACTCGGCCGCATCGCGGCCGACGCCGACATCGACTCCCTCACCCTCTCCCTGGTCGGCGGCGGACACCTGCTGTTCGCCGACCGGGACGCAGCGACCACCTCGACCGTCGACAAGCTGGTCACCACCGTGCTCGCCGACGTCCTGCAACGGCGCCCGCGCTGACCCCTACGGACCGGGCACCGTCAGCACCGGACACCCCGCGTGCCGCAGACAGTGCGCCGTCACCGAGCGCCGCAGCCCCCGCCGCAGCAGACCCCGGCCCGCACCCACCACCAACAGGTCGGCACCCCGATCGGTGACCGCCACCAGCACCCGCCGCGGCCGGCCCCGCACCAGCGCACCGCGCACGGCCGTCCCCGGCCCCGCCCCGGCCAACGCACTGCGCAACGCCTCGTCGAGCCGCCCGGCCGCCGCCTCCCGCACCTCGGCCAGCCCGCGCGCATCCGGGTGCCGCCGGAAACTCCGCTCACCCCCCGGCGGCCGCCACGCGTGCACCAGCACCAACTCCACCGCCCCACCCCCTGCCTCCCGCAACGCCCGCCGCACCGCGCCGGCACTCCCCCGCCCCCCGCTCACGCCCACCACGATCCGCCGCACCGCCCCGGCCCGCCCGCCCGACGCCCCGTCAGTCCTCGTAGTGCAGCGCGAACCGGCAGTGCGTCCACGCGACGCACTCGTCCTGCCCGTCCGGCTCGTCCTGCTCACCACCGCCGACGCGCGGCAGGACAGTGGTCGTATGGTGCTCCGGCTCGGCGGGAAGGTGATCCGTCATGGCGTGCGTGCCCTTTCCGGGTACGGGGGTTGGTTGTCGGTTCCAGTACAGGCACCAGGGGCGCCGTTCGCACCCGTCCTTGACGCATGGACTACGGCTGAGCGGCCGGTTCTGACGGGATCTTGACGGGCCGACGGGTCAGCTCAGGAGCTCGGTGGCGATGAGCTCCAGTTGAGCCCGGGCGGGCGGTACGCCAACGCGGACCACCGCGATGTTCACCAGGACCGTGAAGGTCACGGCAACTCAACTCCACTTCGCTCCAGGCCAGTCCAGGTCAGCTCTGGCACAGGAGCGTAACCGACGCTTCGGAACGCCTGTCCTTCGACAAGTGATCTTGATGATGGCCGCTCACCGCCCGCGGGCGCTGGTACGACCGGTGTGCGACCGGCTGACCGTCTGTCCTGGCGACCGTGGCTAGAGAACGGAGCAGGCCGGCTAACCCGCGCGGTCGACGTCGGACGGGCCACGGACCGGCGGGCAGCCGCGGATCTCCGTCCCCCGTTCGGCGTCAACCCCTCCCGGCCTCGGCGTTTTCCGGCGTGCGCGTTGCTAGATTGCCGCAACCAGGCAACCACTGAGCCAGGCAACCACTGAGGGGGCACGCGCGTGGCGGGACCGGCTGAGCCGCAGGGCGGTGGTGCGGTGGCGCGGTCTCCGCGTGCCCGGTCGGCGGTGGTGCTGCTGCTGGTGGGGCTGCCGGTGGCCGGTGCGCTGGTGGACGAGGCGATCGGGCCGGGGCTGGGGCTGATCTTCGGCGGGTCGGTGGTGGTCGGGACGGCGGCGGCGACCGCGCTGGCCAGCCGGGCGGGGTGGTGGTGGGTGCTGCCCGCCTGCCCGACGCTGGTGCTCGCGCTGTCGGCGGCCGCCGAGCTGCTCGGTGACCCGCACCGGTACCGGGGCACCAAGGGGCTGGCCACCGGGGCGATCCGCTGGGGCGTCGACGGGTTCCCGGTGATGCTCGCGGCGCTCGGGGCGGCGGCGGTCGTGGTGCTGGTGAGGATCGTCCGAGACAGGAGGAACCGTCGTGGCTGAGCCCGATCGGCCGGGCCGGGTGCGGGCCGGGGGCCGCGGCACCGGGGTGGCGACGGTGGCCGGGCGGGCGGTGGTGCTCGGGGCCGGGCTGGCCGTGCTGGCGGCCAGCGGGTTCACCTACTACACCTACGCCTCGCTGAGCGCGGGGCTGACCACCTCCAAGGCGCTCGCGGGCGTGCAGCGCAGCGCGCCGCCGCACCTGGACAACTCGGTCAACCTGTTGCTGATCGGCCTGGACAGCCGCAAGGACATGAACGGCAACGACCTGCCCCCGCAGTTCGTGCAGGACGAGCTGCACGCCGGGGACAGCAGCGAGGTCGGCGGCTACAACACCAACACGCTGATCGTGCTGCACATGCCGGCCGACGACGGCAAGGTGACGGCGCTGTCGATCCCGCGCGACGACTACGTGCAGACGTACGGCGCGGACGGCGGGATGCACAAGATCAAGGAGGCCTACGGCATCGCGAAGGCGGCGGCCGAGCCGAAGCTGGCCGCCCAGGGGCTGAAGGGTGCTCAGCTGGAGCAGCAGAGCCGGGACGCGGGGCGGGCGGCGACGCTGGCCACCGTGCAGAACTTCCTCGGCATCCCGATCGACCACTTCGCCGAGATCAACCTGCTGGGCTTCTACGACATCGCGCAGGCGGTGGGGCCAGTGACGGTCTGTCTGAACCACGCGACCAGCGACCCGGCGGAGGACGGCCAGGGCTCCGGGTTCTCCGGCCAGGCGGGGCTGAACACGCTGAACGCCTCGCAGGCGCTGGCCTTCGTGCGCCAGCGGCACAACCTGCCGGGCGGCGACCTGGACCGGACGCACCGTCAGCAGGCCTTCATCGCCTCGGTGGAGAACAAGCTGAAGGACGAGGGGCTGTTCAACGACCTCGGCCGGATGCAGTCGCTGCTCGACGTGGTGAAGAAGGACGTGGTGATCGACGACAAGCTGGACATCCTGGACTTCGCCCAGCAGGCCACCGATCTGACCGGCGGCAACGTCGAGTTCAACACCCTGCCGATCACCGGCTTCGCGACCATCGGCGGCGAGGACGTCAACACGGTGGACCCGGCGCTGATCGCCCGGGAGGTGCAGCAGCTGTTCGGCCACGACCCGGGTCCGGCGCCGACGGCGAGCGGCACCCCGGGGCCGACTCCGCCGCCGACCCCGGCGCCGGCCACGACCTCCCCGGCGGCCGCGCCGTCCCCGTCACAGGCCCCGGTCGCGGCGAGCGGGTCGAGCAGCTCCGATCCGGCGGCCGGCCTGCCGATGCAGGGGCCGGCGGTGAGCATGGGCGGCATCCCGTGCGTGAACTGACTATACGTCAGCTGCTGGCACCCCGAGGCTGGGCGCGCACGTGCACCCGCTCGCCCTGCGGGCCGAACAGGCTGAGCAGTTCGACCGGGGCCGCGCCGGTGCTGCCGAACCAGTGCGGCACCCGGGTGTCGAACTCGGCGGCCTCGCCGGCCTTGAGCACCAGGTCGTGGTCGGCGAGCACCAGCCGGAGTTCGCCGGCGAGCACGTAGAGCCACTCGTAGCCCTCGTGGGTGCGCGGGTCGGGGTCGTGGCGCTCCGGCGGGATGATCATCTTGAAGGCCTGGACGCCGCCGGGGTTGTGGGTCAGCGGCACGATGGTCGCCCAGTCCCGGCGCACCGCGCGCAGCCGCACCCGGGGGTCGCCGACCGCCGGCGCGCCGACCAGCTCGTCCAGCGGCACCTGGTGGGCCCGGGCCAGCGGCAGCAGCAGTTCCAGGGTGGGTTTGCGCTCGCCGGACTCCAGCCGGGACAGCGTGCTGATCGAGATCCCGGTGGTCTCGGCGAGCTTGGCCAGCGTGGTGCCGTGCTTGCGGCGCAGGTCGCGCAGGCGCGGCCCGACCCCGGCCAGCACCTCGGCGTCGTCGTTTGCCATATCGGCAACTTTACTTTGCCGCTCGGCCCACCCCGGCGCACCGTGGTCGGGACACGGCAGGGCGAGCGAGGGAGTCCCGGTGAACGCGAACGAGACACACAAGACGTACGACGTGGTCGTGGTCGGCGGCGGGGCCGCCGGACTGAGCGGCGCGGTGACGCTGGCCCGGGCCCGGCGCTCGGTGCTGGTGGTGGACTCCGGTGAGCCGCGCAACGCGCCGGCCGGCCACGTGCACGGCCTGCTGGGCCGCGAGGGCACCCCGCCGGCCGAGCTGCTGGCCCTCGGCCGCACCGAACTGGCGGGCTACGGCGGCGAGTTCACCACCGGCCGAGTGACCGGGGCGAGCCGGGACAGCGAGCACTTCAGTATCAGTATCGAAACCGACGAGAGCACCACCGAACTGCGCGCCCGCCGCCTGCTGGTGACCACCGGCCTGACCGACGAGCTGCCCGACCTGCCGGGCCTGGCCGAGCGGTTCGGCAAGGACGCGCTGCACTGCCCGTACTGCCACGGCTGGGAGGTGCGGGACCGCCGGATCGGCATCCTGGCGACCGGCCCGCCGGCCTGGCACCACGCGGAGCTGTGGCGCCAGTGGAGCGAGCGGGTCGTCGTGCTGCTGCACGGCGTCGACGCCCCGGACGCGGAGCTCGCCGAGCGGCTCGCGGCCCGCGGCGTGCACCTGGCGCACGGGCCGGTCGAGCGGGTGCTGGCCGAGGACGACCGGCTGACCGGGGTGCGGCTGGCCTCGGGCGAGACCGTTCCGCTGGACGCGCTGGTGGTCAGCACGGGGCTGGCCGCCCGCGCCGGGCTGACGGCTTCGCTCGGGCTGGCGACCGTCCCGGTGGAGTACGCCGGCGCGGTGATCGGCAGCCGGGTGGCCGCCGATCCGACCGGGGCGACCGAGGTGCCGGGCGTCTGGGTGGCGGGCAACGTCACCGACCCCACCGCGCAGGTGGTGGTCGCCGCGGCGGCGGGCCTGCGGGCCGGCGCCGCGATCAACGCGGACCTGATCGCGGCGGAGACCGACGCGGCGCTGCGGGAGTACCGCGAGCAGCGGGTCGCCCTGTTCGAGCGGGCGGGCTGGGAGGAGCGCTACCGCGCCCGCCCGGCGCTGTGGAGCGGGCGGCCCAACCCGCAGCTGGTGGCCGAGGCCGCCGGGCTGACGCCGGGCCGGGCGCTCGACGTGGGCAGCGGCGAGGGCGCGGACGCGATCTGGCTGGCCGCGCGCGGCTGGACGGTCACCGGCACGGACATCTCCGCGCTCGCCCTGGAGCGCGCGGCCGGGCACGCCCGGGCGGCCGGCGCCGAGGTGGCGCGGCGGATCACCTGGTCGCGGGTCGACCTGCGGGAGGAGCCGCCCGCGCCCGGGTCGTACGACCTGGTCACGGCGCAGTTCATGCACCTGCCCACGCAGGCCCGGCGCGCGCTCTTCGCCGCGCTCGCCGAGGCGGTGGCGCCGGGCGGCACGCTGCTGATCGTGGGTCACCACCCGCGCGACAAGCGGGAGTCCACCGGCCCCTGGGGGCACCTGGACATGATGTACCCGCCGGAGGAGGTGGCCGCCGGTCTGGACGGGTCGGCCTGGCAGGTCAGTGCCGAGACCCGGGCCCGCCCGGGCCTGGACCCCGAGGGGCGCGAAACGGTGCTGCACGACGCGGTGGTGGTGGCCCGGCGACGCTAGGGTCGCGCCGACGGCCCGGTGGGCCCGCACGAGCATGCGGGTCCACCGGGCCTGATGGCTTCCCACTGGCTTCCGGGTGGCTCAGCCCCAGAACCAGAGACGGGCCGGCTTGCGGTTGAAGACGCGACGCAGCACCTGGATCACCTCCTCACCTCTCGGGACGCGTGCCTGACGGTGCGGTGGACGGTGAAGGGCCGCGGGATGGCGCCCTCGACCATGACCGGGCGCGGGTCGCCACCACTGACGGTGATCCGGTGGTCCTGGGTGAGGGCGGTCAGCGCCTCGGTCAGCAGCACCATGGCCACCGACGCGCCGGCGCAGGCGAACGGACCCGCGCCGAACGGTATGTAGGGGCCGCGCGGTTGCGCGTCGGCCCAGCGGCCGGGCCGGAACTCGTCGTGGTCGGTCCAGCCGCGGTCGTCGTGGTGCAGCAGGTAGGGGCTGACCGAGAGCAGGTCGCCCGCGTGGAACGGGACGCCGCCGAACTCGCCGGAGTCCGGCAGCGAGCGGCCGACCATCCAGACCATCGGCCGGTGCCGCATCGCCTCGCGGACGATCCAGTCGGCCGGCCAGGGCAGCTCGCCGTCCCCGGTGTGGTGCGTGCCGGCCAGGAAGACGGACCAGGCCAGGGTGCCGGCCACCGGCGCGACGATCGAGCGGAACATCACCAGGAAGACCTCGGCGACGGTGCGGTCGGGCAGTTCTGCCGGGCATCCGCCGATCACCGCGTCCAGCACGTCGCGGGGTTCGGCCGCCGGGTCCGCGCGCCGGTCGCGGACCTGCTCGGCGATCGCCGCGATGAAGCGGGCGCGCAGCGCCTCGGCCCGGGCCCGCCGCCACACGGTCGGCGCCTCGAAGACCACCCCGCCGTGCACCGCGCGGTCCGTCAACCGCCGTGCGCGCGCAGGCGTCGCGGGGTGCAGCAGTTGGTCGGCCAGCGAGCGGTGGACCAGCTCGGTGGCGGCGTCGGGCCACCGGCTGGCGGCCGGTAACCGTGCCAACTGCCCTGCCAGGGCGGTCCGGTAGTCGGGCAGCCGGCTCCGCAGCAGGTTGCGCACCGCGTGGCCGACCTCGATCTGGTCCGCCCTGGTGGGCAGCAGTTCGCCGAAGAAGCCCGAGCGGTCGGCGTTGAACTCCTCGGCGCGCAGCAGCTCGTGGGCCAGCGCCGGATCGCTCACGCACCAGCCGCCCCACGGGAGGCGCAGCAGCGCGGCCGGTTCGCCCGGTGCGGGCGCTTCGGTGCGCCGCAGCTCCCTCAGGTACCCGAACGGATCGTCGTGAAGCGCACGCCGATAACCTGCCATCACCGACCCCCCGAATGAGACTCCGTCATGCCGGGGGCGCGGTGCTCAACCCGGCTGCGCTGGCTCGTCCTTGCGGTGCAACGAGGAGTGACTGTAGTCCAGCATTCGGGACTCGGGAACGGGTCGTGCAGATTATTTGTTCATTGGTATTCATCGCACGGCTCTGCGAAAGCGGAACAACGTCCTGACCGGCAGGGGAGTCCGCCGAGCCCGGCCGGGAGTCCACCGCGCCCGGCGGCGGACTCCCCCGCAGCCGGCGTCAGGACAGCCGGCTCGCCTCGGCCGGCGCCGGCACCGCGGCCCTGCGGGCGTGCAGCACCGCGGCGTCCAGCGGCAGTGCCGCCCGGCCGACCAGCTCCAGCCCGGCGTCGGCGAACAGCCGGGCGTAGTGGTCGGCGCGGCGCTCGCGGCCGCCGACGTTGCAGCGCATGTGCAGGTCCCAGGCGGTGGCCAGCGAGGGCGACCCGTCCGCGGGCAGCAGCCGCTCGACCACCAGCAGGTCGGCGTGCGCGGGCATCGCGCGGGCGCAGTGGCGCAGGATCTCGCGGCAGCGCTCGTCGTCCCAGTCGTGCAGGATCCGGGAGAGCAGGTAGACGTCGCCGCCTGACGGCACGTCGGCGAAGTCGCCCACCTGGAAGGCGCAGCGCTCGCCGAGCGAGCCGAGCGAGCGGCGGGCCGCCTCGATCACGTGCGGGCGCTCCAGCAGCACCCCGCGCAGCCCGGGGTGCGCGGTGAGGATCCGGCGGAGCAGCTCGCCGTTGCCGCCCGCGATGTCGACCACCGTCCGGGGGCCGGGCGCCGCCGCGCCGGCGGCCGCGATCACCGGGTGGGTCGGCAGCGGCTCGAACATCCGGGTGCTGGCGGCCATCGACTGGTCGAACTGCTCGGCGAGTTCGGGGTCGCGGGCGAAGTGGTCGAAGTGGTTCTCGCCGAAGAGGTGGTCGAAGGCGGTCTCGCCGGTGCGCACGGTGTGGTCCAGCTCCGCGAAGGAGCGGTAGAACGGGCCGCCGTACATCAGGGCCAGCGCGCGCATCGAGGCCGGCTCCTCGGCCCGCAGCAGCGCGCCGACGCCGGTGAGCCGCCAGCCCCCGTCCTGCTCGGCGACCGCGCCGAGCATCGCCAGGTAGCGCAGCAGGGTGGCCAGGGCCTGCGGGTCGGCGCCGACCCGGGCCGCGACCGCCTCGGTGCCGCGTGCCTCGGCGGTGTCCAGCGCCTCGGGCACCCGCAGCCGGGCGGCGCTGGCCAGCGCCTGGGTGGTCCAGGCGCCGGTGAGCAACCGGAGCAACGTTTCGGCGGGCTGGCGGCTCCGGTACTCGTCCAGGTGGGCGGCGAGCACCTCGGGGTGGTCGCCGGCGACGTGCAGCTCGATCCGCCGGTAGTCGGTCTTGGAGCCGGTGGGCGCGGTGAAGTAGAGCACCGTGCCGTCCTCGTGCGGGTTGTAGCCGCCGCCGTCGGCGTGCGCGCCGTGCCGGGCCAGCACCGCGCGCAGGCCGTGCAGCACCAGCGGGTCCGGCCGCTCGACCTCGAAGGCGAGGTGCGCCTCGTGCTGGTGCGCGCGCTCCTGTTCGACCAGGCCGGTGAGCGCGGAGCCCGGCGGCACGGCCAGCGCGAACACCTCGACCTCCCGGCGGGTGCCGTCCAGGCCGAGCACGGCGGGGCGCAGGATCCGCACTTCGAGCTCGGCCGGGTCGCGGCGGTGGCGCTCGGCCAGCCGCTGCCGGACCACCACGCTGGGCTGCGGCGGGCTCTCCACCACCAGCCCGCAGTCGGCGAGTTGGTCGTCCAGGGTGGCCAGGTCGGGCGGGAAGACCAGCACCGCGGTGTGGGCGAACCGGCAGCGCTCCAGCAGGGCCCGCAGTTCGGGGCCGTCCAGCCCGGGCAGCAGCAGCGGGAGCAGGGTGGCGGTGTCGTGCTCCCTGGTGAAGTCGACCGTTCGCCGCAGGCAGGCCTGGTCGGCCTGGATGCTTGTGGTCATCGGTGGGTGATCCTCACTTCGGTGATCGGGGTGGTCCGCGAGGACGGGTTCACAGGCCGACGTAGTGCTCGGCGAACCAGTCCTGCTGGGTGCGCGAGGTGCGCAGGGATTCCAGGCGGGAATCCCGCAGGGCGTCCAGGAACAACGTTTCGGCGCCGTCCGCGCCGGGCGTGCCGTGCAGCAGCCGGATCATCCAGTGCGAGAACTCCTGGGCGCGCCAGATGCTGCTCAGGCAGCCGGCGGAGTAGGCGTCGAGCCCGGCCTGGTCGCCGTGGGCGAGGGCGTCGATCAGGGCGCGGGCGAGCAGCTCGGCCTCCAGCACCGCGAGGTTGGCGCCCTTGGCGGCGGAGGGGCTGATCAGGCTGGCCGCGTCGCCGGCGAGCAGCAGCGAGCCGTGGCGCAGCGGCTCCAGCACGTCGGAGCGCAGGTCGATGAGGGTGCGTTCGAGGATCGGGCCGCGGTGCAGCGGCCCGTACTCCCCGGCCCGCATCCGCAGCTCCAGTTCGGTCCAGATCCGCTCGTCGGTCCAGCTGTCCGGGTCGGTGCCGGGTTCGCACTGCAGGTAGTAGCGGGTGACCTCGGGGGTGCGCGCCATGTGGCCGGCGAAGCCGCGGGGGTGCACGGCGTAGCCCACCGCGTCCAGGCTCGGCGGGGCCTCGGCGAGCAGGCCGAGCCAGCTTATGCCGTGGTCGCGGTGGTGGCGGCGGACGGCGCCGGGCGGCAGCGAGCGGCGGGCGGCGCCGCGCCAGCCGTCGCACCCGGCCACGTACCGGGCCCGCCAGCGGGTCGGCCGGCCGTCGGCGCCGCGCGCGGTGACGGCCGGTTCGGGGCCGTCGGCGTCCTGCACGGCGAGCGCCTCGGTCTCGAACCGGATCCGTCCGCCGTTGTCCAGGTAGCGGGCCAGCAGGTCGGTCACCAGGGCCTGTTGCGGGTAGACGGTGTGCGGTTCGCCCCGGCCGAGCTCGCGGTAGTCCAGCCGGAACCGGCCGCCCTCGGTGCGGAACTCGCAGCTGCCGTGTTCCTCGCCGTGGCGCTTGAGGCCGTCGGCGAGGCCGTGCCGGTCCAGGGTGCGCACGGTGTTCGGAGCGAGGAAGCCCGCGCGCGCCCGGGTCTCCAGGTTCGCGCGGGTGGACCGTTCCAGGATGGTGCAGTCGATGCCGCGGTCGTGCAGCAGGTTGCCGAGCACCAGCCCGGCCGGGCCGGCCCCGAGGATGACCACGTCGGCCTTTTCGCTTGCCGGGTCACACTTCTGACTTTCTGTCACGGGGATCGAGCTTAACCACTGAAAACTATCCAGTTGGTTGAGATTCACTCGAATGGCCAGTCCCTGCCGGCCTGATCGAACGTCAGCCCGCCGCTGGGACGGCCCGACCGGCCAGGATTGCGAATCCCGTCACCAACCGCCCTCGAAGAAGCCCAGCAGTGCGGGCGCCGGATCGGCCGCAGTGCCCGCGTTGGCCACCGCGATCACGGCCAGGGCCAGCGCCGACAGCCCCGCGACCGCGCCGAGCAGCCCCAGCACCCGCCGCGCCCGCTGCTGCTGCGCCCGAACAGCTGCCCGCACGAGCAGCACGCCCAGGCCCACCAGCGCGACGGCCAGCACCGTCGCCAGCACGGCGATCACCAAGTGGTAGCGCCCGAAGTCGTCGACCATCACCCGCAGTGCGGCGGGCTCCCGCCCCGCCGGACCGCTCCCGTAGCCCGTCAGCCCCTGCCGCACCTGAGCGACCGCGCCACCGACCGCACCAGCATCACCACCATCGCCGCCACCGCCACCCGTCGGAAGCATCGTCAGCAGCGAGGCGAACGGCGCCAGCGTCCCCTGCACGTTGGCCAGCACCAGCAGCACCGAGAACGCCGCCGCCAGCGTGGCCAGCGCACCCGCCGCACCGGTCGCCCAACCCCGGCCGGCCCCGCCGGCCGCGAACCTCCGCCACAGCCGCGCGCCGAGCACCCCCAGCACGGCGGCCAGCAGCGCGGCGAGCACCGCCTTGGCGAGGTGGTAGCGCGACCAGTAGTCGACGACCCCGGCCAGCTGCGCCGGGTAAGCCCGCTCGCCGGAGCGCCAGTAGGCGACGAACGCCCGCCCGAACTGCGCGGCGAGCGCGGACCGGTCGGCGTACTCGCCGCCGGCCAGCAGCCGCGGGGCCAGGACGAAGGCGGCGGCGAGCACCACCGCGAGGAAGGAGAGCGTGCGCGTGCCCCGGGCGCCCCGGGGTGTGGATGTCGTCATGCCGCCCACTGTTCCGGGGCGGCACCGACGGATCACCGGAGTGCGCCGGACACTCCATGGTGTGGCCAGCCCTACCCTCAGACCCGGGATCAGCCGCCCAGGTAGGCGAGGACGGCGAGCACCCGCCGGTGCTGGGCCTCGTCGGGCGGCAGGCCCAGCTTGGCGAAGACGTTCCCGATGTGCTTCTCCACCCCGCTCGCGGACAGCACCAGCCGCCGGGCGATCGCGGTGTTCGAGTGCCCCTGCGCCATCAGGCCCAGCAGTTGCCGCTCGCGCGCGGTCAGCGCGCCCAGCGGATCGTCGCGGCGCCGCCGGTCCAACAGCCGGGCCACCACCTGGGGGTCGAGCACGGTCGCGCCACGGGAGACCCGGTCCAGCGCGTCCAGGAACTCCTCGACCTCGGCGACCCGGTCCTTGAGCAGGTAGCCGACCGCGCCGGAGCCGTCGGCGAGCAGCTCGGCGGCGTAGGCGGGCTCCACGTACTGGCTGAGGATCAGCACCGGGGCGCCGGGCAGCTGCGCGCGGGCGGCGATCGCCGCCCGCAGGCCCTCGTCGCGCTGGGTCGGCAGCATCCGCACGTCGACCACCGAGACGTCCGGACGGTGCGTCAGCACCGCCGCGACCAGCGCGGGGCCGTCGCCGACGGCCGCCACCACCTGGTGGCCGTCCTCGACCAGCAGGCGCACCAGGCCCTCGCGCAGCAGCACCGCGTCGTCGGCGACCACGATCCGCAGCGGGCGCCGGGCCGCCCCGCCGCCGGGGTCCTCACCGGTCAGCGGCACGGCAGTTCCGCGGTGACGGTCGTCGGGCCGCCGGCGGGGCTGGCGACGCGCAGTCGGCCGCCGACCGCGCCCACCCGCTCCTCCAGTCCGCGCAGCCCGTGCCCCTTGCCCGGGGCCGCGCCGCCCACCCCGTCGTCGCTCACCCAGACCCGCAGGGTGCCCGGCGCGTGGCGCAGGCCGACGGTGCAGCGCTCGGCCCGGCTGTGCTTGGCCGCGTTGGCGAGCGCCTCGGCGACCACGAAGTAGGCGGCCGACTCGACCGCCGCAGTCAGCTGACTGTCCGTCAGGTCAGCGTTTTCGTCGTCCAGTTCGGCCGGCACCGGCGAGCTGGCGGCGAGCACGGCCAGCGCCGCCCGCAGCCCCCGGTCGGCCAGGATCGGCGGGGCGATGCCGCGCGAGAGCGCCCGCAGCTCGTCCAGCGCCTCCCGGGTCTGCGCCAGCGCGTCGGTCAGCGCCTCGCGCACCGCCTCCGGCCGGCTGTCCAGGTGCCGCCGGGCCCGGCCGAGTTCCAGCGCCAGGCGGACCAGCCGCTGCTGCGGCCCGTCGTGGATGTCGCGCTCCAGCCGGCGCAGCGCCGCCCCCTCCGCGCCGGCCTCGGCCGCGGCCCGGGCCCGGGCGGTCCGGTCGGCGAGCAGCGCCCGCCCGAGCCCGGCCTGCACGGCGACGCAGGCCCGGGTGGCCAGCGGGAGGGTGAGCAGCAGGGAGAGCCCGAGGGTGACGGCGAAGGCGGTCCGCTCGCCGGGCGAGGTGAGCCCCAGGCTCAGCGCGACGTGCGACTGCTCGCCGCCCGCGTACAGCGTCATCGGCCGCAGGGTGCCGGGCCGCACCTCGACGCGCAGCGGGAAGCTGACGGTGGCGAGCCCGACGAACCACCACATCGCCGTCACCGCCCAGGTGGCCAGCGTCAGCGGCAGCAGGGCCAGCGCGTGCAGCGGCTCGCGCCAGGAGGCGGGCCCGACCCGCCGCCAGGCCCCGCTGCGGGCCCCGACCGCGCCGATCCGCCACCACTCCAGGTCGCCCGCCCACCGCGCCGGGCCCCGCGCCCGGGCCGACGACGGCACCCCGGGCGCCGCGAGGACCAGGCCGGCGGCGGCCAGCGCCAGGCCCGCCACCGCGGTCACCGGCGCGGTGAGCAGGTACAGCGACTCGGCGCAGCAGCGGCGCCCGGCCCGGATGACGGGCGCGGTGCCGGGCCGCCACCGGCGCACGCCCACGGGGAGCAACGACTCGGCCATTGCCCCAGCATACGAGCAGCCTCCCCGGCCCCGTGACGGGTTCGTCCGCGCACCGATGTTCACCGGTACGTCAGCCGGCCCTCCCCGGGCGGCAACTGAGGCCGGATTGGATCAGACCACTTCAGGTCGACGCCCCGTCAGCGAGGAACACCCGATGAACCGCCGTCACTTCGCCGCCACCGCGACCGCCGCCCCGGCCGAGGCCGCACCGGCCGCCGGGGGCGCGGCCGGCCGGGAGGCGCTGCGCCGTCAGATGCTGGGCGTGCTGGCGGCCGACCTGGACGACCGGGCCACCGCCGCCGTGGAGGTGCCGCGGATCCTGGATGTCTGCTTCACCTGGGAGCCGCCGACCGTCGAGCCCGAGCGGATGGACTTCCTGCTCGCCTACAGCTTCGGCAACCGCGCGCCGGCCGGCGGCGGGGACCCGGCCAAGGTGCTCTACGAGCCCGGCCCGGTGAACGAGGCGCTGGCGGACACCGTGGCCCGGATCCACCGCCGCCGCCCGGTGCCGGTCTACGCGCAGTGGGAGATCGCGCACTTCCTGACCGGCAAGCACGGCCTGACCGACGTCACCGCGATCAACCCGGTGATCGCCGCCGACGGGACCATCACCTACCTGAGCACCTACGGCGTGGCGGCCCAGGTCGCGGCGAGCCGCAAGGGCCTGCCGGGCGGGATCGGCACCGCGGGGGTGGTGGGCTTCCGGGACCATGTCAAGCGCTGCGTGCTGACCACCCGGCTGGCCGGGATCGCTGCGGCGGGTGCCCCGGCCGGCCAGCGGATGCCCGGCGACTACGACCCGCAGTCCGGCCAGGCCTGGACCCGCTCCCGGGCGGTCTACCTGGTGCACGACATGGGCGCCCAGTTGCAGATGCTGGAGCAGGAGTTGCTCGCCTGACTCCACGTCGGACGGGTCAGGGGACCAGCACGACCAGCACCGGCCCGGTGGCGAAGGGCATCGCGCTGCCGTCGGGCAGGGTGTAGGAGGTGCCGCCGTTGGGGTCGGGCCGGTTCCAGGTGACGTTCCACACCTGGCCGCCGCGCAGCACCTGGGCGGTGCCCGAGCCGGTGGTGTGGGTGAACACCTCGTTGGCGGCGCTGCCGGCGTTGTAGTCGGTGAAGCTGCCGGGCACGATGCTGACGTGCTGCACCACCACGGTCGCGGTGCCGGACCAGGAGGAGTGGCCGTCGACGGCGACGTCGTAGCCGCTGCCGTTGTAGTGCACGCCGATGGTGGCGGCGGGCTGACGCCAGGTCATGTCGTTCAGCGGGGTGCCGCCGCCGGGGGCGTCGCCGAACCTGAAGCCGGGTGAACGGGCGGGCACCGAGGGGTACTTGGCGAACAGCTTGTGCGGGTCGACGAAGGTCGGGCCGATCCCGCCGTTGCTGTACAGGCCCGGGTCGGTGATCGGCGTGATGTTGGTCAGGTCGGCCTGGGCGAGCAGCGGCTTGAGCCCGCTGATCGCGCCGCTGTACGCGAAGTCGAGCCGGCCGTACTGCTGGAGCAGCGGGATGTCGGTCTCCCGGGCCGAGCGGACGGGGCCGATGCTGCCCGGCAGGTGGTTGCTGTCGTAGAGGGCGAGGAAGCGGGAGAGGCCGCCCTCTACCTGGATCCAGTAGACGATGTCGGCCTGGGCGAGCCCCTGCTGGAGCGCCTGGGTCTGCCGGCCGACGTTGTCGATCTTCACGGCCAGGGTGTTGCCGGCGGTGCCGACGTTGTCCAGCGGGTTGGGGAGCTGGGTCGCGCTCGGCTGCGGGGTCGGCGAGTTGGCCGCCGACGGGCTGCCGGTCGAGGCGCTGGGGTGCGGCGCGGGCTTGGAGCCGCCGCCGCACCCCTGGACGGCGAGTAACGCGGCGGCCACGAAGAGCAGTCCGGTCCTGGTGCGGCGCGCCCGGGAGTTGGATCGATCGTCCACCGGAGCCCCCTTTCCGGAAAGGCCGGGGCTTTCGGACCAGTGTCACTCCGACGGGCGAACGCCGACAGTCGGCCGGACGGACTTCCCGCTACCGCTGCCCGCGCGCCGACTCGGTCAGGTGGTCGGCGAGGGTGCGGAAGACGAAGAAGTTGGGGATCCGGCTGACCGGCATCGACGTCAAGCTCAGCCAGCGGCCCTGCTGCTTGATCGAGAGGAACCCGCGCTCGGTCTTGATCTGCTGCACCTCGGCCCAGGCGACGCCCTTGTTGCCGGCGGTGAGCCCGTGGGCGTTCACCGTAAACGAGCCGAAGGTCAGGACCTGGCCGGCCTGCACGGCGGCCAGTGCGGGCGGCAGTTGGGCGTTGGTGACCTGCTGCTGGATCTCGGTGCCCCAGGTGACGGGGTCGTGGAAGGTGCCGACCACCCCGCCGTTCACCTGGGTCGTCGGCATGCCGGGCCCGGAGAGCGTGTAGGCGTAAGTGGTGTGGGTGTGCACGCCGTTGCGGGTGTGCCGGACGATGTTCTGCAGCACCGACATCTCCGCCCAGCGGAAAATCGCCATGCTCGCGCCGCCAGTGCCCACCACCGCCACGCCGTGCTCGTGGATGCGCAGTTCACGACCCACATTGACCCGGGCCAGCCTCTTCGACTTGTAGTAGTTCCCCCAGACCAGGACCAGGACGAAGGCCAGCAGCACCAGCCCGACCGCCGGCACGGCCATGATGAGCGCGACGATGATCAGCCCCAGCAGGCCGAGCCCGAACACCATCGCGACCACCGTGCCGACCTTCTGGCCGGTCTTCTGCTCGGACCACTTCCGCCGCCGGGTCGGGTAGAAGGACTGCCGGTGCCCGCCCAGCCCCGCCCGCTCGATTATCGCGTCCACCTGTGCCGTCATCGCTCCCCCTTGAGGTGCCGTCATCATCTGCCTGCCGCTCCTGAACCACGCCGCCGGACCGTTCCCGGTTGCGTTTCCCTACCCTGGTGCTGTGTCGATCACCCGCCTGCGCCGCGTCACCGTCCTCGTCCTCGACGGGGCCAAGCCCCTGGACGTCGGCATCCCCGCCCAGGTCTTCACCAACCGCGCGAGCATGCCCTACGAGGTACGGGTGTGCGGCGCCCGGGCGGGCCTGGTGACCGGCGGCGACGGACTGTCCTACCACGTGGCCGACGGGCTGGAGGCCGTCGAGTGGGCCGACCTGGTCTTCGTGCCCGGCTACCGGCACCCGGACCGGGAGGACCCGCCGCCGGCCGTGCTGGAGGCGCTGGTCGCCGCGCACGCGCGCGGCGCCCGGGTCGCCGCGATCTCCACCGGTGCCTTCGCGCTGGCCGCCACCGGCCTGCTGGACGGGCTGCGGGCCACCACCCACTGGCACTACACCCGGGCGCTGGCCGCCAAGCACCCGCGGGTGCGGGTGGACGAGAACGTGCTGTTCGTCGACGAGGGCAGCGTGCTGACCTCGGCCGGCGCCGCCTCCGGGATCGACCTGTGCCTGCACGTGCTGCGCCGCGACCTCGGGGTGGCCGCCTCCAACCACGCGGCCCGCCGGCTGGTCGCCGCGCCCTACCGCAGCGGCGGGCAGGCGCAGTACGTGCCGCGCAGCCTGCCCGAGTCGGTGGGCGAGCGGTTCGCCGCCACCCGCGAGTGGGCGCTGCACCGGTTGGACGAGCCGCTGACCGTGCCGATGCTGGCCCGGCACGCGGCCGTGTCGCCGCGCACCTTCTCCCGCCGGTTCGTCGAGGACACCGGGTACACGCCGATGCAGTGGGTGATGCGGGCCCGGGTCGACCTGGCCCGGGAACTGCTGGAGCGCTCGGAGCGCAGCGTCGAGCAGATCGCCACCGAGGTCGGCCTCGGCACCGGCTCCAACCTGCGACAACACTTCCAGCAGATCCTCGGGACCTCCCCGGTGGAGTACCGGCGCACCTTCACCCGGGGCGAATGATCCATTTGGCACGATCCTTGCGGACCTTGGCATTGTTGCCACTGCCGCCGGGCTGTCCGACGCACCAGAGTGGAGGGCGTCAACCCGGACACCCCGGTTAAGGAGCAAGACCCGATGACCCGCATCGCCATCAACGGCTTCGGACGGATCGGCCGCAACGTCCTGCGCGCCCTGCTGGAGCGCGACAGCAAGCTTGAGGTGGTCGCCGTCAACGACCTCACCGAGCCCACCGCGCTCGCCCGCCTGCTCGCCTACGACACCACGGCCGGCCGCCTCGGCCGCCCGGTGACCGTCGAGGGCGACGAGCTCGTGGTGGACGGCCGCCGGATCAAGGTGACGGCCGAGCGCGACCCCGCGCAGCTGCCCTGGGCCGAGCTCGGCGTGGACATCGTGCTGGAGTCGACCGGCCGCTTCACCTCCGCCACCGCGGCCCGCGCGCACCTGACCGCCGGCGCCAAGAAGGTGCTGGTCTCGGCGCCCGCCGACGGCGCGGACATCACCCTGGCCTACGGCGTCAACACCGACTCGTACGACGCCGAGCTGCACACCATCGTCTCCAACGCCTCCTGCACCACCAACGCGCTCGCGCCGCTGGCCTCGGTGCTGGACGAGCTGGCCGGCATCGAGCACGGCTTCATGACCACCGTGCACGCCTACACCCAGGAGCAGAACCTCCAGGACGGGCCGCACCGCGACCCGCGCCGGGCCCGGGCGGCCGGCGTGAACATCGTGCCGACCAGCACCGGCGCCGCGAAGGCGATCGGCCTGGTGCTGCCGAACCTGGCCGGCAAGCTGTCCGGCGACTCGATCCGGGTGCCCGTGCCGGTCGGCTCGATCGTCGAGCTGAACACCACGGTCTCCCGCGACGTCACCCGCGACGAGGTGCTCGCCGCCTACCGCGAGGCGGCGGCCGGCCGGCTGGCCGGCGTGCTGGAGTACTCGGAGGACGCGCTGGTCTCCGCCGACATCGTCGGCAACCCGCACTCCTCCATCTTCGACTCGGAGCTGACCCGGGTCGAGGGCCGCCACATCAAGGTGGTCGCCTGGTACGACAACGAGTGGGGCTTCTCCAACCGCGTGGTGGACACCCTGGACCTGCTGGCCGGCGCCTGAGCCGCCGCCCCGCAGGTGCCGGCATGGCTGGTCCGCTCCCGGATCAGCCATGCCGGCCCACCGAACTGACGATCCGTTCGGTGAACTCGTCCCGGCCGCCCGCCGGGATCAGCGGCACCGTGAACGAGGTGCCGTCCCGGGTGACCAGCCGGTAGCCGAGCAGGCGGCCGGGCGTGCCCCGGGGGCCGCGCTGGTGGATGGGCCGCAGCCGGGTGACCGTCGGCCAGGGCACGGCCCGGGCCCCGCGGCGGTCGGTGTGCACCAGGCCGCCCGCGTAGAGGTAGAGCGCCCGGGGACCGGCCAGCAGGGCGCGGATGCCGTAGGCCGTGCCGGCGGCGAAGACGAAGAGGAACGCGATCGTCAGCGCCTGCAGCAGCGCGTGCAGCGCGCTGGGCGCGGCCGCCTTGGTCGTCTCCTGGGCGAACGTCAGGGTCAGCAGCAGCGCCAGCGCGGCGCTCCCCCAGCCCACCGTGACCACCCGGTGCGGCGACACCCCGCGCCGCACGTCGGTGAGCTTCCCGAGCCGGTGCGCCCGGGCCAGGGCGGCGACCTCCTCCGGGACCTCCTGCCGCGCGGCCGTCCCCGGTCTGCCGTCCACCATCCGAACCCGCTCCCTTCACCCGTTCCTCGCCCCGCCGATGGTGCTGCCCCGCCCGCCCGCTGAACAGGCCAGGGCACCGGCCATATCTGACCGGCCGTCGCATAGGCTCCTGCGAGGCTGTCGTCGAGGAGGGGAGACGCCTGGTGGGTGATCGGCTCGGCATCCTGTTGCGGGAGCTCCGCGGGCGGGCGGGCCTGACCCAGGAGCAGCTGGCACAGCGCTCGGGGCTCAGCGTGCGCACCATCCGCCGGCTGGAGAGCGGCGGCTCCGCGGGCCACCGGCTGACCACGGTGCAGGAACTGGCCGACGCGCTGGAGCTGACCGCCGAGCAGCGCAGACGGCTGGCGGACGCGCTCGCGGGCGAGCGGCCGGCGACCGACGACGAAGGCGCGCCGGACCCGGCGGACCTCGCGGACCCGGCCGATCCAGTGGACCCGGCACGCTCGGCGGACCGTTTGACGACCCGTCCGCCCGTCCCCCGTGCGCTGGCCGAGGCCGCCGAGGAGCTGGCCCGGGAGATCCGGCGGCGCTGGCGGCGCGAGGAGGAGCAGCGCCGGGTGCACGACCCGTTCCCGCTGCTGGTGCGCTGGCGCCCGGCCCCGGCGGAGCTGACGGACCGTCCGGACAACGTGCGCCGGCTCGGCCCGGCCACCGGGACGCCCGAGCTGTCCGACCCGTCCGAGCTGCCCGAGCTGGACCTGAGCGGCGACCTGCACCGGGTGGCCGAGGTCTACCGGCGGATCTCCTCCGGGCGCCTGCTGGTGCTCGGCCGGGCGGGCTCCGGCAAATCCGTCCTGACCATCCGCTTCGTCCTCGACCTGCTCGACTCCCCCGCACCCGCCGACCGGGTGCCGGTGGTGTTCAGCCTCGGCTCCTGGGACCCGACCGCCCTGGAGCTGCGCGACTGGCTGGCCGAGCGGCTGCTGCGCGACCACCCGCACCTGGGCCGGCGCAGCCCGGGCGGCGCCACGCTGGCCGCCGCACTGCTCGACGCCGACCTGGTGCTCCCGGTGCTGGACGGCTTCGACGAGATCGCCGCCGGCCTGCGCGAGGAGGCGCTGCGGGCGCTCAACGAGACCTCGCTGCCACTGGTGCTGACCAGCCGCCGGGAGGAGTTCGCGGAGGCGGTCAAGGCGGCCAACGCGCCGCTGGTCTGGGCCGGCGGGATCGAACTGGCCGACCTGACGGTGGACGACCTGGCCGGCTACCTGCCGCGCACCGCCCGCACCGGCGGCGCGAACTGGCGGACCGTGCTGGCGGAGCTGCGCGAGGGGCGGACGGTGGCCGCGCGGCGGCTGGCCGAGGTGCTGACCACCCCGCTGATGGTGATCCTGGCCCGCACCGTCTACAGCGACGAGCCGGACCGCGACCCGGCCGAACTGCTGGACACCGCGCGGTTCCCGAGCGAGCGCGCGCTGGAGGAACACCTGCTGGCGGGCTTCGTGCCGGCCGTCTACCGCCGCCGGGCACCGGGCCCCGACCGGGGCGGCGCCGGCCGGGGCCGCTGGGACACGGAGCGCGCCCAGCGCTGGCTCGGCTACCTGGCGCACCACCTGGTGCGGTTCGACCGGGACCGGCAGGACCTGGCCTGGTGGCAGCTGGGCGAGTCGCTGCGCTACTCCAGCCGGGTGCTGGCCGTGGTGCTGGCCACCACCTTCTGCGTCACCTTCTCCTCCTGGCTGCTCAGCCCGCTGGTGGTCGGGGGCGGGATCGCCGACGCGGTGCTGCTGGGCACCATGGTGGGGCCGGTGGCGGGGCTGGCCTTCGGCAGCGTGTACGCGGTGACCATCGCCTACCGGGGCGGCGCCGTGTTCGAGCCGAGCCGGGTGCGGCTGCGGCTGCCCCGGGGCAGAGGCAGCGTGGACCGCCCGGTGCGCCTGGTCCGCACGGTGGCGCTGCGGTGCGCGGACGGGCTGCTCGGCGGGGTGGTGGTGGGCGTCGGCTACGCGTGCGCGCTCAGCCTGGAGCGGGCGATCTACTTCGGGGTGCCGCTGGACCGGCCCGCGCTGTTGGAGGGCACGAAGGTCAACATGCTGGTCTTCGGGCTGGTCTTCGGCCTGGCCGGCGCCCTGGTGCTAGGCGCGGCGGCGGCGCTGGAGGCCCCGGTGGACGTCAGTTGCGCGGCAACGCCCACCAGCCTGCTCGCCTCGAACCGGGCGACGGTGGGCCGGCAGGTGCTGGTGCTGGCGCCGCTGCTGGCGCTGACCATCGCGGGGACGGGGCGGGTGGCCGTGGAACTGCTCCAGGGCACCCTGGGCCAGCTGAGCTGGGGGTTGTGGGACGGGCTGTTCATCGGGGCGGTGGCCGGGCTGGGCGGCGCCGCCTCCTACGCCTTCGCCTTCACCGCCTGGGGCCAGTGGGTGCTGCTGTCGCGGATCTGGCTGCCGCTGACCGGCAACCTGCCCTGGGACACCGTCGCCTTCCTGGACGACGCCTACCGGCGCGGGGTGCTGCGCCGCACCGGCGCGGTCTACCAGTTCCGGCACGCCCGGCTCCAGCACCACCTGGCCGGGCGCCTCGACCGGGCGGCCTGACGGGCGGTCAGTTCAGCATCCATTGGCCAGTCGGCAGGTACATGACGGCAGGTCAGCGGCACCGTCCGCCGACCGGTCACAAATGGCCGCCGCCGTGGCCTGGGCCCCGGCCGGGCGGTAGCCGAGGCTGGGAGCCGTCCACCCCACCCGAGGAGCGAGCCCCTTGAAGCCCGTACGACTGATCGCCACCGCCGCCGCCGCACTGACCCTCGCCACTCTGGCCGGCACCGCCCCGGCCCAGGCCGACATGCCGACCGCCATCGGCCTGCTGCAGGCCGGCGCCCAGCAGGGCGTCAAGGACGGCTACCCCGGCGTGATCGGCCTGCTCCGCGACGGCGACACCGTCCGCTACGCACAGGCCGGCACCGGGGACACCGCCACCGGGGTGCCCGCCGACCCGAAGGCGCAGTTCCGGATCGGCAGCAACACCAAGGCGTTCACCGCCACCGTGCTGCTCCAGCTGGAGGCGGAGGGCCGGCTCTCGCTCGACGACACCGTGGCCAAGTGGCTGCCCGGCGCGGTCGCCGCCAACGGCTACGACGGCAGCAAGATCACCCTGCGCGAGCTGCTCAACCACACCTCCGGGCTGCCCGACTACGACAACGCCGTCCAGTTCGCGCTCTCCTACAGCACCGACCCGAACCGCGCCTGGCCGCCGCAGAGCCTGGTCGACCTGGCGCTGGCCCAGCACGCCCCGAGCGCCGCCCCGGGGCAGCAGTGGAGCTACGCCAACACCAACTTCGTGCTGGCCGGCATGGTGATCAAGGCCGTCACCGGCAACGACCCGGCCACCGAGATCCAGCACCGGATCATCGACCGGCTCGGCCTGACCGGCACCAGCTTCCCGACCAGCGACCCGACCCTGCACGGCAACTACCTGCACGGCTACGAGTACCAGTGGCTGGGCCTGACCCGCGCCGACGTGACCGTCTCCAACGTGCAGGCCTTCGGCCCGGCCGGCGCGATGGTCTCCACCCTGGACGACCTGGCCGCCTTCACCCGGGCGCTGCTCAACGGCACGCTGCTGCCGCCCGCCCAGGAGGCCGAGCTCAAGACCACCGTGCCGACCACCAACACCGGCATGCGCTACGGGCTCGGCATCGCCCAGGAGCAGACGTCCTGCGGCAAGACGGTCTGGACCCACAACGGCGCGGTGCTCGGCTACTTCTCCTTCTGGGCGGCCACCGACGACGGCCGCCAGCAGCTGGTGGAGGCGAACGACGAGTACCACTTCGACGCGGGCACCAAGGGCATCCAGGACACCGGGACCGCCGCGTTCAACGCCTTCTGCTCGCTCTGACCCAGCGTCACGTCCACGCTCCCGACACCCTCAAGGACCACCGATGACCGCCCGACCCACCACCGGCCGACCCACCACCGGCCGCCGCGCGCGCCTGCGGACCGCGCTCGCCACCGCCGCCCTGGCCACCACGCTCTTCACGGCCGCCCCCGCCGCACACGCGGACACCGCCGTCCCGCCGACGCTG
The DNA here is from genome assembly GCF_007829815.1 of Kitasatospora viridis. Taxonomy (NCBI): domain Bacteria; kingdom Bacillati; phylum Actinomycetota; class Actinomycetes; order Kitasatosporales; family Streptomycetaceae; genus Kitasatospora; species Kitasatospora viridis. Next base: position 126,025 of record NZ_VIWT01000009.1, on the reverse strand, counting down.
ACGAACGGGTTCGGGCTGACCCAGGTCGGCTCCCCCGTGGTGCACTCCGCCACCGACTTCAGCATCACGGTGACCACCCCGCAGCTCTCCGGCACCCACGAGATCCGGATCTTCCTGCCCAAGGACTACGCCGCCGAGCCGGGCAAGCGCTGGCCGGTCGTCTACTTCCTGCACGGCGGGGCGGGCACCGCGGACGACGCGGCCGCCGCGCCCGCGCTGCACTCCGACTCGGCGATCACCGTGGCGCCGGACGGCGGCCTGAAGGGCTGGTACGCCGACTGGGTCATGCAGAACACCGTGCTGGGCGCGGCGAACTGGCAGACCTTCCACCTGGACCAGGTGGTCCCGTTCATCGACGCCAACCTGCGCACCCTCACCGACCGGGCGCACCGCGCGGTGGTCGGCCTGTCGATGGGCGGCTACGGCGCGCTGCACTACGCCGAGGCCCGCCCCGACCTGTTCGGGCACACCGCCTCGCTCTCCGGCGGCATCGACCTGGACCAGGTGGCGATCCGCGGCACGGTGGTGGCCACCGAGCTCAACCTGCCGAACGCGATCTGCGCCGCCAGCACCTCCGGGCTGAACGCCGGCGGGTGCGCGACCTACGGGCCGGTGGTGGACAGCGACGCAGTCTTCGGCTCGCCGTACCCGGTGTTCGGCGCGGACCACGTGTGGACCGAGCTGAACCCCGCCAGTCCGGCCAACCTGGCCAAGCTGGCGAACACCGGCATCGACCTGTACACCGGCACCACCGCGCCGATCGACGCGTTCACCGCGATCGCCAGCCACACCGTGAAGGACCGGCTGGACCAGCTCGGCATCCCGAGCCGGCTGGACGACTACGGCAACGGCTCCACGCTCTCGCCGACCTGCGACGGCGGGCACGACTACGGCTGCTGGGCCCCGGCCTTCGCCGACTACATGCCGCGCCTGCAGGCCGAGTTCGACGCGGCGAACTGAGCTCCCGTCGGGGGTGGGCGTGCAGGGGCGCCCACCCCCGACGGGCCGTCCCGACGGGCCGTCAGCCGCGGCTCAGCGGGCGAACAGCGCCTTCAGCGCGGCGGTCACCTGGGCCGGCTGCTCCTCCAGCACCCAGTGGTTGGCGCCGGCCAGGTCGACGGTGGTGACGTCGTCGGCGATCCGCTTCTTCAGGTCGGTGCCGATCCCGGCACCCATGCTGTACTGGCCGCCGAGGCCGAGCACCGGCATGGTCAGCCGGCCGCCCTGGGCGAGCAGCGCGTCCACCTCCCGCTCGCCGGTGTCCTGCTGGCGGAAGTACTCGAACCCGGCGTGCGTGCTGCCGGGGCGGCTGTAGGCCGCGATGTACTTCTTCTGCTGGGCGGGGGCGGGCTCGCCGCCACCGCCGGCGGCGTCGCGGGTGTAGATCGACCCGTAGAAGGTCTTCTCCCGGCCGGCCACCAGCTGCTCGGCCACGCCGTCCTGCTGGCCGTTGATGAAGGAGTCCCACCACAGCTTGTCCGGGAGGGCGGCGACCAGGTCCAGGTAGTCGGTGGTCGGCGGGGCCTCCATGACGGCCAGGTGGGCGACCGTCTCCCGGTAGCGGGCCGCGTAGGCCAGCGCGACGGCGCCGCCCCAGTCGTGGCCGGCCACGTCGATCTTGGCGTCGCCGAACCCGAGCTTGCCGACCACGGCGTGCACGTCGGAGGCCAGGGTGAGCGCGGAGTAGCTGCCGTAGGCGTCGCTGTCGGCGGCCTGGGAGAGGCCGAGCCCGCGCAGGTCCACGGCGATCACGGTGTGGTCGCCGGTGAAGGCCGGGGCGACGGTGTCCCAGGCCTGCAGGGTCTCCGGCCAGCCGTGCAGCAGGACCAGAGCGGGCCCGTGGCCGGCCACCGCGTAGTGGATCCGCAGGCCGTCGTTGACCGCGTAGCCGTCCTTGAAGCCGGCGATCGAGCCGGGCGCCGCCGAGCTGGCCGAGGCCGGCCCGCCGGAGGCGGTGAACAGGGTGGCGGCGGTGGCGGCGGCCACCAGCGCTGCGGCCAGGCGACGCTTGCGGCGGGCCGGCTTGGTGCGTATCGCGGACATCGTTCGCTCCAGGATGATCAACGGTGTGCCGCGCACATGCTACTGATCATCCCGATCGTCCACGATCGTAATCCGGCCATTCTGCGGCCGAATTGACGAACCGTCAGGTCGGGGCCGGCGACCCCGGCCGTCAGCCCCAGAGCGCCTGCCCCAGGGCCACGCCCGTCCAGGCCGCGCCGAGGCCGGCGAAGACGCTGCCGGCGGTGTTGGCCAGGGCGAGCAGTCCGGCACCGTCCTCGGCCAAGCGCAGGGTCTCGTAGGAGAAGGTCGAGTAGGTGGTGAGCGCGCCGCACAGGCCGGTGCCGAGCAGCAGCTGCAGGTGCGGCGGGGCGGCGGCGCCGGTCAGGGTGCCCAGGATCAGGCAGCCGGCCACGTTGATGACGAAGGTGCCCCAGGGGAACCCGGTGGTGTGCCGGGACTGCACCGCACGGTCCGTCAGGAAGCGCAGCGGGGCGCCCAGCACGGCCCCGGCGACGACGAGCAGCCAGTTCACGCGCGCCTCCGGGCGAGCAGCAGACGACGGGTCAGCCGGGCGGCCGCCCAGACGGCCAGCAGCGCGGCCGTCAGGGTCCCGGCCAGGTAGGCCAGGGCGGTGCCGGGGTGGCCGGAGGCGACCAGCTTCTGGGCGTCCACCGCGTAGGTGGAGAAGGTGGTGAAGCCGCCCAGCACGCCGGTGCCGAAGAACGGCCGGAGCAGCGGGTGGGCGGTGAAGCCCTCGGTGACGGTGACCAGGAAGGCCCCGATCACGGCGCACCCGACCACGTTGATCACCAGCGTGGTCCACGGGAAGGCGCCGTGGGCGGTGGGCCAGAGCAGCCCCATCCCGTAGCGGGCGCAGGCGCCGATCGCCCCGCCCGCCGCGACCACCGCGACGGCGGGCCCCTGGCCGCGCCAGGGGTGGGGTGCGGCGGGCGCGGCGGCGGGCGCGCTCTGCGTCTCGGTTCCGGACATCGGCCCCTCCTGGTCGCCGGGTGCCCGGCCTGCGGAAAGCTCTCAGATTACTACCTGTCCGGTGACGCCGTCGGCGTTGCTCTTTGTCCTGGTTCGCCCTGGATGCCTAGCCTGGAGGGCAGTCGAGGAGAGGCGGACACCATGGACCACCGCACGCACGGCGAGCACGGTCACCAGCACGGCGCGGGCTGCGGTCACCAGGCGGTGCCGCACGGCGACCACACCGACTACGCGCACGACGGCCACCTGCACCGGGTGCACGGCGCGCACGTGGACGAGTGCGAGAGCAGCCGCCACGTCGAGCACTCCGGCCACGCCCACGCCCACGGCGAGGGCTGCGGTCACTCCGCCGTCCCGCACGGCGACCACCTGGACTACCTGCACGACGGGCACCGGCACGCCGCGCACGCCGGGCACTGGGACGACCACTGAGCCGCGGGCGCTGAGCCGCACACCGTCATCGGCTGAAGCACGAGCGGGGCCACGGGAATGCCGTGGCCCCGCTTCGGTGTTCCCGGGATCAGCGACTTATTGAAAACGACAACCGTTTCACTATGATGCTGCTTCGACACCCGTCGCACCCACGAGGTCCAGGAGGACGCCATGGCCCGCAGCGAACTGCGCCCGATCGTCAAGCTCAGGTCCACCGCCGGCACCGGCTACACGTACGTGACCCGCAAGAACCGCCGCAACGACCCCGACCGCCTGGTGCTGCGCAAGTACGACCCGGTGCTCGGCCGCCACACCGACTTCCGCGAAGAGCGCTGAGCCCGCCCACCGCGCGACCCCGTCCACGAACCCGCCCACGCACCCCAGGAGCACCCGCATGAAGCCCGGAATCCACCCCGCCTACCGCCCCGTCGTCTTCCGCGACCGGGTCGGCGGCCTCACCTTCCTCACCCGGTCCACCGCCACCAGCACCCGGACCGTCGAGTGGGAGGACGGCAACACCTACCCCGTCGTCGACGTCGAGATCTCCTCGGCCAGCCACCCGTTCTACACCGGCACCGCCCGGGTGATGGACACCGCGGGCCGGGTCGAGCTGTTCAACCGCCGCTACGGCAAGCAGGACTGACACGACGACGGAAGGGCCCCACGGTGCTCCGTGGGGCCCTTCCGTCGTGGTGCCGTCCTCGCTCAGTCCCGGCAGTCGCCGCACAGCCCGGAGAGCTCGACGGTGTGCCGGACCTCGGCGAAGCCGGACAGTTCGGCGACCCGGTCCGCCCAGGCCTCCACCGCGCCGGAGTCCACCGGCGTGCTCAGGCCGCAGCCGCGGCACAGCAGGTAGTGCTGGTGGTCGGGCCCCGGGCGGTAGCGGAACAGCCGCTCCCCGTTGGCGTCGCGCACCATGTCGGCCCGCCCGGCCTCGGCCAGTGCGGCGAGCGTGCGGTAGACCGTGCTCAGGCCCACCCGGGAACCGCCGTTCACCAGGCGGGCGTAGAGCAGCTGCGCGCTGACGAACTCCCCGACGGCGGCCAGCGCGCGCACCACCTCGGTCCGGCGCGGGGTCGGCCGGCCCGGCACCCCCGCGTCCACGGCGGCGGCCCGGTGTGCCCGCCGGGCCGCCGCCTTCTCCTCCGCGAGCACCAGGGCGCTCGCCGTCAGCTCCGTCATGCGCTCCCCCGGGTCCACGGTGTTCAGGCCGCCGCCGGCTCCGGCCCGGCGGGGACGGGGCGACGGCGGCGGACCAGGAAGGTGGCCGCGTAGACCGCGCTCGCCGTCGCCATGATCGCGAAGCTCGGCGGCAGCTTCGGCGCGGCCGCGCTGAGCAGCAGGCCGCCCCACATCTCCAGCACCGCCAGCCCCGCGGAGAGCGCGAGCCCCCGGAACGGACGGTCCGTCAGCCGGACGGCCGCGCCGGCCGGCGCGGCCAGCAGGCCGAGCAGCAGCAGCGAGCCCACCGCCTGGGTGGCCTCGCCCGCGGTCGCGCCGACCAGCACCAGGAAGCCGAACCCGAGCACCCGCACCGGCACGCCGCGGGCGGCGGCCACCGCCTCGTCCAGCGTGGCGAACAGCAGCGGACGGGCGATCACCAGCACCAGCAGGCTGATCGCCCCCGCGATCAGCACCGCGACGGTGGTCTGGTTGCCGTGCAGGCCGAAGATCGAGCCGAACAGCACGCTCGTCCCGGCCCCGCCCTGGGCCGCGCTGCGGGAGGTGGTGTAGATGGTCAGGAAGAACGCGCCCAGGCCCAGGATCCAGGCGAAGACGCCGCCGATCACCACGTCGTCGGGCCGGCCGCGCCGGCCGAGCCCGCCGATCAGCAGCCCGACGCCGATGGTGGCGGCGAACAGGCCCAGGCGCAGGTCGTAGCCGCCGGCCAGGGCCGCCATGGCGCCGGTGAAGGCGACGTGGCTGAGCGCGTCGCCGGTGAAGACCTGCGCCCGCAGCACCAGGAAGTAGCCGACCAGCCCGCAGGCCAGCGCGATGAACGTGCCCGCCAGCAGGGCGTTGCGGAAGAAGTCCTGGCCGAGGATCGAGATCACGCCGCACCTCCGGTCAGCGTCAGCGGCATCCGGCGGCGCTCCAGCGAGTCCCTGAGGTAGCGGAACAGGTGGGCCAGCACCAGGCCGGCGAAGGCGAAGCCGGTGACGAAGAAGCCGAGCGGGTACGGCTGGTAGTAGGCGGCGATCAGCCCGGCCCAGCAGGCGCCGAGCCCGAGCAGCGCGGACAGCAGCAGGCTCGGGCCGGGCCGGGCGGTGAGCTGCTGGGCGGTGGCCGGCGGGATCACCAGCAGCGCGAAGACCAGCAGGGTGCCGGTGATCTGGCTGGCCTCGGCGGTCGCCGCGGCCAGCAGCACCAGGAAGACCGTGCCCAGCAGCCGCACCGGCACCCCGCGCCCGGCCGCGACCTGCGGGTCCAGCGAGGCGAAGAGCAGCGGGCGCCCGATCACCGCGAGCACGGCCAGCACCGCGGCGCCGACCACCGCGAGGATCTCCACCTGTCCGGTGGTGATGCCCAGGAAGTCGCCGAAGAGCAGCGCGGTCGGCCCCTCCAGCAGCCCCTTGTAGAGGCTGATGAAGAGGTAGCCGCAGGCCAGTGCGAAGGCCTGCACGGTGCCGGTGGCCGCCGACTCCTCGGCCCCGCCCTCCTGGCCCTCGCGGCGCAGTGCGGCGATGACCAGGGCGGCGGCGATGCAGAAGCCGAAGTAGCCGAGCGTGGTGCTGAATCCGACCAGCACGGCCAGCGAGGCGCCGGGGAAGGCCGCCACCGAGAGCGAGTGCCCGGCGAAGGCCTGCCGCCGCAGCACCATGAACCAGCCGACCACCGCGCAGACCACGGCGACGATCAGGCCGGCCCGGAAGGCGTTCACCATGTAGGCGTAGGACCACATGTCCTGGAAGTCGGCGACCGGGTTCCAGGAGAAGACGGGTGACGTGTCGTCAGCCAGCAGCACCGGGGCCTCCTCCCGCGACATCGGCGTGGCGGTCGGCGTGCGCGTCGGCGTGCGCGTCGGCGTGGCGGTCGGCGTGCCGGGCGGGCGCCTCGGGCTGGCCGACCACGACCAGCCGCCCGTCGCTGGTGCGCAGCACCTCGACCGGCGTGCGGTACAGCCGGGTCAGCGTCTCGGAGGTGATCACCTCGTCCGGCGTGCCGGCGACGGCGCCGCCCTCGGCGAGGTACACCACCCGGTCCAGCTGGTGCAGGATCGGGTTGACGTCGTGCGCGACCATCACCACCGAGACCTGCTCCTGTCGGCAGATCCGCCCCAGCAGCGCGGCGACCGCGCTCTGGTTGGGCAGGTCGAGGCTGTCCAACGGCTCGTCCAGCAGCAGCAGTCGGGGCCGGCGGACGAGCGCCTGGGCGATCAGCAGCCGCTGCTGCTCGCCGCCCGAGCACTGGCCGATCGGGCGGTGCGCGTAGGCGCTCGCGCCGACCAGCTGCACGACCTCCTCGACCCGGGCCAGGGCGGCCCGGCGCTTGGCGCGGCCCAGGAACGGGACGGGGACCCCCCACTGGTCCCCGTCCAGGCCGAGCCGCACCACGTCCACGCCGCGGATCCGGGCGCTGGCATCGAAGTTGCGCCGCTGCGGCAGGTAGCCGACGGCGCGGTTCTGCTCGCCGGGCCGGCCGCCGAGCACGGCGACCTCGCCGGCCGCGGCGGGCAGCAGCCCCAGCAGCACCTTGATCAGGGTGGACTTGCCGACCCCGTTGGGGCCGAGGACCGCGGTGAACTCCCCGGCCCCAACCGTCAGGTCGACGCCCGACCAGAGGGTCCGGCCGCCCACCCGCACTCCCGCGCCGCGCAGCGCCAGCACCGGCGGCACCTCGGGCCGGCCCGGGCCGGCTGCTTCTCGGACCTTCTCGGTCGGGCGGGTGCTCACTTGCCGGTCGCCTGCTTCAGCGCGTCCTCGATGCCCTGCAACTGCTTGACCTGCCAGTCCTGGAAGCTGGCGTTGGCCGGGGCGAGGGTCTCGGTGACCTGGGCGACCGGGATGCCCTGGGCCTTGGCGGCGTTCACCTGGGCGACCACGTCGGGGTCGGAGTTCTGGGTGTTGAAGACGTAGACCTTGATCTGCTTGCCGCTGATCTGCTGGTCGATGGTGGCCTTGTCGGCGGCGGTCGGGTCGGTGCCCTCGCTCTCCGCGTCCAGGAAGGTCTCCGGGGTCAGCATCTTGAGGCCGAGGCTGTCGGCGAGCGGGGTGACGATCGACTCCGAGGCGCCGATCGGGGTGCCGGCGTACTTGGCCTTGATGTCGGACTCAAGCTGGTTGTACTGGGCCAGCGTCTGGTTCTCGAAGGTGCTCTTCTGGGTGTCGAAGTAACCGGCGTCGGCCGGGTCGACCTTCTTGTAGTCGGCGGTGATCTGGTCGATCACCTTGTGCAGGCTGTCCGAGGAGTACCACTGGTGCGGGTTGTCGCCCTCCTTCTTGCCCAGCAGGTCGCCGACCTTGAGCAGGGTGCGGGAGGAGCTCGGGTTGGCCGCGAGCAGCTTGTCCGACCAGGCGTCGTAGCCGATGCCGTTGGTTATCGCGTAGTCGGCGCCGGCGATGGTGCGGCCGTCGGCGGCGGTCGGCTCGTAGGAGTGCGGGTCGGTGTCCGGGTTGGTGATGATGCTGGTCACCTTCACGTGCTCACCGCCGAGTTGGGTGGCGATGCTGCCCCAGAAGTTCTCGGCCGCGACCACCTTGATGGTCTTCGAGCCGCCGCTGCCGGATCCGCCGGAGGCGCTCTTGGAGGCGGAGGCGGTGGAGCAGGCGCTGGTCACGGCGAGGCCCGCGACGGCGGCGGTGGCGACGAGCGCGATCCTCAGCGGACGGCGGTGGGCCTTGCCGGTCTGGACGGCGGTCATGGGTGGGTTCGCTCCTTGCGCACACGGCCCGTGCGAGGGCCGGTTCGGTAGACGTCCATCAGACTAGGTGGCAATGGTTTTCATCACCAGGGGTTCTGAGGACAAGATGACAATCATTGCCAAAGCTTGACTCGGCCGCCGGGCACGGGCAGTGAGCAGCACCGGGTGCACTGGCGGCCGCCGCACAGCATAGATGAAAACGGATGTCATTTCGCTATAGTCCTCGGCATGACCACCGAGCTGCTCCCGACCCCACTGCCCGTCACCGTGCTCTCCGGCTTCCTCGGCGCGGGCAAGACCACCCTGCTCAACCACCTGCTGCACAACCGCGACGGGCTGCGCGTCGCGGTAATCGTCAACGATATGAGCGAGATCAACATCGACGCCGCCCTGGTCCGCGGCGGCGGCGCCGAACTCTCCCGCACCGAGGAGCGGTTGGTCGAGATGACCAACGGCTGCATCTGCTGCACCCTGCGCGACGACCTGCTGGAGGAGGTCGACAGGCTGGCCCGGTCCGGCCGCTTCGACTACCTGCTGATCGAGTCCAGCGGCATCTCCGAACCCATGCCGGTGGCCGCCACCTTCGCCTTCCCGCGCGACGACGGCGCGACGCTGGGCGACATCGCCCGGCTCGACACCATGGCCACCGTGGTCGACGCGGTGAACTTCCTCCCCGAGCTGCGGGCCGGCTACGACCTCAGCGAGCGCGGCCTCGACCAGTACGAGGACGACGAACGCACCGTCAGCGACCTGCTGGTGGACCAGGTCGAGTTCGCCGACGTGATCGTGCTCAACAAGACCGACCTGGTCAACCCCGAGCAGGCCGACCAGCTCGCCGCCGCGCTCAGCCGCCTCAACCCGGCCGCCCGGATCGTCCGTTCCTCCTTCGGCACGGTCGCGCCGGGCCACCTCCTCGGCACCGGGCTGTTCGACCTCGCCCGGGCCCAGGAGGCGCCCGGCTGGGTCGCCGAACTCAACGGCGACCACGTGCCGGAGACCGAGGAGTACGGCATCTCCAGCCTGGTCTACCGGGCCGACCGCCCGTTCCACCCGCAGCGGCTCTGGGACCTGGTCGGCCTGCGGCTGGACTCCGGCGAGTTCGGCACCGTGCTGCGTTCCAAGGGGTTCTGCCGGCTCGCCACCCGACCCGCCGTCACTGCCCTGTGGTCCCAGGCGGGTTGCGTCGCCCGGCTGGAACCGGCGGGCGCGCACGCGGACGACGCCGGAACCGAGCCGGCGGGGCACGGGGGAGCGGCGCATGGGGCAGCGGGGCACTCGTCAGCGGGGCGCGAGCTCGCCCAGGGGCAGGAACTGGTCTTCATCGGCACCGGGCTGGCGGCCGACGGCCTGCGGGCGGCACTGGACGCCTGCCTGCTGACGGACCGTGAGCTCGCCGACGGCCCGGCGGCCTGGGCCGGCTACCCCGACCCGTTCCCGGCCTGGGAGGTGCACTGCCCGGTCGGCTGAGACCGGCCCGGCCCGGGCAGGTAGGGCCGGCGCCGTCACCCGGCCGACGGCGCCGGGCCCGCCGAAGCGGCGTCAGTTCCCTTCGTCCGGCGGCAGGCTGGGCACGTCGGCGCGAAAGAGGCTGACCAGCAGCCCGTAGGCCTCGCCGCTCGCGGGATCCGTCGGCGCCGGCTCGTCGGCCATCGCCCGCAACCGCACCTCCATGGCCTCCGCCTCGGCCCGGGTGAGCCAGAGGTGGCGCAGCACGGTGTGGGTGGCCTGGCCCGGTTCGGGCGGCAGCATCTCGTCGAGCGCCGCGTTGATCAGGAACTGCGCGCCGGCCTTGGCGTCCGGGTGGAACTTGAAGCTCCGGCTGACCAGCGCGAAGTACTGCTCGGTGCCGCCGCGCACCTGTCGGGTCTCGGCGAGCCGGACCATGCCGGCCTCGCGCAGCACCCGCACGTGGTAGCCGATGGTGCCCTTGCTCATGCCCAGCGCCTCGGCCAACTGGCGCAGTGTCGCGGGGCGCTGGCGCAGGGCGTTGACCATGCGGTGGCGCACCGGGTGCCCGAGGGCCTTGAACTGCTCTGCCGACTGCAGCACCAGGTGCTGCTCCCCGCGCTCGGCGTCGTTCTCGTCTTCGGAGGGCTGCTCGTCCATGCGGAAAGTGTCGGGGAATCCAAACGCTTTGACAACTCCGCCGCGCCGACCCCAGAATCCTGTCGTCAGGAAGTGGCGAGAAACCTCACCGCTTTCACCACGAACCATCACCAGACCTCAGGAGCACCCATGCCCATCTCCATCGCCCACGTCGCCACCACCCGTCCCGAGCGCTACCTCAAGCAGCTCGTCTCCCACCTGGGCCACAAGGCCACCACCTCGCTGACCCCCGACGGCCGCGGCACCGTCACGGTCGCCTCCGGCAGCTGCACCCTGCGGCCCACCCCCGACGAGCTGGTGCTGACCGCCACCGCGGTCGACGCCGAGTCGCTGGCCCGGGTCGAGGACGTGATCGCCCGTCACCTGGTGCGCTTCGGCACCCAGGACGAGCTGGTCGTCGAGTGGACCGCCCCGCTCGACGGCGGCGACCTGGAGCCCACCGCCCCCGTGGTCGGCGAGTACCTGCTGTCCCACCACACCCCGGCCGACGACATCCTCAGCGAGCTGGCCGCCGCTACCCGCGAGGCCACCTCCGGCGCCGCGCACATGCAGGTCGCCTCCGACGAGGGCGCGCTGCTCAGCATGCTGACCCGGCTGACCGGCGCGCGCCTCGCCGTCGAGGTCGGCGTCTTCACCGGCTACTCGACGCTCTGCATCGCCCGCGGCCTGGCCGCGGGCGGCCGGGTGCTCGCCTGCGACGTCAGCGAGGAGTGGACCGCGATCGGCGCGCCGTACTGGGAGCGCGCGGGCGTGGCCGACCGGATCGACCTGCGGATCGCGCCCGCCCTGGAGACGCTGCGCGCGCTGGACGCCGAGCCGGTCATCGACATCGCCTTCATCGACGCCGACAAGGCCAACTACCCCGCCTACTACGAGGAGATCGTGCCGCGGCTGCGGCCGGGCGGCCTGGTGGTGCTGGACAACGTCTTCCTCGGCGGCCGGGTGCTCGACCCCGCCTACCAGCAGGAGCACCACCTGGCGATGCGCCGGCTGAACGACCTGGTCGCCGCCGACGAGCGGGTGGACGCGGTGATGCTGCCGGTGCGCGACGGGGTGACCATCGCGCAGCGCCGCTGACCCCCGCCGCCCGTCGGGCACTTGAGAGCTTCGACACTTGGAAACCCAGTCGTATTGAACGCGTTCAAAGTCAGGCCTACAGTACTTCCAGCGCCTCCCTCGTACCGAGGGCGGCCGCTCATCGGTGCTGAGGGGGAGACATGCGCTGGGGATACCTGCGGTCCCGACTGGCGGTCGTCATGACGGGCACGGGACTGGGCCTGTTCGTCGCCGGGGCCACGACCGGCCTGCTCGCCGGCTCGGTGGGCGCGTTCGCGGAGGTCCGGTCCGGAGAGGGTGCCGCCGGGTTGCTCGCCCTGCCGGTGCTCGGCATGATCGCCGCGTTATTCGGCGCACCCGCGGGCATCCTGCCCGGCGCCGCGTCCGGGCTGCTGATCGCCTGCGCCGGCTCGCGCGGCCGGATCCGCGGCGGACTGCTGGGCTGGCTCGCGGCCCTGACCGCGGTCTGCACCCTGGCCCTGGAGGGGATCGGCGTGGGCCTGCTGACCGGCGACCGGGCCCTCGTGCTGCCCTTCCTGGCCGGCGTCCCGTTCGCCCTGTTCGCCACCCGCTTCCTCACCCCACAGGTGGGCGAGCTCAGCCGCCGGCTGACCGGGCGGCGCTGATCCGGGTTCAGCCGCCGCGCAGCGCAGCGGTGGCGCCCCACCGTCTTCGGTGACGCTGGTGACGCTACGTCAGACCGATGTCCCGGCGCCGCCGCCAGATGCCCGCCGAGATCCGGGCCAGCAGACCGGCAGCCGGATCGGCCACGTCCTCGCCGTTGGCCAGCGGACCGGTGTAGCAGACGCAGAGCACGTACGGACGGGCGTCCGGCGGATGCACCAGGGCCACCCCGTGCCGGGCACCGGGGAGCCAGCCGTTCTTGCCGGCCAGCCGGATCCCCGGCGGCAACCCGGCGGCCAGGTCGACCCGGTGGACGTTGTGCTCCAGCTCGGCCAGCACCGCCGGCTCCAGCGACTCCAGCAACCGGACCAGGTCCATCGCGCTGACCAGGTTGTCGATCCCCGCCTCCCGCGCCGCGACGTCCTCGATCCCTCGCGGACTGGCACCCACCGCGCCGGCCTCCCGCCACACCCGGGCCACCGCCTCGGACCCCACCCGCGCCAGGCAGAGATTGGTCGCCAGGTTGGAGGAGTGACTGACCATCCGCCCGGCCAGCCAACCGAGCGGCACCCGCTCCCCCAGCCGGCGCCAGGGCAGCGGATCGCTGTCGTACGACTCGGTGGCGCGGAACTCCCCGCCGGCCGCCGAGCGGAACCGGTCCACCACCAACACCGGTGTGTCCCAGGCGATCCCGCTGCGGTGCAGGGCGGCCAGCACGGCCACCTTCATGGTGCTCGCCGCCTGGTGCGGCACCTCCGCGTTGCGCAGCACCACCGGCGCCCGCCGCCAGGGCGCGACCACGACCGAGAGCATCCCGCCATGGTAGGTCCGCCCGCCGCCCGATTTCGGTAGCACCGCCGCCCGCGTTCCGGGCAGAATGATCACTCCCGTACGAACGAAGGCCGAACCGATGACCAGTCACCCCCACCCCGACGTCGACCACGAGCTCGTCGAGGCCGCCGCCGAGGTCGCCCGCACCCGCTGCCGGGGCGACAACCACACGATGGCCGCCGCCGCCCGCGCCCGGGACGGACGGATCGTCACCGCCGTGAACGCCTACCACTTCACCGGCGGCCCCTGCGCCGAACTGGTCGTCATCGGCACCGCCGCCGCCCAAGGCGCCTACGAGCTCGACACCATCGTCGCCGTGGGCGACCGCGAACGCGGCGTCGTCCCCCCGTGCGGCCGCTGCCGCCAGGTCCTGCTCGACTACTTCCCCACCATCCGCGTCATCGTCGGCGCCGGCGAGGACATCCGGGCCGTCCCGATCGCCGACCTGCTCCCGGTCGGCTACGTCTGGGCGGACCACCAGATCGAGGCCGACCAGTAGCCGGCCTGACGGACCCGGGCGGTACCGTCCCGGTATGTCGATCACCGCACAACTGCGCGACTCGGTGGAACTGCCGGGCGGCGACGCACTGGTCAACGGGTTCGCGTTCGAGGCCCGCCGGGCCGGAGCGCGGCGGGCGCTGCTGCGCCGCGGGGACGGGCTGGCGGTCTACCAGCTGGCGGACCTCTTCGCGCAGAACGCGGCGCCGGCCGTCGTCTTCCCCCTGCCGTGGCCGGGTTGGGCCTGGGGCGTGCACTCCGTCAGCCCCGACGGCCGGTTCGCGGTCTTCGCCGGGCAGCGCGCGGTGCGGGCCGTGGACGCGGACGGCCGCACGCTCTGGGAGTACCGGCACGCCTGTTGGGGCCCCGCGCTCGGCCACCCGCACAGCGGCGACGACCAGGAGGTCTGCCGGGGCAGCGAGCACGGCTCCTGCCGGGTCTCGGACGACGGCCGCCTGGTCTGGGCCCACGTGCTGGGCGAGGAGGAGGAGCTCTGGGTGGTCCTGGACGCCCGCGACGGCACCGAACTCGCCCGGCTCCCACTGGAGAGCGCCGCCTCCGGCTCGCACCAGCTCTCCCACCCGGACGGCGTGCACGTGGGCCTGTGCGTCGGCATGGGCCAGGACGGCATCATGACCTACTGGGCCCGCTGGGACGGCGAACAGCTGACCAGCTGGGACCTGAACGCCACCGAGGACCGCATCCTCGGCGACGTCCACCCCGCACACCCCGGCTTCCTGACGGTCGAACACTACGGCGCCGACCTACGACTGCACGCCCTGGACGGCACCACCCTCGCCACGGCCACCCCCGAGGAGGCCTGGGACTACGCCTGCGGCTTCGTCGACGCCGACACCGTGATCGCCTCCACCACCGAGGCCGACCAGGACCACGACGAGCCGCGCCACTGGCTCCTCGACGCCCGGACCCTGCGGATCCTCGGCCCCGTGCGCTACCCCGACGGCCCGGTCGACGGCTACGTCCGCCCGCTCGGCGACGGCAGCTGGCTGACGTACGACGACCGGGACGGGACCCTCAGGCGGTGGTCCCGTGCCGGTGCCACTGCACAGCCGAGGCCACACCCCGTAGCGCGCCTGTGAGTACTACGCCCAACCCGACTCCCCCTTCGCCATCGCCGGCAGCCCCAGTTCCCGCCGGGCCTGCGCGAGGAACTGCCGTTCGGCGGCCCACAGAGCCTCGAACGCCTCGGCGGGAACGTCACTCGCGCCGTGAGTGGCCCGCGCCGACGCGATCGTGCGCGCCTCGGCGACAAGAGCGTCGAGCGCGTTCACGGTCTGCGGCCATTCCGACACCAGCCTCGCAGCCGTCTTCGCAGCCTCCAGCCGCTCCACGTAGGGCCGGCCCGCCTCATCGAAGAACGGCATCGACACCCCGGCCTTCCTCGGGTGCGGAGCGGTCGTGATGCTGGCGGTGGGCTCCCGCATGAAGGCTATGTACTCGCGGAAGGCGGTCAGGAAGTCACGGTACGTAGCGAGCCGAATGTCCCTCCATTGGCGTGCGTGGTCGCGCCTCCAGAGCCGGTCCTGCGCCCTCGTCGACAGCCACCCGCCCAGCATCACAGCCAAGAGCGTGACCAGAGCCGTGATCCCGCTGTTCAAAAGGTCCACCCGATCCTCCCCGCCTTCGTCCTCGCGAACGCCTCATCCTCAGTGGACAGGTGACAGTAAGTCAGCGGTTCCGTCGAAGATCGTCGAAGATCCCGCTGACGGTCGCCCTTTCGGGAGGAATGCCAGCGGCGCCAACCATGATCCCCTCGTGGGTTCCGTCAGGGTTCGGGACCGCGTCCCGGCTGTCAACTGTCACGTACGTCCAGCCTCCTCCTGATGGCCCAGCAGCCCGTCCAGGTACGCCCGCACCGACTCCCCGTCAGCGGCCTCGGCCAGGAGCGCCACGTGGTTGTCGGGGCGCACCAACACCAGGCCGCCCCGCTCGCCCAACCCGTAGGCGCGCGGCGCGGGGGCGGTCAGGGCGTGGGTGTCGACGACGGGCGTGTGCGGGCCGAGCGGCGGGGGCGGGCAGCCGAAGGACAGCAGGGTGAAGTGCGGGCCGGCGAAGAGGTCGAAGAGCCGCACCTCACGGCAGAGGAGGTCGCGGCAGCGGCCGTCCGGTGCGCGGTCGCCCGGGGCGAGCGGGCCGTCGGCGCGGCCCGCCGCGAGTGGGCTCCAGCGGTAGTGCAGGCCGACTGGCGGGGCGAGCGCGGTCTCCACGCCGTTGCCGGGCCGGCGGACGGCGGCCACCGAGCGCGCGAGGCCCTCGCTGGTGATCCGCAGGGTGTCCGCGGCGACCGGCAGCCGCTCCTGTTCGTAGCTGTCCAGGAGCGCCGGGCCGGCCTGGTGACGGATCGTCAGGGCGAGCTTCCAGCCGAGGTTGAAGGCGTCCTGGACGCCGGTGTTCAGGCCCAGGCCGCCGGCGATCGGGTGCACGTGCGCCGCGTCGCCGGCCAGCAGCACCCGGCCGACCCGCAGCCGGTTCGTCATCCGGACGTTGACGCGCCAGGTGGAGAGCCAGGTCGGGTTGGCCAGCCGGATGCCGGACAGGCGGGCGTAGCGGTCGAACTGGCGCTGGAAGCCCGCGAGCGAGGGCGGCAGCGGGTGGCCGTCGGGGTCGCGTTCCGGGGCGGCCTGGAGCTGGAAGCTGTCGGTGCCGGGAACCGGCCAGAGCATCAGGCCGCCGTCCGGGCCGAACCACTGGTGCCAGACGTCGCGGCTCAGCCCGGGTGCCTCGACGTCGCCGCAGACCATCGCCTGCTCCTCCTCGCCGCGGCCCTCGAAGGCCAGGCCGAGGGCGCGGCGCACGGTGCTGCGGCCGCCGTCGCAGCCGACCAGGTGGGTGGCGCGGATGGTGCGGCCGTCGGCGAGGCGGGCGGTGACGCCGTCCGCGTCCTGGGTGAACCCGGCCAGCTCGGCACCGAGTTCGACGGTACCGCCGTGGTCGGCGAGGCGGTCCCGGAGGAGCTGCTCCAGTCGGGCCTGGCCGAGGAAGACGGTGCTGTCGTAGGGCTCCTCCGGGGTGGGGCGGCGCTCGGCGAACGGTTCGCTGTCGGCGGCGTGCGCGCCTTCGAAGTACTTCCGGTAGACCAGGTGGGACTGCCCCTCGGCCAGCACCCGGTCGGCCAGGCCCAGGTCGTGCAGCACCTCCATGCTGCGGGGTTGCAGGGTCTTGCCGCGGGACTCGCCGTGGTGCGCCGCACGCCGTTCGATCAGTCGTACCGCGACGCCCCAGCGGGCGAGTTCGCAGGCCAGGGTCAGGCCGGTCGGACCGGCGCCGACGATCAGTACCTCGGTGGCGGTCGTCGTTGTGCTGTCGGTTGGGTTCGATCGCATGGCGTCCAGTGAAGTCGAGCCCGAAGCAAAACACAACCAAGTTACATCATTGACCTGGTAACGCGAAGTGCTACTCTCGGTGCCATGGACGAGAGCACCCCCGGACTCCGGGACGCCAAGAAGCAGCGCACCCGCGACCAGCTCGCCGAGGTCGCACTCCGGCTCTTCCTCGAACGCGGCTTCGACGCAGTGTCGGTCGCCGAGGTGGCCGCGGCCGCCGACGTCTCCAAGCCGACCCTGTTCCGCTACTACCCGAGCAAGGAGGACCTGGTCCTCGACCGCTTCGCCGACCACCAGGACGAGGCCGCGCGGATCGTCCGCGAGCGCGCCGCCGGCGAGGGTCCGGTGCAGGCGCTGCACCGTCACTTCCGCGCGGCGCTCGCCGCGTTCGACCCGATCACCGGCCTCAACGACCACCCCTCGGTGATCGACGTGCAGCACCTGCTCTACGGCACCCCGAGCCTGCAGAGCCGGCTGACCCACTACACCGAGCGCGAGATCACCCTGCTCGCCGAGGCACTCACCGCCGACCCGCTCGCCACCGACCCCCTCACCGCGCGCCTCGCCGCCACCCACATGATCGCCACCCGCCACGAACTCGGCCGCGCCAACTGGCACCGCATCAGCACCGGCCGGTCCGCCGCCGATTCGCTCCCCCAGGCCCTCGCCGACGCCGACCGCGCCTTCGCCCTGCTGTCCTCCGGCCTGGACGCCGCCCTGCGGGAGGAGTAGCGGGCCTGCGGCCGCACCCGCGCCGGTCGCGCGGGAATCACGTTGTGGCGCGGGGGCCGACACGGTAGACAGGTGGCGATGACGATCTTCCACTGTTCCGCCTGCGGTGCCGCCCTCACCGGCACGCTTCAGCTCCTCCCGGCCGTTCCCCCGCGACACGTGTTCGACGGCGTGCTCGTCGACGGTCGGCGGCAGGCCCCGCCCACCGTGCCCCGGGGTGGTTACGCCGTCGATCCGGAGCCGCACGGGCCGCCGTTCGTGCCGGCGCCGGACCAGGACGGCTTTCCGCCCGCCTACCCCGGCGGCCCGTGCACCAGCGATGTTGACGGAGTGATAGTCATCTCGGCCGGTCCGCGGAACACCTTCGTGCTGCACCCCGAGGACGCGCCCGACCTCACCTGGCACGCGACACCGGACGGGCCGCCCGGCTGCTGCGGCGCCCCCGGCGACGGCCCGCCCAATCAGGCCTGCCGGTGCGGCGTCGTGGTCGGCAGCGTGATGTCGGACTGCTTCACGCCCTACGAGCTGCACCTGCTGCCCGACGCGGTCCGCGCCGCTCCCGCCCCGTGAGCGCGACCCCGCCCGACGAGCACGAGCAGCGCGCTGCCGTTCGGCGCGCCGACTCGCCGGACTGGTCCGTCCGCGCCGCCGCCGGGCGGCAACTCGCCGCGGCGGAGCGGCTCGACGAGGTGGCCGAGGTCCTCGGCCGCCTCCTCCTGGATCCCCTGGACACGGCCGTCACCCAGGAGACGGCCGTGGCCCTGCTCGCCCGCAAGGACACCGCCGGGCTCCGACTCGTGCTGCTGGCCCGCAGCCGGGCCGTCGAGACCTGGACCGCGGACGAGATCAGCGCCGAGCTGTACGGCGACCCCGACTGGCTGACGCCCGACGGCGCGGACCGGATGACCCGTCAGCTGCGCGACCTGGCGGCGCAGGATGACGACGCCGGTGTCCGCGACGAGGCGCGGCGGGTCCTGGCGAGGCTGGGGATCAGCCGGTGACGCACCGGTAGTGGGTGGTCAGCCGTCCCTCGTCGTCCAGCACGTGGAAGGCGAGGGCGGGCGGCTGGTCGAGGTGGACGTGGTCCTCGGGGTGCGCGTACCGCTCCCAGGGGAGCCGGATCGTGGAGACCACCCCTGGCGCCACCAGCAGCGGGCGTCCGGCGAAGGTGGTCGCCGCGGCGGTGTGGGCGTGCCCGCACAGGAAGGCCACGAGGTTGGGGTGACGGTTCGTCAGCTCGGTGAGCCGCTCCGCTCCGAACTGGCGGATGCCGTCGACGAACGGGGCGTGCAGCGAGGTCGGCGGGTGGTGGAAGCCGACCAGCACGGGCACCTCGGCCGGGGTCCGCGCCAGCACGTCCTCCAGCCATGCCAGGGTCTCGTCCTCCAGGAAGCCCTCGTCCTTGCCCGGCACCGAGGAGTCGCACAGTGCGATGACGAAGCCGGCGGTGCGGTGCACCTGGTTGACCGGTGCGGTCGGTACCTCTGCATCCGGCTGGCCCAGCAGGAACTGCCGGAACGCCGCGCGCTCGTCGTGGTTGCCGGGGCAGACCAGGACCGGGTGCCGGGAGGTCAGCAGCCGGCGGGCCTGCTCGTACTCGGCGGGCCGGGCGTGGTCGGCGATGTCACCGGTGACCAGGACCGCGTCCAGGTCATGGGGGAGGTCTTCGAGGTAGTCCATGACGGCCCGGGTGCGGTCGGAGCTGCGCTGCCCGTCGTCGATGTGGGTGTCGCTGAGGTGCGCGATCACGATCACTGCTGGGGCCCTTTCTTCACAGCGTGAAGTATGTGGGCCAGCACGGCCGAGTAGTCCTGGTCGGCGCGCCCCGCGCGTTCGGCGTCGCGGAGCCAGTCCCGGGCCGCGGCGGTCAGACCGAGGCCGGGCCCGCCGTCATCGGCCGCACCAACCGCGCCGACCTCACCCGCCACCTCGGCGACGAGGTCGGCGTCCTTGCGGGCCAGGGCGAGCGCGAAGCGCGCCGGGTACTCGTCGGCCTCGATCGCCGGGCGTCGACGCGCGGCCTGCGCCGCCAACGGCGTCACGGCCAGCACCTTGTGCAGGACCTCCCACGACAGCCCCAGTGCCCCGCCCAGCGCGAGGGACTCGCCCAGCACGCCCAGCACACCGAAGAGCGCGTTGTTGGCGACCAGCTTCGCCGCCGTGCCGGCCCCCAACTCCCCGACGTGCAGCGGTGAACCCAGCTGCGACAGCAGGGGCAGACACCGTTCGGCCAGCACCGGCGGGCCACCCACCAGGATCCGCAGGGCTCCTGACGCGGCCTCGGCCACACTGCCAAGCACCGGGGCGTCCAGCAGTCCCGTGCCGGCGGGCAGCGCATCCGCCAGCCGCGCCACCGCCGCGGGCGACACCGTCGACATCTGGATGACCACCGCCCCCGGCCCGATCCCAGCGGCGATCCCGTGCTCGCCCTCGGTCACCGCCAGCAGCGCCGGCGGGTCCGTGACCATCACGATCACCGCCTCCGCCCCGCGCACCGCGTCCGCCGCGCTCTCCGCCACCACGGCGCCCGCCTCCCGCAGGGCCACCGCCCGCTGCGGCGAGCGGTTCCAGACGGTGACCTCGCAACCGTGCCCCAGCAGCCGGCGGGCGATCGGCGCACCCATCGCGCCGAGCCCGATGACAGCGACCCGTTTCATACTCATGCCCCCTTCGTGCAAACTCTTGGCCCCGAACCTAACGGACCACCGGACCAGAAATAAGATCCGGTTCCATGCTGAATTCCTGGTCCAGTTCCCGACTCGACCTGCACATCTCCCCCGATCCCGGGGGCGGCCGGCGCTCCGGCCTGGAGTCCGCACTCCGAACCGCGATCCGCGGGGGTCGCCTGCCCGCCGGGACCCTCCTGCCGTCCACCCGCGGCCTGGCCCAGGAGCTCGGACTCTCCCGCGGCACCGTCAGCGCCGCCTACGACCAACTGGTCGAGGAGGGCCTGCTGACCACCCGTCCGGGATCGGGCACCAGAGTGGCCGACCTACCGCAAGCGGCCCAGGCCCCCGCACGCCCCGCGCCCGCGCCGACCGCCCCCAGCCACGACCTTCGCCCCGGCCTGCCCGACGTCAGCGCCTTCCCCACCCGGGCCTGGCTCGCCGCCACCCGCCGCGTGCTCACCCACGCCCGCCCCGAGGTCTTCGGCGGCGGAGACCCCCAGGGCCGGATCGAGCTGCGCACCGCCCTCGCCGACTACCTGGGCCGCACCCGCGGCGTGATCACGACGCCGGACCGCATCGTGATCACCTCCGGCTACTACCAGGGCCTGGGCCTGCTCGGTGGCGTACTGGCCGCGTCCGGCACCCGCACGGCGGCCGTGGAGGACCCGGGCCACAACCTCTTCCGCGAGGTCGTCCAGCGCTCCGGGCTCACCACCCTCGCCCTGCCCGTCGACGCCCACGGCGCCCGCACCGACGAGCTGACCCAGCGCACGGGAGCGGCCTTCCTCACCCCCTCGCACCAGTACCCGACCGGCGTCCCGCTGCATCCGACCCGCCGTCAGACGCTCTGCGCCTGGGCCCGCTCCACCGGCGGCCTGATCGTCGAGGACGACTACGACGGCGAATACCGCTACGACCGCCAGCCCGTCGGCGCCCTCCAGGGCATCGCACCCGACCGGGTCGTCTACTGCGGCACCGCGTCCAAGACCCTCGGCCCCGCCCTGCGCCTGGCCTGGCTGGTGCTACCGCCCCACCTGGTGCAACCGGTGCTGCGGGCCAAGCAGCAAGCCGACCTGTACACCGAGACCCTGGGCCAACTCGTCCTCGCCGACCTGATCACCACGCACGCCTACGACCGCCACATCCGCGCCGCCCGCCTGCGCTACCGCCGACGCCGCGAACTCCTCCTCGGCCGCCTGGCCGCCCACCCCGGCCTCACCGCCCACGGCGTACCCGCCGGCCTGCACACCCTCGTCACCCTCCCACCCGACGGCCCCACCGAAGACCACCTGCTCGCCGAATGCGCCCGCTCCGGCGTCGCCTTGCGCGGCCTCACCGAACTCCACCACGCCCGCGCCGACCGCCCCCAGGGCCTGCTGATCGGCTTCGCCGCCTCCTCCGAGCGCGCCTACCCGGCGGCCCTGGACGCCTTGTTCGGCGTCCTGGCCTCAACCGCATGAGGACTCGTGCGCCTACTCGCCTAAACGACGCAGAACTCGTTCCCCTCGGGGTCCCCCAGCAGGGCGCCGTAGAGCGCCGCGTCCGACTCGTCGGTGATCCGCAGCACGGCGGCACCGGCCGCGGTGAGCCGCTCCACCGCGGCGCCGACCCGCTGGACGCGGACTGCCAGGGGGACCTCGCGCCCACCGCCCACCTTCACGTCAAGGTGCAGCCGGTTCTTGGCGACCTTCGGCTCGGGAACCTGCTGGAACCACACCCGCGGCCCCCGTCCCGCCGGATCGACGATCGACTCCGCCATCTCCCCGGCCCCGACGGGCAGTTCCTCCTCGGGCACGCCCACGGCCACCCAGTACTCGCGCCAGGTCGAGTACCCGCTCGGCGCCGGCTCGGGCACGTACCCCAGCGCCTCGGCCCAGAAGCGCGCCAGCCGCTGCGGGTCGGCGCAGTCGATCACCAGTTGCCACGTCGTCTCCATGTCTGGAGGATGCCAGCCGGGTCCGACACACTGTGGCCGTGAACACCCAGGACCGGACACCCCGTCACCAGCCGCCCCTGCCGGCCCGCCCGGTGCTGCCGGACCTGGCCGCAGCCCGCCGCCGCGGCCCCACCCACGCCGTCGACGCCGCCTGGCAGGCCCTGCACCTGCGCTGGCAGTGGCACCACGAGACGCACCGGGCCCGCCCGTTCCCCGCCCTCCTCCCCCTCTGGGAAGCCGCCGCCGCCCAACCACGACTGCGCCGGCTGTACCCGTTCACCAGCCACTACACGCTGCGCTTCAGCAGCACCACCACGTTCCCGTGGACCCCACAGGCCGGCCTGATCGAGCCCCTGCACAACGGCCGCTTCACCGTCCGCAGTTGCCACCCCAGCGCGGTAGTCGGCGAGGTCGGGAACGCCGAGGACGCGGTGGCCCTGCTGCTGGACCTGCTGCCCGCCGACTCAGATCCTGTGGTCACCAGCGGGCAGGAGGACGCGTGACGCTGCCTGACGGGGTGCGTCGCCGGGGCGTCAGCACCGGCCCGCCGTCGACGGGGTGAATGCGACCGGCAGTGACGGCTGGGGGTGACCCGCCGCAGTGTTGGTATGAGAATGCGCACCGATCGAGGTACCCACGTCGGGCGCGCGTGGGGTCGCCGACCATCTCGCCGAACTCCGTTTGAAATAAGGCGCGTTCGACCTCGATGTGACCACCGAAGGTGGCCGGTTTGTCTCATCGAAGCTGTACCACCAGGTCCAGGGGTGATGCTTCGGCCCAGTCTGCTGTGCCTGAGTGCCGTGGTGGGAGGCTAATTGGGTTGGCGGGTTCCTCGGGGGGTGTTAAAAACTGCGGGTGATGGTGTTCGCGTGTGTGGCCTGTGATTCTGCGATCACGGGACCGTTGACCGAGTTGACTGAGATCCCCGTTCGTCCGATGGACCAGGGCTATTCGAAGGACGGTGGGACGCGGACGGCGTCCGCCACCGTGCCGCGGGGGTGCTTCGCGGTGGAACCGGAGCCTTGGGGCGCACCGTTCATGCTGTGCGAGGACCCGGTGGCGATCTTCCCGGGCGGCCCGTGCGTTGGTGGTCCGGACGGTGACTACTTCCTGATGTCTGCAGGGCCGCGAGGGACTGTGGTTCTTCATCCTGACGACGCGCCGGGCCTGGAGCCGGTCCGTGCCCCGAGCTTCGACGATGTCGGCTGTTGCGGCTTGTCGGGCCGGGGCGGGGTAAACCGCCGGTGCCCGTGCGGTGCCCCGGTGGGCACGGAGATCAGCGACTGCTCGACCCCGTACGAGCTGCACCTCGACCCCGGAAAGGTCCGTCAGCTCGCGGTCTGACGGAGCTACGGTTGCTGTTCATCGCCAAGGCCACCAGCCGTGCCGTCCAACCGCTGATGAACGGGCAGACGGTCGGCTGGACCCGGCTCAAGCCCCCCCGAAGAGGCGCACCGCTGGACGTGGCTGATCAGCGGTGCACACACCCAACCCAGTCTCACCCGGCCGCTTGCCGAGGACATCCGCCGCCCCCTGGGAGAGACCAGTGGGACCGAACAGGCTTACCCCGGCCTGGGTCTGCCGGGGGTTCAGGAACCTCGGCCCGGCTTTGCCCTGCCTGGCCCGTGCGCCGAAACCATCGCGGCCCGGCCTCGGCAGACCGCTCGGCTCGAAGAACCAACGGCCCGCCACTTGAGGTTCCCCCGGGGTGCGGCAGGTCGTCGGATATGGCCTGATGGGCCATGAGAAGGGAGCCTCTGCGATGGCTGCACCGATGAAGTACCCGCCCGAGTTGCGGCAGCGTGCTGTTGCCGCGTACCGCTCAGCCGACCCGAAGCCGGTGATCCGTCAGATGGCCCGCGATCTGGGCGTGCACCACGAGGCCCTGCGCAACTGGATCCGCCAGGACGAAGCAGACCGGGGCGAGCGCGAGGACCGGCTGACCACCGTCGAGAAGGAGGAACTGGCCCAACTACGCAAGGAGAACGCCGAGCTGCGCCGGTCCTGCGAGATCCTCAAGGCCGCCTCGGCTTTTTTCGCCCAGGAGCTCGACCCGACCCGGCGACGGTACTGAAGCTCATCGACGAGCACCAGGACCGCTTCGGGGCCGAGCCCGTCCTCCGGGAACTGCACATCCCCGCCTCCACCTACTACCGCTGGCGCCGAGAGATCCACGAGCCGTGCGAGCGCAAGCGCCACGACGCCGAACTGACCGAGCACATCCGCCGCATCCACACCGACTCCGACGCGACCTACGGCTCCCCGCGCGTCCACGCCGTCCTACGACGCGAGGGCACCCACGTCGGCCGCAAGCGGGTCGAGCGCCTGATGCGCCAGGCCGGCCTTCAAGGCGTCAGCCCGCGCCGGCCCCGCGGCTTCACCCGCCGCGACCCGGCAGCCGACCCCGCCCCGGACCTGGTCCAGCGCGACTTCACCGCGAGTGCCCCCAACCGGCTGTGGGTCGCCGACATCTCGCTGATCCCCACCGGCCAGGGCCCGTGGTGGCTGGCCACGATCCGCGACGCCTTCTCCCGCCGGATCGTGGGCTGGCACACATCCGAACGAGCGGACGCCGACCTGGTCCTCACCGCATTGGAGTACGCCCTGCACCCCGAGTTCGACAGTTGGCGGGCACACGATCATGTCGGATTTCGGGTGTGACCTGCGGGAATAGGCGTGAGGTGCCGTCGGGGGCGTGTGTCCACGCCTCCGACAGGTCTTTGTCCTGGTCAGGGCCTATTCGGCGGTGGTGAGGCCGCTCAACTTTGCCGGCATCGGGATGCCGCAGCTCTTGAAGATCCGCTCGTGGGTGTCGGTGGTCTGGGTGGTCTGTTCGAGCCGTCCGGCGGGCCCGGCGAGGGTGACCTGATGGATGCGCTGCAGTTCGGTTCTGATGGTCCGCCAGGTGAGGTCGGTGCGGCGTTCGGCGACGCGGATCAGTAGCAGCGCGAGCCAGCAGAGCAGGACGTGAGCGCGGATGCGGTCGTCGAGGCGGTGGTAGACCGGCCGCAGATACAAGGTCGACTTCATGGTGCGGAAGGCTCGTTCGGCTTCCAGGAGGTTCTTGTAGCCGAGTGCGACATCCTCGGCCGTCAGGTCCGGGTCGGACGTGGCCAGCAGGTACTTCCCGTCGAGGTTGGCCTCGGTCTTGGCCTTGGCGCGGTCGATGGACAGTCGGCCGGTCGTGGACTGCTTGAGCCAGCGGCCGAGGGAGGGGTGGTCCCGCAGTGCGCACTCGGCCTTGCGGTGGGGCGCGTCGGACGGCATGACGGCTCGCTTGAGGCCGGCCTTGGCGGCGCGCTCCCTGGCCTTCTTGGCGTCCGCCGCGCGGGCGGCGGCGATCCGGTCGAGTTCTTCGG
Source organism: Kitasatospora viridis (assembly GCF_007829815.1). Classification (NCBI taxonomy): domain Bacteria; kingdom Bacillati; phylum Actinomycetota; class Actinomycetes; order Kitasatosporales; family Streptomycetaceae; genus Kitasatospora; species Kitasatospora viridis. Next base: position 100,583 of record NZ_VIWT01000009.1, on the reverse strand, counting down.
TGATCGCCTGGAGTTGCTGCTCGCGCCGAAGCTTGTCCCGTTCGGCTTCGGCGGGGTTGTGGCAGATGATCCAGCGTCTGCCGGGATCGGAGTCCAGGCGGACCTCCTTGACCCGCAGGTTGTCCCGGACGTGCTGGTAGCGGCCCTGCCTGGCGAGGGCCTCGGCAGCTTTTGCGGAGCCTTCGCGCATCTTGACGCCGGTGATGTAGTGCCCGCCGGCGCGGGCGAGGCAGGCGAGGTTGGCCTCGCCGGAGAAGCCGGAGTCGGTGACGGTGACCACCCGGCCCAGGCGCCAGGCCCGCAGATCGGCTTTGACCTGCTCGATCACGCTCTGGTCGCTCGTGTTCCCGGCCCAGGTCCAGCAGCGGACCGGGATGCCCTCGCGAGTGACGGCCAGGCCGATCACGACCTGCGGGAGGTCCTTGCGGTGGTCCTTGGAGTGCCCGTAGCGGCGAAGGGCCCCGTCCGCGGTGTCGGCGTCGTCGCGTTCGAAGTAGGTGCTGGTGGTGTCGAAGAAGATCAGGTCGACCTCTAGGTCGAGGAGGTTCGCCGCGGCGAAGAACACCGCTTCCTGCACGGCGGATTGGGTGTCTTCGCCGACGAGCAGATCCATGGCCCGGTAGGCGTGCTGTTCGGCGATCTCACCCGCGCCGGGGATCACCACGTCCCGACTCGCCCACTCACTCGCGGCCCGCTTGGAGTCCGGTGCCACCGCCCGGTTGGCGACCAGCGCGAACAGCGCCCGCTCCACGTCCGTGCGAAACCGGCGCGCGTCCAGCACCTTGGCCAGGGCCTGGTCGATGCCCAGCAGCTTCCACAGGCCGTCCAGCAGCCAGACCGCACCGAGCGGGCGGGAGGCCACCACCTCCAGCGGGCCACCCTCGACGCCCAGCGGCTCGGCGACGTCCACGTCCGTGTCGCCGAGGTAGCGGTTCAAGGACGCGACCAGACGCCGCAGGGAGTCCAAATCAAGCTTGTCCTCCCGCCCGAGGTTGAGCAGCACGTCAGCCTGCGTCGTGCCGCCCACCCGCCGGTTCGTGGCCAGCTGCACGTACCGAACAACGCTGCCGTCCTTGTTCCGCCGCTGGGTCTTCCGCACGTACATGCCCGCATGATGCCCAGTCAGCCCGGGCCACAGCAGCAGAACACCTGAACTCGCGTGCCCGCAGCCCGATACCGCTCCAGACCACTCAAATCACGCTGACCTGCGATGACATCCGATCGCACCCGGTCGTGTGCCCGCCAACTGTCGAAGCCGGGTGCACGGCCGCCCCATCGAGCCCGGGAAGCTGATCCACCACAGTGACCGTGGCTGCCAGTACACGTCCGTCAAGCTCACAACTCGTCTGCTGAAGGCAGGAATCGAGCCGAGCATGGGAAGCGTGGGCGACTCGTTCGACAATGCCCTCGCGGAGAACTTCTGGAGCGTCCTGAAGACCGAGTGCGTGCGCCGCACGACTTTCGAGACCCGCACCGACGCCGACCTCGCCCTGTTCGCCTACATCGACGGCTGGTACAACACCCGCCGCATCCAGAAGCGACTCGACTGGCTCAGCCCGGACGAGTACGAGACGAAGTACTACGCCGACCAGGCGACGACCGAACCGATGACAATCGGACCACCCACACCCGTTCTGACCAGCTAATCAGCGCCTCTCGCACAGCGGGGGAAGCTCAACTCGCTACAACATGGGCAAGGCCGTCCGGTCCCCCGAGACCATCATCGAACGCGACCGGATCAGAGCATAAAGAACAACTTGAGTGCAAACGGCCAGTGGGCGTGGCAGCCGGCACAGACCACCGGAGCCATCGCCCAAGCTCTCACCGACCAACTGGAGAAAGGCCCCGACACGTGAGCACATCGGATCAGCTCCGCAGCGCCCTGGCGGACAGGCTCGCCGAGGACGGCGCCCTCGCCGAGCCCGAGTGGCGCAGCGCGGCCGTCGCGGTTCCCCGCGAGCTGTTCACGGGGTCGTACTTCCTGCCGGTGGCGGGCAGCGTCCCCACCGGCTACCGGCCTGTCCGGGAGGGCGATCCCGGGTGGCTGGAGGGGGTCTACTCCGACGAGACGCTGATCACCCAACTGGACGGCCGGGTCAGGCCCGACGACGTGACCGAGGATGCCGTGACCGGTTCCCCGTCGTCCTCGTCCACCCTGCCGTCGCTGGTGCTGCGGATGTGGCAGCAGCTCGGCGCGGAGGCAGGTCACCGGGTGCTGGAGATCGGGACCGGAACCGGATACTCGACCGCCCTCGGCGCGCACCGCCTCGGGGACGCCAACCTGACCAGCATCGAGTACGACCCGGTGGTCGGCGGGGCTGCTGCCACGGCGCTCAAGGCGGCCGGTTACGCGCCTCGCCTGATCATCGGTGACGGGCTGCGCGGCGACCCGGAGGGCGGGCGCTATGACCGGCTCATCGCCACCTGCTCGGTCCGGTACGTCCCGCTGCCGTGGCTGCACCAGGTGAAGCCCGGCGGAAAGATCCTGGCCACCATCTCCGGGTGGAGTTACGCCAACGCCCTCGCTCTGCTCGACGTGACCGGCCCCGGAGAGGCCAGGGGTCGCTTCCTCCCCGGCTACACCAGTTTCATGATCGCCCGGCCGCACGACCGGCCGCCCCGTCCGATGCTGGCCCTCCTGCCCGGAGACGAGCGTCCGAGCCGGATCGACCCCGCGAAACTCGATGACTGGACCGGCGGTTGGGTAGCGCAGCTCGCCGCACCCTCGGCCGAGCGCATGGGGGCGGGGGCGGAGCAGATCCTCTGGGACGTGTCCACCGGTTCACAGGCCCGCACGACCGCCGACCCCGATGGCGGGTGGACCGTCATCCAGCGCGGTCCCGTTCGTCTCTGGGATCGGGTGGAACGGGCCGTGCAGCGCTGGCAGGACGCCAACGAGCCCCACCAGGAGCAGTTCGGGATCACGGTCTCCACTGCCCGTCAGCGCGTGTGGCTGGGCACCGAGGACGGCCCCGGGTGGGACCTGCCGATCTGACACGCGCGGGCCAGGCGGTCAGCACCGCGCACAGCCCGACGAATGGACAGTGGACAGACGGGGCACCGTCCCGTTCGGTCAAGAGCCGGGCTGGGCTCTTCCCACAGAAGCCTTCGTGCGGGCTACCGGAGCACGACCGTGACGCCGCGCTGTTCGAGGAGTCGCACGATCTCCTCGAAGTAGGAGAGCTGGCCCTCCGGATCCTCTACGACGTCCGCCAGTGCGCGGCGTGCGACTTCGGAGTCGTGCCAGGTCAGGGTGAAGGGCGGTGCCACTCCGAATCCACCGCACAGGCAGTCCCTGAAGGCGTTCCACTCCCGGCCGAAGTAGCGGCCGGGGCCGAGCAGGGCCTCGCCGATCGCGCAGTGCAGCCCGGGGACGTCCGTGACGAACCGGCCGTCGAGGTGGTGGTCGCCGCCGGAGCGGTCCGGTCGGGGCGCGGGCACCCGCCAGGCACGGGTGGTGAGGTCGAGCCACGCGGCCCTGCCCTGCGAGTCGTACGGCGCCCACAGGTTGGGGGCGGCCGGCGGGCCCTGGTACCACTGCGCCCAGATCGGGCGGGCCGCCGGCGATGGTCGGTCGGCGCCGCCGTCGGTGAGGGTGATGTCTTCCAGTCCATCGCCGAGCACGGACGGGCGCGCTCCGGTGATGGCCAGGTCGACGGTGCGCGAGGCCATCACAGCGCCGTGGCGATCCAGTACCAGGAGATCGGCCCAGCCCGGTGTTCGCCGGCGCGGTCGCCGAGTCCCCATGAGCACTGGCTCCGTGGCCTCGCAGCCGATCAGCTCCATCGGGACGGGAGCGGGGTCCGCTCGCTGCTTGAACAGACCGTCCACGGCGGAGCACCGGCCCGCGCTCGCAGCAGCAACCATCCGTCCCGCGAAGAGCTCGAAGCGTGGTGTCGCTGGCAGTTCGAGGAAGCTCTCCTCGTTCCTCACGCCGGCGCCGAGCACGATGTCGTACCGCGCCGGGTCGCCGGGGTGGGGTTGACGGGCCACCACGACCGCATCGACGAGAGTCCACCACTGCACGGGCTGCTCGTCGTCCCAGACCTCGACGCACATGTCGCCCAGGCTCCGCATCGAGCTGTCGGGCTCGGCCAGGACCTCGCTCAGGAGACCGTCGGGGCTGCATCCGCGCAGGGTGAGGATCTCCCGTGGCGGCGGGACCGGGTCGACGAACAGCCCTTCAACGCCCGCGCACCTCCCCCAGAGCTGTTCCACGCCGTCCTCGTCCTCCTGGACGACGAGGTACTTCACCGGGAAGCCCCGATCCCACCGAACGTGATCTGTGATGCGCACCCAACCCCCGAACACGTGAGCAACCTGCGCGCCTACGATACGGGCCCCCTCCCGGGTCGGGCAGGAAGGGGACGGGCTGCCGGTTCGGTTACGTCTCGTGGACAGCGCCCGGATCACGTAGGCGCGTGTGCGCTGCCTGACGAGGCGGGTCGACGGGCCGTCAGCACCGGCCCGCCGTCGATCGGGTGAACGCAACCGGGCGGCGATGGCCGGAGGCGGCGCGCTGCGGCGCGGGTGTGGGACGGTCGGGGGGCGGGGTACGCGCCCGGAGGTGGAGGACGAGAATGAGCGGGGTCTACGAGCCGTTCGGGGAGGGGTGGACGCAGGCGGCCGAGTTCGGGATCGCGCTGGTGCTGTCGGGTGCCATCGGGTTGGAGCGCGAGATCCGGCAGAAGGCGGCGGGCCTGCGCACGTACACCGTCGTCGGGCTCGGCGCGGCGCTGTTCACGCTGATCAGCAAGTACGGGTTCACCGATGTGCTGCGGTCGGGCCTGGTGCAGGTGGACCCGTCGCGGATGGCCGCGCAGATCGTGTCGGGGCTCGGGTTCATCGGGGCCGGGGTGATCTTCGTCCAGCGCGGCTCGGTCCGCGGGCTGACCACGGCCGCGACAATCTGGCTCACCGCGGCGATCGGGTCGGCCGCTGCGGCCGGGCTGCCCGTGCTGGCGCTGCTGGCCACCGGCGCGTACTTCCTGCTCGCCTACGGTCTGCGGCCGTTGGCGCACCGGCTGCCGCAGTTGGGCTCCGTCCCGGCCACTTACCGGATCACCTACCGGGCGGGCATGGGGCTGCTGCGCGAGTTGCTCGCCGAGGTCACGCGCGGCGGGTTCACCATCGTCGAGCTGAGCACCCTGTCCTCGTCCTCCCGGGAGCTGGAGCCGACGCACCAGGCGACCGCCGAGGTGTCCCTGTCCGTCCTCGGGCGGGGCGACCAGGACACGCTGACCACACGGCTGGCGAACATCTCCGGGGTACTGGCCTGCAGCCGGTCCAGCCAGCCGGACGAATGACCGGCTGGCTGATGAGAGGCCCCGGCCCTGACGGACCGTCGGGTCAGGCGCGGGCCACCAGCAGGACGCCCTCGCCGCCGCCGAAGGTGACGCCCTGGAAGGACGGGCCGCGCCGTTCCTCGGTGAAGCCGAGTGCGCGGTGGAGGTCGATCGAGGCGGGGTTTCGCGCTGAGACGAAACACCAGACCTCTGCATCGCGTTCGCGCAGCCAGGCCATCCGCCACTCGGTGAGGGCGCGGCCGATGCCCTTGCGGCGCCAGGCGTGGGCGACGGTCACGCCGCTGAGGTACCAGCCGGCCGGGGCGCCGTCCTCGTGCTCGGGCAGCAGGGACGCCGTGCCGTAGCCGGCCGTGTCGCCGTCGACCCGGGCCACCACCACGAGTTCGCCCGCGCCGGCGGAGACCCGGCGGGCTACCCGCTCGGCCCAGTACTCGGGCGTGTTCCCGCGCACGTCCGACTGCACCCGGGCGATCGGCAGCACGTCGGCGGCCACCGCCAGGACGATGTCCACCTTCGCCCGCTCGGCGCGCTCGCCCGGCTCGGGTTGGTACTCGGCGAACGGTCCCACGGCATCCGGCATGGTGTCGGTCCCCCTGTCAGCTCCGGCGATCCCAGATGATCAAGAGCCACACCCTAACCCACCGTTCCCCGCCGGGACTTGTCCGACCCGCAGTCCCGTCCACCCGGGCTACGGCCCGGGCTGCAGACCGAGCAATCTTGCCATCACGGCAAGTTTTCCATGCTGGAAAGCTTGCCGTCGCGGCAAGAATCGCCGTACGCTCCTCACATGGCACCAACGGACGAGGACCACGCCCCCGGCACCCCCAGCACCCCGTCGCAGCAGGGACTCCGCGAGCGCAAGAAGCGGGAGACCAGGGTCGCACTGAGCCAGGCGGCGATCCGGCTCTGCGTGCTGCACGGCTGGGCGAACGTGACGGTCGATCAGATCGCCGCCGAGGCGAACGTCTCGGTCCGCACCTTCCGCAACTACTTCGCGGGCAAGGCCGAGGCGATCGCCGCCAGCCACCTGGAACGGATGCTCCGGGTGGGCGACGACCTGCTCGCCCGCCCGGCCGGCGAGCCGCTCTGGGACGCGCTGCTGCACGCCGTGCTGAACCAATTCGCCCCGCCGGGCTCGTCCAGCCCACAGAACGAGCGCTGGGCCGAGGGCGTACGGCTGATGCTGGCCGAGCCCGCGCTGGCCGGCGAGATCGTCAAGGCCAACGCCACCGCCCAGCAGGAACTCGCCACCGCCATCGCCCGACGCACCGGCACCGACCCCGAACGCGACGTCTACCCCAAGCTGGTGGCCGCCGTGGTCGGCGCCGCCAACGGCGTGGCCGTCGAGCACAGCCTGAGACCCGGCGCAGCCCAGCCGCTCGGCGCCGTGCTGGCCCAGGTCTTCGACCAGGTGGCCGCCGGCCTGCCGGCTCCGTGAGCGCCCCCGGCCCCGGCCCCGGCCAGTGGTGCCATCCCATTCCCGTTCACACCTAGGAGTGTGTCCCGTGACAGACGAAGTGACGGCCGGTCCGACAACCGACCCGACAACCGACCCGACAGCCGATGTGATCATCGCCGGAGGCGGCCCCAACGGGCTGATGCTGGCCTGCGAGTTGAGCCTGGCCGGTGTGCGCCCGATCGTGCTGGAGCAGCTCGTCGAGCCGAGCACCGAGCCCAAGGCCAACGGCCTGCTCGGCCAGGTCGTGCGCCTGGCCGACCACCGGGGCCTGTACGAGCCGCTCGGTGGCGGCTCCGCTCCCCCGCAGCCCAACACCGCCTACTTCATGTTCGCCAGCGCGGCCCTCAACCTCGGTCTGCTGGAGGCGAGTCCGGTCTTCGGGCTGGCCGCCCCGCAGCACCGGATCGTCGAGCTGCTGGCCGAGCGGGCCCGCGAGCTCGGCGTCGAGGTGCGGCGCGGCCACCGGGTCACCGCCGTGGCGCAGGACCCGGACGGCGTCACGGTCGACGTCGTCGGCCCGGACGGCGTGCGGCAGTTGCGCGCCCACTACCTGGTGGGCGCGGACGGCGCGCACAGCGTGGTGCGCAAGAGCACCGGCACGGCCTTCCCGGGCGTCAGCTACGACCGCCGCACCAACCGCACGGCGCACGCCTCGGTGCCCACCGACTGGATCGACCCGGTGACCGGGGCCCTGGACATCCCGGGCCACGGCCGGGTGCTGCCGTTCCTGCCGCACCTCACCGAGCAGGGCGGCTTCTCCTACGCACCGTTCCCCGGGCACCCGCCGCTGGTCAGCACCACCGAGTGGGACCAGCCGGCCACCGAGGAGCCCATGACGCTGGCGGAGTTGGCGGCGAGCGTCCGCCGGGTGCTCGGCGTCGAGCTGCCGCTCGGCCCGCCGGACGGCCCGGGCCCGCACGTGCTGCGGCGGCTGGCCGGCGGCAACACCCGGGTGGCCGAGCGGTTCCGCGACGGCCGGGTGCTGCTGGTCGGCGACGCGGCCCACGTGTACGCCTCCGGCGGCGGCCCCGGCCTGAACCTGGGCCTGCAGGACGCGGCCAACCTCGGCTGGAAGCTGGCCGCCGAGCTGCGCGGTGGCGCGCCGGCCGGCCTGCTCGACTCCTACGACGCCGAGCGCCGCCTGGCCGCCCGTCGGATGGTGCTCAACTCCCAGGCGCAGGCGGCGCTCAGCGCTCCCGGCGGCGACGCCACCGCGCTGCGCGAGCTGTTCGGCGAGCTGCTCACCGAACAGCCGGTGGTCCAGCGGCTCGCCGATCTGATCGCGGGCAGCGACGTGCGCTACGACATGGGCCTCGCCGACCCGCACCCCGCCGTCGGCCGGTTCGCGCCGGAGCTGGAGCTGGTGGTCGACGATCGGAAGGTCCGGCTGGCCGAACTCGCCCGGAGCGGACGGCCGTTGCTGGTCGATCTGACCGAGGGCGGCGGCCCGGCCGCGGCGCTGCCGACGGACCAGGACGGGATCGAGGTGGTCCGCGCCCAGGGCGGCCCGTCCGGCCTGACCGCCCTGCTGGTCCGCCCCGACGGCTACCTGGCCTGGGCCAGCGGCTCACCCCGCCCGGACCGAACCGAGCTGGCCGGACTGCGGTCGGCGACCGGGCGCTGGTTCGGCGTCTGAGCGCGGCAGTTCGACGGCGCGAGAGCAAGACACCGTCGCCGCCGCCCGTCAACATCCCGAGCCGCATCACCCGATCGGATGCATCTGCTCAACCCGCTGCGCCATTCGGCCGATCCCTTCAGTAGTGCGGGAACGAACGAGCTTCCCGCCGCAGCGGAGGGACACCAGATGACGCGTCGTCACACCACCATCGGGGCAGGCCTGCTGGCAGTCGTGCTGGCCGGCGGGGTCGGGCTGGCCGTGCAGGCGAACGCCTCCGGCGAGCGGTCGGCGAACACGCCGAGCCAGACCCGCGCGATCCCCGGCTACCAGGTGGTCAGGCTGGGCAACGCCAACGTCGGCAACTTCGAGCGCCGCACCGTCTACTGCCCGGCCGGCAAGAAGGCGATCGGCGGCGGCGCCGAGGCGCGCGGCAACGACTCGATCCTGAACGGCAGTTTCCCGACCGACAACAACGACGGCTGGATCGGCGTCGGCCACCAGCCCGGCGCCGGCTCCGTGGGCATCAGCGTCTTCGCGATCTGCGCCGACGCCTGACGCTCTCCGACACCCTGACACCCTGACACCCTGACCTCGGACGGCCCAGGACCCCGGGGTCCTGGGCCTGACACCCGGTCAACCCATTCCCGATCCGTCCATCCCTGACGCCCCGCCGATCGCACCCGGCCGGCCCCCAGCGGCCGGGTGCGCGTCGTCGGGGACGACGTCGTGCACGTACCCGCGCCAGCGGGAGCGGGTGAGCCGCACCCGCTGACCCTCCGTCAGCCCGTCCAGCAGCTCCGGGCGCACCGGCAGCACCCAGATCGTCCCGCCGGTGCCCGGATCCACCGCCACCCGGGCGGGCTGCTTGCCGCCCACGGCGGTCCGGTGGGCCCGGACCAGCTCGCCGACGACCTCCTGACGGTGCCGCAGGTCGAGGATCCCGATCGCCGCGCAGGCCAGGCCGACCAGGGCCAACGCGCCCAGCAGGCCACCGCCGTAGACGGCGGCGGGCGCGGAGACCACGGGCTGGCCCCACGCGTCGCGCTGCCCGGCCGCGCGCACCACCAGGGCGACCAGGCCGAGCAGCAGCAGTCCGGCGGTCCCGCCCACCGCCGCCATCCGGCCGGGCGCCGCGAGGCTGCCGAACCGGGCCCGGCGCAGCTGCACCTGGTGCCACTGCCCGCCCTGGGTGGACCAGGCCCGGCGCGGGTCGGGGGTGCCGAAGCGGACGGCCGCGGCGGCGGTGCGGGCGACGCCGAGCGCCGCCGCGTAGGCGAGGGTGCGGTCGCCAGTGGTCGCCGAGGCTGGCGTGCGGGTGGCGGCGCCCTCGGCGGCCAGCCGCTCGCCGTACTGCTGCCAGTGCTCCGGGCGGGCCGCCGCGGTGGCCACCGGGAACTTGCCGGCCGCGTCGGCGGTGCCGGCCACCAGCAGCCACGGCAGCAGGGCGAGCGGCGGGCTGCCGATCCAACTGCCGTGCGGGAGAGCCATCGCGAGCCAGAAGGCGGCGACGGGCAGCACCGCGAGCAGCATCAGCAGGCGCCGCCGACTGCGGTCGTAGCGGTCCCGCAGCAGGCCGCGCTCGCGGCCCTCCGCCTCGACCGCCTTGCGGAACTCCCGCTGCCAGGTCGAGCTCTGGCCGGTGCCGCCGCGGGCCAGCGCCCCCAGCGGCACCTGGCCGCCGACCGCGATCCGGGCCACCCTGTGCAGCACCTGCCGCTCGTACGGCAGCAGCGCCTCCGCCTGCGCGGCGTCGGCGGTCACGGTGACCAGCGCGTCGCGCGCGCCGGGGCCGGTCGGGTCGATCCTGATCAGGCCGCGGGCGGCCAGGTCGAGCAGGGTGGCCGCCTCGGCGTCGGCGCGGGCCCAGACGCCGCCGACGATCAGCGCGGCGAGGGCGGGCGAGACCGGCGCGGAGTCGGCGGGCGGCCCGGCGGTGAACCCGGGTCCGGTGCCGAACCCTGCCTTGCTGCGCCGCAGCTCCCTGCGGAAGACCGCCACCCAGCCGAGCAGCAACGCCAGGGCGATCAGCCCCCAGATGCCGTCGAACCCGAGCGGGTGGGCGTCGTGCCCCACCCTCCCCACCGCCAGCCACACCACGGCTGCTCCCCCGTTCCCCGTCCTGCTCCCGCACCGCGGGCGCCGTGCACCGTACGCGATGCACCGTCAGTCGGGGATCCTAGATGCTGGCGATGCTCGGTTTCACGTCCGAGGCCAGGTAGCTGCGTCACGCGCACACCCACCTGCGGCACACCGGCCGGCCCGTCATGCGGTCACTGGCCGCCTATGATCACTGGCCCGGAATCGGCACGGCGGGGAGCCGGATCGGCTGTCCGCACAGCACGTCCGTCCGCGTCCGCTCTCGGCGGACAGCCCCGGAACGGACGCGGCTGCCTGCCACGATGACCGGATGGGCAATGACACGGCGGTGCGTCGACTCGACCTGGGCTACTTCGTCCGACCTGCCTCGGAGACCGGTGGCCCTCAGCCGCGAGTTGAACCCGTGCTCGCCTATCTGGTGCGGCGCGACGACAGACTGATCCTCTTCGACACCGGCGTCGGTGCCGTGGATCCCGAGACCGAAGCCCACTACCGACCCCAGCGCAGGGCGTTGGAGAGCGCCCTAGCGGCTGCGGGAGTCACCCTCGCGGACGTCTCCCTGGTCGTGAACTGCCACCTCCACTTCGACCACTGCGGAGGGAACCCACTGCTCGGCGGCAAGCCGATCCTGGTGCAGGCCGTGGAGTTGGCCGCTGCCCGCCGAGGCGGCTACACCATCGACCAACTCATCGACTTTCCCGGCGCGACCTACGAGGAGATCGACGGCGAGGTCGAGGTCTGGCCGGGGGTCCGGATCATCCCCACCCCCGGGCACACCGAAGGGCACCAGTCGCTCGTGGTCCGACAGAGCGATGGCACCGTGGTCCTCGCCGGCCAGGCACACGACTTCGCGTCCCACTTCGCATCGGACCACCTGGCTCACCATGCAGCCCGCCAAGGCCTAGAACAGCCGCTTCCCACCTACCAACCCTGGCTGGAGCGCCTCAGCGACTTCGACCCACAACGAGTCCTCTTCGCCCACGACTGCTCGGTCTGGGAACCACCCCACCGGAACGGCTGAGACCACCCACCCGGGCGCCGCTGGGGCCCGCCCCGTGCGGCGGTCAGCTGCCTGCCGTCGGCACGAGCGCTGCCGTCAGGTGCCAGCGGCACCGCCGTCAGGCGCCGGTGGCGTTCCCCCAGAGCGCCTTGTCGTCGACGTTGTCCTTGGTGACCAGCGAGGACGGGAGCTGGTCCTCCAGGCCGTTGGGGAGCTGGATGACGGTCGAGTCGTGGTCGGTCGGGCCGGGCTGGAAGGTCTTGTCCTGGGCCGCGGCCTCGGCGTAGTACAGGGCGTACTTGGCGTAGAGGTCGGCGGGTTGGGAGACGGTGGCGTCGATCTGGCCCTTGCGGATCGCGTCGAGCTCCTGCGGGGTGCCGTCGTTGGCGGCGATGGTGATGTGGCCGGGCTGGCCGGCGGGCTTGAGCAGGCCCTGCTGCTGGAGCAGGGCGAGGGTGGGCTGGAGGAAGGCGCCGCCGGACTGCAGGTAGACGCCGTTCAGGTCGGGGTTGCCGGCCAGCGCGGACCGGAGCTTGGCGGAGGCGACGGCGCCGGTCCAGTCGGTGGCCAGCTCGATCAGCTGGATCCGGGGGAACTCGTTCTTCATGCAGGAGGCGAAGGCCTGGGAGCGGTCGTAGCCGTTGATCGAGGCCAGCGCGCCCTGCAGTTCGGCGACCTTGCCCGTGCCGCCGAGCCGTTTGCCGAGGAACTCGCAGGCCTGGGTGCCCAGGGCCCGGTTGTCGGCCCGCACCACCATGTAGACGTAGCCGGTCTCCGGCACGGTGTCGACGCTGACCGCGTCGATGTGCCTGGCGAGCAGGTCGTCGAGCACGGCTCCGGTGTTGACCGTGTCCTGCGGTGCCATGACGATCGCCTTGGGGCCGTGGGTGGCGAGTGCCGTGACGTTCGCGGTGAACTTCGCGTCGTCGCCGTCCGATTCGGTCGGCGGGAGCACGCTCAGGTGCTGGTCGGCGGCGTCGTGTGCGAGGTACTGCGCGTAGGCCTTCCAGAAGGCGGTGTCGGTACGCGGGTTGTCGATCCCGATGGCGGCCGCCGCGCCGGCGGGCGTCGGGGCGGGGCTGGTCGAGCAGGCGGCGAGGGAGCCGGTCAGTAGCAGGATGGTGGCGCTGACTGCCGCCGGGGGTGCGGTGCGTCTCTTCACGTGTCGTCAGACCGTCCTGGCAGTGGGGGTTCTCACGCCGGGCGGCGGAGAGTCGGAGGTCCGGGGCCTCGACGTGGGTGCTACGGGGTGATGCCGGCGAGGACGGCGGGGTCGTGCGTGCTTCCGCTGGCCAGCCAGTCCTCCACGGCGGCCACGTGCACCGCGCTGGCGCCGGCCGCGAGGGTGGCGTCGCGGGCGACCAGCGCCCGCCAGATGGTCTCGTGCTCGCGGTGGGCCTGTTCGCGCGCGCTGGGCGCGGGGGTCCCTCCGGCCGGGGGCTGGAGGATGGTGCCGCGGACGATGCGCAGGCGCTGGGTGTGGGTGGAGAGGATGCCGAGCAGGGTGGAGAGGACCGGGTTGCCGACGGCGTCGGCGATGGTGCGGTGGAACTCGACGTCGAGTTCGATGAATTCCTCGATGGTGGCGGCCTGTTCGCTGCGGTCGAGGATGGTGCGCAGGGCGGCGAGCTGGTCGCCGCTGAGCAGGCCGGCGGCCAGGGCGGCGGCCTGTGGTTCCAACAGGCGCCGGACTTGCAGGAGTTGGCGGGCGGTGTGGCCGTGGGAGACGTCGGCGGCGAAGGTCATCGCCTCCAGCAGCAGGTGCGGTTCGAGGCCGGAGACGTAGGTGCCGTCGCCCTGCTTGGCGACGAGGATCCGCATCGCGGTGAGGGCTCGGACGGCCTCGCGCAGCGAGCTGCGGGAGAGGCCGAGTTGTTCGGAGAGGTCGGCCTCGTTGGGCAGCCGCGCTCCCGGGCTCAGCGTGCCCGAGACGATCATCTCCTTGATCTTCTCGATCGCCTGGTCGGTCACCGCCATGGTTCCCGCACCTCCCTGTGCTGGTTCGGCTGTACTGGTACGACCTGGGGGCCGGGGCGGCGCGATCGGCGGCCTCGCACCGGGTGATCGCGCCGCTCCGGCGGCTCCGTGGTTCAGATCTGACGGTCCGTCACTCCTGCTTCTCGCCGGAGGCGAAGCGGGAGATGATCAGCGCGACGATGATGATCGCGCCGTTGAGGAACTGGTTCCACAGCGGCGGGACGCCGGCCAGGGTCATCACGTTGACGACCAGTTGGAGGGTGAGCACACCGGTGAGGGCGCCGAACAGGGTGCCGCGGCCGCCGTTGAGGCTCACCCCGCCGATCACGGTGGCGGCGAAGACCTGGAAGATCCAGCCGTTGCCCTGGTCGGCGGAGATCGAGCCGTAGTGGCCGGTGTAGAGCACGCCGGCGAAGGCGGCCAGGGTGCCGCCGAGGATCAGCACGATCCAGACGATCCGGTCCACCCGGATGCCCGCCGCGCGGGCGGCCTCGGCGTTGCCGCCGATCGCGTACAGCGCGCGGCCGTGCCGCAGCCAGGCCAGCGCGCAGCCGCCGAGCAGGAAGAGCAGGGCGCAGATCCAGATCGCGGCGGGTGCGCCGAACCAGCTGGCGGAGCCCAGGTAGCGGAAGGAGGAGGGCACGTCGACGATGGACTGACCCTGGGAGACGGCGACTTGGAGGCCGCGCAGCAGGGTGAGCGCGCCGAGGGTGACGATGAAGCCGTTGAGGCGCAGCTTGAGGATCAGGAAGCCGTTGATCGCGCCGATCACGGCGCCGACGGCGAGGCAGAGCGGGATGGCGGTCCAGCTCGGGAAGAGGCCGATGCCGTTGAAGCGGCCGCCGTGGTCGGGCAGGACCAGCCACATGGCGATCACCGGGGCGACGCCGATGGTGGACTCCAGCGAGAGGTCCATCCGGCCGGCGATCAGGATCAGTGCCTCGCCGAGCACCAGCAGGCTGAGCTCGGTGGCCTGTTGGCCGACGCCGAGCAGGTTGTCGGTGGTGAGGAAGGCGGGCGAGACGGCGAAGCCGATGATGCCCAGGACCAGCAGGACCGGCACCAGGGACAGGTCGCGGTAGCGGGCCAGGTCGAAGCGGCGACCGGCGGGGACCAGGGCGGCGGTGGCCGGGGGCCCACTGAGGTCAGTGGTGGGTGACATGGTCTTCCTTCGGGTCGGTCGGGCCGGTCATGCCCTCCATGGCGGTGACCAGCTGTTCGTCGCTCCAGCCGTGTTCGAACTCGGCGACGACGCGGCCGTGGAACATGGCCAGCACGCGGTCGCAGGCGCGCAGGTCGTCGAGTTCGTCCGAGACGATCACGGCGGTCCTGCCCTGGTCGGCGACCTGGCGGATGGTGCCGAGCAGGGACTCCTTGGACTTGATGTCCACGCCGTTGGTGGGGCGGATGGCGACCAGCACGTGCGGCTGGGTCGCGAGTGCTCGGGCGATGACGACCTTCTGCTGGTTGCCGCCGGAGAGCGCCGAGACGGGGGTGGTGGCCCCGGGGGTCTTGATGTCCAGGTCGGCGATCATGCGCTCGGCGAAGGCCTTGGTGCGCGAGGGCAGCACGGTGCCGAACGGGCCCAGCTGGTCGCCCACGGTCAGGGTGGCGTTCTCCGCGACGCTGCGCTGCGGCACCAGGCCCTGGATGTGGCGGTCCTCCGGGACGAAGCCGATGCCGGCGGCGAGCGCGGCCGGGACCTTGCCCGTGCGCACCGGGCGGTCGGCGACGGTGATCGTGCCGGCCTGCGGGCGGTGCAGTCCGGCCAGCGTCTCGCCGAACTGGACGTTGCCGCTGGCGGCCGCGCCGGCCAGCCCGACCACCTCGCCGGCCCGGGCGGTCAGCGAGCAGTCCTGGTAGGAGCCGGCCAGGCTGAGCCCGGTGGCCTGCAGCAGCGGCGTGCCGGCCGACGTGCCCCGTCCGGTCACGGACCAGGCGGGCCCGGTGCCGCGCGAGGCCTCGCCGGTCATCGCCTCCACCAGGGCCTGCTGGTCGAGGTCGGCGACCGGGGCGGTGGTGATGTGCCGGGCGTCGCGGTACACCGTCACGGTGGCGCAGAGGTCGTAGACCTCCTGGAGGTGGTGCGAGATGAACAGGAACGCGACGCCCTGCGCCTGGAGTTCGCGCAGCTTGGCGAAGAGCCGCTCGATGCCGCGGGCGTCCAGCTTGGCGGTGGGCTCGTCGAGGATGATGAACCGGGCGCCGAACGAGAGCGCCCGGGCGATCTCCACGAACTGCCGCTGCTCGACCGTCAGTTCCTCGGCGCGGGCGTTCGGATCGACGTCCACGCCGTATTCGCCGAGCAGTTCGCCGGCCCGGGCCCGCAGCTTCTTCCAGCTGACGGGCCGCAGGGCGCTGAGGCTCTGCCGGTTCAGGAAGAGGTTCTCGGCGACGCTGAGCGCCGGGATGATGGTGGAGCGCTGGTAGACGCAGGCGACCCGGGCGCGCCAGGCGTCGGTGTCGCCGGCGGCGGGGGCCGGCTCGCCGTTGAAGCGCAGGGTGCCGGTGTCGGCCTGCTGAAGGCCCGTCAGGATCGAGACGAGGGTGGACTTGCCCGCGCCGTTGCGCCCGACCAGCGCGTGCGACTCGCCGGGGGCGACCGAGATGCGGGCGTCGCGCAGGGCGACGGTGGCGCCGAAGCGCTTGCTGATCCCGTCGGCCTCGACGACGGGGCCCCGGGCGGGGCTGGGGTCCGCCATGGCGGGTGTCCTACCTTTCCACGGAGAGGGCGGCGGCTGTCGCAGGGGTGCGGTGGGCCGCCGCGCCGGGTGGGTCGGGGGTCAGTGGCCGACGTTGTTGCCCCACAGGGACTTGTCGTCGACGTTGTCCTTGGTGACCAGCGGGGCGGGCAGCTGGTCCTCCAGGCCGTTGGGCAGCGAGATGATCGTCGAGTTGTGGTCGGTGGGGCCGGGCTGGAAGGTCTTGCCCTCGGCGGCGGACTCGGCGTAGTACAGGGCGTACTTGGCGTAGAGGTCGGCGGGCTGCGAGATGGTCGCGTCGATCTGGCCCTTGCGGATCGCGTCGAACTCCTGCGGGATGCCGTCGTTGGAGACGATGCTGATGTGGCCGGGCTGGCCGGCCGGCTTGAGCAGGCCCTTCTGCTGGAGCAAGGCCAGGGTCGGCTGCAGGAAGACGCCGCCGGCCTGCATGTAGATGCCGTTCAGGTCCGGGTTCTGGGCGAGCGTGGTCTGCAGCTTGCTGGAGGCGACCGAGCCGTCCCAGTTGGTGGCCAGCTCGATCACCTGGATGCCGGGGAACTCGCTCTTCATGCAGGAGGCGAAGGCCTCGGAGCGGTCGCGGCCGTTGATCGAGGTGAGGTCGCCCTGGAGTTCGGCGACCTTGCCCTTGCCGGCGAGCTGCTTGCCGAGGAACTCGCAGGCCTTGGTGCCGTACGCCTTGTTGTCGGCGCGCACCACCATGTACACCTGCCCCTTGTCGGGGCGGGTGTCCACGCTGACCACCGGGATCTTCTTGGCGGCGAGGGTGTCCAGGGTGGAGGCGATCGCGCCGGTGTCCTGAGGGGCCATCACCACGGCCTTGGCGCCGGTGTTCTCGAAGACCTGGACGTTGGCGACCAGCTTGGTGACGTCGTTCTGCGAGTTGGTCACCGGCAGGGTGTTCAGGCCCTGGGAGGAGACGCCCGACTTGATGTACTGCGCGTAGGAGTTCCAGAAGTCGGAGTCTGCGCGCGGCAGGTCGATGCCGATCTTCGGCTTGCCGCTCGCCGCGGAGCCGGCCGAGCTGCCGCGGTTGCAGGCGGTGGCGAGACCCGCCAACACGATCACGGTGGCGGCGGTCGCCGCGACTCTGGAGGAGCGAGTGGCCATGGTGCTGGTCTCCTTGACTGAAGTGCAGATCGCGCGCTGCGGCGCGGGTGGGGGGAGCAGTGCGGTAGGGCTCTTCGGACGGGACCCGCGTGAGCGTGGTCGTGGTGAGTCCGCTCGGGGCCCGGGACCGGCTGCCCACTCGGCCCTCGTTTCCGGGCGGGCAGCCGGTGCCGATCCATGACGCTCGCAGGGGTGGTGGTGACGGAGAGCGCCCTCGCAATCATCGGATGGCTTGCGGTACCGAGGACCTTACGAGCCGGAAACGTGGCTGACAAGAGCAGACCTCTGATGATTCCCATTTGTGACATCCGGGCTTCCAGACAGTGCAGCGTGGACCGCAATCACTTCCTTGAGGTGCGGAATTGCCGGTAGTCCCAGCTGACCCCGGAAGAGACATCGGATGACTTCTTGCGCCCGTCGAGCCCCTGCTCGTATGGTCGGAGTCAGCCAGAGAGCTCCGATGTATCTGGCTGTGTATGGGCAATCCACGATGCGTCTCCAGCAACTGACCCGGCAGCAAGCGCCAGTCGTTCAGCGACGCGTGAAAGGCACCGACGTGCTCGCCTCCTCCCCCACCCCTGCGCGGATCACCGCCCTCGACACCTACGACATCCGGTTCCCCACCTCCCGGGAGCTGGACGGGTCCGACGCGATGAACCCCGACCCCGACTACTCCGCCGCCTACGTGATCCTGCGGACTTCCGCCGGCGGGCACGAGGGCCACGGCTTCACCTTCACCATCGGCCGCGGCAACGACGTGCAGGTCGCCGCCATCGACGCGCTGCGCGAGCACGTGGTCGGCCGTTCGGTCGCGGACCTGTGCGCCGACCCCGGCTCGCTCTCCCGCGACCTGATCGGCGACAGCCAACTGCGCTGGCTCGGCCCGGAGAAGGGCGTGATGCACATGGCGATCGGCGCCGTGGTCAACGCCGTCTGGGACCTGGCCGCCAAGCGCGAGGGCAAGCCGCTGTGGCAGCTGCTCGCCGACGCCGAGCCCGAGTGGCTGGTCTCCCAGATCGACTTCCGCTACATCAGTGACGCCCTCACCCCCGAGGACGCGCTGGACCTACTCCGCCGGGGCAGGGCCGGTGCCGCCGACCGGGCCGACCACCTGCTGACCCGCGGCTACCCCGCCTACACCACCTCGCCCGGCTGGCTCGGCTACTCCGACGAGAAGCTGATCCGACTGGCCAAGCAGGCGGTCGCCGACGGCTACACCCAGATCAAGCTGAAGGTCGGCGCCGACCTGGCCGACGACATCCGGCGCTGCCGCACCGCCCGGGAGGCCGTCGGCCCAGACATCCGGATGGCGATCGACGCCAACCAGCGCTGGGACGTCGACCAGGCGATCGAATGGACCTGGGCGCTGGCCGAGTTCGACCCGTACTGGATCGAGGAACCCACCAGCCCCGACGACATCCTCGGCCACGCCACCATCCGGCGCGAGGTCCACCCCGTCAAGGTCGCCACCGGCGAGCACGTGCAGAACCGGATCGTCTTCAAGCAGCTGCTCCAGGCCGAGGCGATCGACGTCCTGCAACTGGACTCCGCCCGGGTCGCGGGCGTCAACGAGAACCTGGCGATCCTGCTGCTCGCCGCCAAGTTCGAGGTCCCGGTCTGCCCGCACGCCGGCGGCGTGGGCCTGTGCGAACTGGTGCAGCACCTGTCGATGTTCGACTACGTCGCGCTCTCCGGCACCACCGAGGACCGGGTCATCGAGTACGTCGACCACCTGCACGAGCACTTCCTCGACCCGGTGGTGATCAACAACGGCCACTACCAGGCCCCCTCCCGCCCCGGGTTCTCGGCCCAGATGCACCAGGCCACCATCGACACCTTCAGCTACCCGCTCGGCGCGTTCTGGGCGGCCGACCTGGCCGGCACGACCGCGGAGCCCATCACGACGGAGCCGACCGCATGACCGCCATCAGCCTCGACGGCCTGAAGGCGGTGGTCACCGGCGGCGCCTCCGGCATCGGCCTGGCCACGGCGGAGCTGCTGAGTGCGCGCGGCGCCCAGGTCGCCGTGCTCGACCTCGACCCGAGCAGCCTCACCGAGCCGCTGCTCGGCTTCACCGCCGACGTCAGCGACGACGCCTCGGTCCGCGACGCGGTGGCCGGCGCGGCCGAACGCCTGGGCGGCATCGACATCCTGGTCAACAACGCCGGCATCGGCGCCACCGGCACGGTGGCCGACAACCCCGACGAGCAGTGGCACCGGGTGCTGGACGTCAACGTGCTGGGCATCGTGCGGGTGAGCCGGGCCGCGCTGCCGCACCTGCGGAACTCCGCGCACGCCGCGATCGTCAACACCTGCTCGATCGCAGCCACCGCCGGCCTGCCGCAGCGCGCCCTCTACTCGGCGAGCAAGGGCGCGGTGCTCTCGCTGACCCTGGCGATGGCCGCCGACCACGTGCGCGAGGGAATCAGGGTCAACTGCGTCAACCCCGGCACCGTGGAGACCCCGTGGGTCGGCCGGCTGCTCGACGCCGCCGACGACCCGTCAGCCGAGCGCGCCGCGCTGAACGCCCGTCAGCCCACCGGCCGCCTGGTCACCGCCCGGGAGGTGGCCGCCGCCATCGCCTACCTCGCCTCCCCCGCCGCCGCCAGCACCACCGGCACCGCGCTCCCGGTCGACGGCGGCATGGCGGGCCTGCGCCTGCGAGCGGAGCCGGCGCCGTGACGATCCCCCGGCACCGCCTCGGCTCCAGCGCCGTCCGGGTCAGCGCGCTGGCCTTCGGCGCCGCCGGCATCGGCAACCTGTTCACCCCGGTCTCCGACGCCCAGGCCGAGGCGGCGGTGGACGCCGCCTGGCAGGCCGGTATCCGCTACTTCGACACCGCCCCGCACTACGGCCTCGGCCTGTCCGAGCGGCGGCTCGGCGAGGCGCTCCGCGACCGGCCCCGGGACCAGTACGTGCTGTCGACCAAGGTCGGCCGGCTGCTCGAACCGGCCCCGGAGGCCGACGGCGACGACCTCGCCAACGGCTTCGCCGTGCCCGCCACCCACCGGCGGCGCTGGGACTTCAGCGCCACGGGCGTGGGGTTCTCCGTCGAGGAGAGCCTGAACCGGCTCGGGGTGGACCGGATCGACGTCGCCTACCTGCACGACCCCGACGACCACGCCGAACAGGCCCTCACCCAGGCCCTCCCGGAGCTGGCCCGGCTGCGCGACCAGGGCGTGCTCGGCGCGATCGGCGTCGGCATGAACCAGGCCGACCTGCTCGCCCGGTTCGTCCGCGAGGCCGACCTCGACGTGGTCCTGCTGGCCGGCCGCTACAGCCTGCTCGACCAGCGCGGCCTCGACGAACTGCTGCCGCTGGCGGCCGAACGCGGGGTCGGCGTGGTCGTCGGAGGTGTCTTCAACTCCGGCCTGCTGGCCGACCCCAAGCCCGGCGCCACCTTCGACTACGCGGCGGCGCCCGACGACCTGCTGCACCGCGCCCTGGAGCTGAAGGCCGTCTGCGAACGCCACGGCGTGCCGCTGCGGGCAGCCGCCCTGCAGTTCCCGTTCGGGCACCCGGCCGTGGCGAGCGTCCTGGTCGGCACCCGCAGCGCCGCCGAGGCCGAGGACGCCGCCGCACTGCTCCAGCACCCCGTGCCGGCCGAACTCTGGCACGACCTCAAGGACTTGGGCCTGCTGTCGCCCGAGGTCCCCACCCCTACGGGGAGCTGAGCCGAGGCGGACCGCCCGGGCCGTCGCCCGCGAGAACCAGACCTGCACGTCATCATCGTCGAACCCCAGCCACCCGGAGTACCAACCATGAGGATCGCCCTGCACACCCGGGTCCGCGAGGACCGGATCGAGGAGTACGAGGCCGCGCACCGAGCGGTGCCCGCCGAGCTCGCCGCCGCCATCCGGGCGGCCGGGGTCGGCTCCTGGACGATCTGGCGCAGCGGATGCGAGCTGTTCCACCTGCTGGAGTGCGAGGACTACGCCCGCCTGCTCGCCGAGTTGGAGCACCTGCCGGTGAACATCGCCTGGCAGGCCCGGATGGCCGAGCTGCTGGACGTGGTCCACGACTACTCCGCCGACGGCGCGGCGGCCGGCCTACCGGTGGCGTGGGAACTCTGACGGACCATCAGTTCACCTTGGAGGCACCGGCTGTGTGGCCGGGATCACCGACCGCGAATGACTCCGGCGGAGCGTCTGGACGCTCCGCCGGAGTCATTCGCGGTCGGTGGCTACAGGGCTCCGAAGCCGTCGAGCGTGGCGTAGGTGCCGGAGAGCTTGGTGACGACGACGGTGTGGGAGTCGGGGCCGAGGCCGCTGACGGTGTAGACGGGCACGTTGCTGTGGCGCTGTCCGTCGGCGGGCACGGTGTTGACGATCTGCTGGGTGCCGTTGTCGATGGAGATGCCCAGGGTGCCCTGGTCGGTGGACTGCTCGCCGAAGACCTGGAGGTAGCTGCCGGTGAAGTGGTAGGTGGCGGTGGAGCCGTCCTCGGTGGCGGCGTGGACGTCGTCGCCGAGGTCGCCGTAGCCGCGGTGCGCGCTGGTGGTGAACCCGTCGTAGGCGATCGCCTCGTCGGTGTCGTCGAGGCGGGTCCAGGACGGTGCGGTGGCCCCCGTGCCGAACCCGTCGAGGGTGGCGTACTGGCCGGAGAGCTTGGTGACGGTGATGGTGTGGGTGCCGGAGTCGAGGCCGCTGGCGGTGTAGACGGGCACGTTGGTGTGGCGCTGTCCGTCGGCGGGCACGGTGTTGACGGTCTGCTGGGTGCCGTTGTCGATGGTGACGCCCAGGGTGCCCTGGTCGGTGGACTGCTCGCCGTAGACCTGGACGAAGCCGCCGGTGAAGGTGTAGCTGGCGGTGGAGCCGTCCTTGGTGGCCCAGTGGACGTCGTCGCCGAGGTCGCCGTAGCCGCGGTGCGAGCCGTCCTTGAACCCGTTGTAGGCGATCGCCGGGTCGGTGTCGTCGATGCGGTTGCCGACCCAGATCTGGCTGCTCTGGGTCCCGGGCCGGACCGTGGCGACGAGGAGTCCGCTGGACAGGACGTGGATGTCGGAGCTGCTGACGGGCGTGTCGCCCTCGTAGACCTGGGTGTTGGCGGTGAAGCCTTCACCGGCTACCAGCACCTGGTCGGTGGCCGAGACCTCCGAGGTGTAGAACGACTGGGCCCCCGCGGCGGGCAGCGGGTGGTTCGCGGCGCGCACGCCCGCACCGTTCAGCAGCGCCGCGGGCAGCGCCGACAGGTCGTCGGGCCCGGGGTGTCCGGGGATCTTGGTGTTCCCGCTGACGTGCATGTCGGTCGGGCCGTTGCACGACTGGACGTTGACGGCGGCCGAGGTGTAGTTGCCGGTGACCCAGATGTGTCCGGTCGGGCTGCACCCGCCGGTGGCGTACCGCCCTGCGCTGAAGGCGACGTTGCCCTGCCAGTTGATCCACTCGGAACCGGCGTCGTCGTAGTAGGTGAAGTTGGCGTTGCCGCCGTTGTAGGCGACGTTGCCCGTCACCTGGAGGCCGTGGGCGAGGGTCCGGGTCGGGTCGGCGGCCTTGTAGCCGACCGGCTTCCCGTTGGCGTCGTAGTACTGGGCCTGGTGGCCCTCGACGTAGACCGCGCCGCCGTCCGAGCGCACGGAGAGGTAGTCGTGGATGAGGTTGTCGCTGATCGTGTTGTCCTGGTTGATGTTGACGCTGTTCTGCGGCGTCCTGGCCTGGTCGACGTGGCCCTGGATGACGCCCGCGGTGATCCCGGTGTAGGGCAGGTCGTAGAGGTCGTTGTGGGTGATCGTGGTGCCCTGGGAGAAGAGCAGCGTGATCCCGGGGGCGGCGGGGTAGTCGGTGCCGACGTGGTGGATCACGTTGTCGGAGACCGCGGTGCCGGTGAGGATCTCATTGGTGCCGATGGTGTCCCCACTGACCGCCGAGGCATCGGGCGTGCAGCCCTGCTTGATCACGTCGGGGGTGTCGGGGTCGGTGGTGGGGTTGGGGTTGGTGGGGTTGGGGTCGGAGGTGCAGCCGAGCAGCAGGCCCGTCGAGGCGATGTCGGTGAACTCGTTGCCCCGCACCTGGGTGTCGGCCGCGCCGTACATCAGGCTCAGTCCGGCGCCGCCGAGTTCGGCGAAGCGGTTGCCGGTCAGGGTGACGTTCTTCGCGGCGGTGAAGGCGACGTTGGCCAGCGGCTGGGTCAGCGAGCCCCACGGGCAGGAGCCGGCGGGGTGGGAGTGGGTGCACATGTTCTGGTTGGTGGCGCCGGTGAACCGCAGGTTGCTCTGCACCTCGGCGAAACCGGACGGGGCGGACGGCGCGTTCCAGGTGGCGTAGGAGAACTGCAGGCCCTTGAGGGTCAGGTCGTGCAGCGGCGCGGCCAGCGTCCCGGCCCCCTGGACCAGGCTCTCCAGGTGGGGGAGTTCGACGTCCAGGCCGCTCATCTGCTGCCCGGCGGACGGCTGGTAGTAGAGCGTGTTCGCGGCGGAGTCGAGGAACCACTGCCCGGGGTGCAGCAGGGTCCGGGCGTTCTCGATCAGGGTCGGCCTGGAGTTGGGAGGCATCGAGGGCAGGCCGCCGCTGCCTTGGCTGAAGCCGGAGCGCGCGGTCGTGTCGGCCCAGCACGGCTGGGCCATGGTCAGCTTGCCGTCGGCGTAGGAGGCGACGCGGCAGCGGGGCTCGGTCCACTGGCCGTTGCCACCCGGGTAGGTGAACTCCACCCCGGCCACCTGGGCGGGGGTGAGGGCGGCGAACCAGGCGGTGGCCGTGCTGTCATTGCTGATGTCGTAGCCGGTGGAGGAACCGCCCCACCTGCCGGCGGCGTTGAAGCCCAGTTCCGTCCGGCTCGCCTGCGCGATGGGCGCTTCGTGCCCGTTCACGTAAAGCTGCCGGCTCGCGCTCCCGGCGGGCACCGGGGCGGACCAGACGCCGGAGGTTCCGACCTGGGTCCAGCCGGTGACCTGGGAGGCGCCGGAGATCACGGGGTGCGCGCCGGGCGCGGCCTGCCAGACGACCGGGTGGCCCGGGCTCCCGGAGTCGGCGGCGGAGAACGCCCAGGTGCTGGTGGGCCGGTAGGTGCCGTCCAACAGGTCGACGGTGACATCTCCGCCCTTGCGGCCGGGGTTGAGGCCGCGGACGGCGCTCTGCGCACCGCCGAGCGAGCAGGGCTCCGAGGCCGAGCACTTGGATCCGCTGCCGGTGGGCGAGGCGTAGAGGGTGACCGGGGCGGCGGGGCTCGCGGCGTTGGCGGCGCCGAAGGTGAACGCGGTGAAGCCGGCCGCCAGGGTGACGGCACCGGCGGAGGCCAGGAGTCTGAGCCGGAGGGTTTGGGGAGGGATGGGTCGCATCTGTGCAGTCCTTCTGTCCGCGGCGGAGCGTTCGCGGCTCCCCGCCGCGTCGCGGGGGGTGGGGTGGGTGTCGAACTGGGGCCCGCAGCGTCGCCGGGGCCGGAGAGGCCTGGGTGGGGCCTGATGCGGGGTGCTGGTGGGGCACCACGGTGGCGTGACAATACATCCGATGTCAAGCCCCGCAGCCCTGTTGATTGGGCGCCGATTTAGGAGATGTGTCCCGGTTTCATAGGGAAATCCGCGACCGCTTCACTCGGCGGGAACCTCGGCCACCGCGGCATGGTCCGACGAATCAGCCCTGCCCCCCGAAGCCGCGACGGTGCCGGCCATGCAGTCCGGAGCCCTGCTTCGAAGCCCGTGGGTGACGCACTGCGAGCCGCTCGGAACCCTGCGCCTCACAGGATGTCGGACGTATTGCCAGCACGTTACGGGCTGCTATAGCATCCTCGATCAATAGATCCGATGTATTGCATGTCATGAGCTGCCGCCGGGACGCTGGCAGGGCGCCATGACGTCGATCTGGTCGACGTTGCATTCCTGTCGATGTCACGACCCATCGTAGTGACGAGCCGTCAAAGTCCTTGGCTAGCGCCCGATATGGCAGGCCGGCTTGCCCACACGCTGTCATCGCGATGGTCCCGAGCCGCTCGATCCCCCACCCTGAGAGGTTTCGCATGACGCGATTCCGAGGCGGGAGTCTTCTCGCCACAGCTGGACTAATCATCGGAGGGATGAGCTTCGCGGGAACGGCCCAGGCGGCCGCCTCCACGACGTTCTACACCTCGCCGTCAGCCGACCCGAACGCGGCGTGCACCTCGTCGGCGCCGTGTTCCCTGTCCGCAGCGCAGGCACGGGTGAAGAAGGTCCTGAGCGCCAAGCCGGGCGCCGACGTGACCGTCCTGGTCGGCGACGGGACGTACCGGCTGACCACCGGCCTGTCGTTCGGCGCCGCCGATTCCGGCCGGCCGGGCCACCCGGTGGTGTGGCAGGCGGCGCCGGGTGCCCACCCGGTGGTCTCCGGCGGCTACCGGGCCACCGCGTGGACCCCGGTGGCGGGCAGCGGCCTGGTGTCCACGAAGGTGCCGGCCGGCACCCGCACCAGGCAGGTCTACATCAACGGGGTGGACACCCCGGTGGCACAGACGAAGCCCGCCGACCTGGGGTGGACGCTGAACTCCTCGGACTCGACCGGCTTCCAGGTCAAGGACGCGGACACCGCCGCCGCGCTGCTCGCCATGGCCTCGGGCCTGAACGCGGCGCAGGTGCACGACATCCAGTTCGAGTGGTCACCGCAGACGGGGATCGACTGGGCCTCCTCCGAGTGCCCGGTCGACAGCATCGCGGCCGGTGCGAGCCCCGGTACCGCCACGGTCAAGATGGCGCAGCCCTGCTGGAACAACCTCACCAACAAGTCGGCCACCGTGTATGGGGGCAACAGCAGCAACGTCACGCCCCGCAACCTGTTGGCGAACTCCGCGCCGACGCTGCTGGAGAACGCCCGCGCCTGGCTGCACCCGGGCCAGTGGTACCTGGACGACTCCAGCAGCACGCTGTACTACGACCCAGTACCCGGGCAGCAGATGTCCGCGCTCGACGTCGAGGTCCCGCAGGTCGAGTCGCTGGTGTCGGTGGCCGGCACGCTGGCCAAGCCCGTGCACGATCTCACCTTCACCGGGCTCCGCTTCACCACCGCGACCTGGAACGCCCCGTCCACCCCGACCGGATTCGCCGATGTCCAGGCCGGACTGATGGTCGACCAGCCGAACACCGTCTCCGGCGGCAAGGTGCAGCCGGCCACCCAGGGCGAGTGCAGCTTCGCCAAGCCCGCCGCCGGGTCGTGCCCCTGGGGTGCCTTCGGACAGCCCCTGGCCAACGTCCAGTTGACCGCTGCCCGCAACGTGGCCTTCCTCTCGGACAGGTTCGAGGACCTGGGCGGCACCGCGCTGGGCATGAAGTACGGCAGCGACGACGACACCGTGCGCGGCAGCGTCTTCGACCAGATCGGCGCAGCAGCGATCTGGCTGGGCTGCGCCGGCGACCCGACCCCCGGCAGCAGCGACGACCCGGCCTCCGCCGTCGTGCAGGACTGCTCGGCCGACCCGGTCGCCTCGGCGCACGACCAGCTCGGTGCCGGTGGCGTGAACGAGATCATGACCGGCAACACCGTGGACAACAACGTGCTCCACCACGCCGGATACGACTACCTCGGCACGGTCGGCATCACCATGATGTTCACCCGGCACACCACGATCAGCCACAACGACATCTCCGACATGCCCTACGACGGCATCACCTCCGGAGCCTGGCAGGGCCACGTCGACAGTGTCTTCAAGGGCCCGACCCGCAACGACCAGACCACCAGCAACATCAACGCCTACAACACCATCAGCAACAACCACATCCACAGCACCATGCAGGTGTACCGGGGTGACGGCGGCCCGATCTACACCGAAGGGCACCAGGGCCCGACCGTTCTGAACAGCGACGGCTCGGTGAACGCCACCGCCTCCTACGCCGGCGGGCTGAGCATCACCGGCAACGTGCTCGACCTGGGGCACGGCGGCTACGCCACCGCTCCCGACGTCGGATCGCAGTGGATCATGATGTCCGGCAACATCGAGTTCCACAACCGGTACTCGTTCTCCTGCAACTGGCCGACCCCCCGGACCTCCCGGGTGAGCTTCACCGGCAACTGGGCCGCCAACCGCGGGGACGGAAGCTGCGGAAGCGCACCCACCTACCACGACAACACCACCATTCCGGGCGACCCGGGCCCGGCCGACCTGCCGGCCGGCGTGCTGGCCGACGCCGGACCGACCGCGCAGTACCAGTACGTGGAGACCGCACTGCCCGCCACGGTCGAGTACATCGGCTTCTCCAAGAACGGCCAGGCCCTGCTCGACGGCTCCGGTTTCACCCCCGGCATCCCGGTGTCCGTCAAGGGCGTTCCGGCCGGCGGTGTGCGCTACCTGTCCGGCGGATTCCTGACCGTGCCGGTCCCCTCGGGGACGCAGGCCTCCGACATCGCCGTCGGGCTGCCCGCCGGGGCCACGCGGATCGACGACACCGACCCGTCCATCACCTACAGCGGCTACGCCCTCTCCAGCGCCCGCAACCTCGGCGATCTGAACGACGACGTCCACTACGCCAAGGCCAACGGCTCCACCGCGGTCTTCTCCTTCAGCGGCACCGGCGTCCAGGTGTTCGGCGAGCAGAACACCGACCAGGGCACCATCGGCGTCAGCGTCGACGGCGGCACGCCGACCGTGGTCGACACCGTGCCCGCCGACGGCCGGCGGCACTCCGACGTCCCCGTCTACACCACGACCGGGCTGCCGGTCGGCACCCACACCATCACCGTGACCAAGCTGTCCGGGAGCTACAGCACCCTGGACGGCTACCAGGGCCTGAACAGCGACGAGCCCGGCAGCACCGACCCGGCGAACGGCTACGGCGCCCCCGCCTACTTCTCCCAGCCCCGCGGGTTGGGCGACCTCACTGACGACATGTAAGGCGGCCTGCTTCGACACGACCCACCCCGCCCCACCGGGCCGGCTCCCCGCATGGAGCCGGCCCGGTGGGGCGGACGTGTGCTGCCTGGCCCGGCCGACCTAGGAGTCGATCGAGAGCACCTCGGCCGCCGCGTTGCCGACAGGGGTGGTGTACCGGACCGTGTCGCCGGCCCGGTGGCCGAGCAGCGCCAGCCCGAGCGGGCTGTCGGAGGTGACCAGGGAGTCGTCGAGCTCGTTCGCCAGCTCGCCGATCTGCACGGACCGGGTGGTCCCGTCGTCGAAGCGCACCGTGAGCGAGGTGCCGACGCCGATCGCGTCGGTGCGCGGCGGTCCGGCGACGGCGGCCTGCTCCAGCCGGACCTGGAGTTCGGCGATCCGTCGGTCGAGCCGGTTGGCCTGGTCGGCCCGCTGCAGCTCGTCGGCCTGGTCGGCCTGGTCGCCGACCTCGTCCGCGTCGTGGCCGCGCAGCGTGCTGCCGACGGCGGCGCGCTCGGCGCGCAGCTGGGCGAGTTCCTGTTCGAGCGCCCGCCGGGCGTCGTCGGCGATCGGCTCGGGCAGGCCTGTCATGCGGCGCTCCAGGGGTGCTCGGTGAGGGTGCGTCAGATGGGGCGCCGGACCAGCGCGAACTGGCACGGACCGCCAGAAACAGCGTAAAACGGATCCTTCCGCCCGGCAACGCTGCGTGGCGGATGCTGACCCTGTGTCATACCGTGGGCAGTGGACCGCCGCCGGCACGGTCCGGGGAACGGTTCAGGGAGCGGTTCGGGGAGCGGTTCGGGAGAGGTGAGCAAGGAGTGGCCCTGGCGGACGGGCCACGCCGGCCACCGCGCTGAGCTGGGCGGATTTGACTCCCGGGCGGCCCGGCACGCATAGTGCCCGCATGGCTGGTTTTCTGGTTTCCCGCAGGCACATCGACCTGCGCCGCGTGACGGCGATGAGCTGTCGCGCCAGCCGCTGACCCCTTTTCAGGCCGGCGCCCTCGGGTGCCAGGCGGGGTTCTCCACGCGGGCCCGGTTCGGGCCCGCTTCCTTGTGATTTCTTCTCCACCCCTTTCGCACACGGCAGTTCGCTGATGCCGACGGTTCGTGCCCCACCGGGCGCGGGCCCGGTCGGCATGGGCTGCGCCGTGCGTGCCTCCTCACGATCCCTCAGGAGCCTTACGTGCGCTCGCGCCTCGTCATGTCCGCTTTCACCGCCCTCGCCGCCGTGGTCTCGCTCGCCGCGTGCGGCGGCGGATCGTCCAACTCGGCCGCCGGCAACCCGTACCAGCTGATCGAGGCGGGGACGATACACGTCGGCACGCTCTCCGACGCCCCGCCGAACGTCTACCTGAAGGACGGCAAGTTCACCGGCTTCGACAACGACCTGTTCACCGCGGTCGCCGCGAAGGCCGGGCTGAAGGTGCAGTTCGCCTCGACGGACTTCTCCGCGCTGCTCTCCCAGGTGGCCAACCACAAGTTCGACGTGGGGAGTTCGTCGATCACGGTGACCGAGGCCCGGAAGAAGACGGTGGGCTTCACCAACGGCTACGACTTCGGCTACTTCGGCCTCGACGTGCCGGCCGGCTCACCGATCAAGAGCTTCGACCAGCTCTCCGGCAAGCGCGTGGTGGTGGTCCAGGGCACCGTGCAGGACGACTACGCGACCAAGAACAACCTGAACCCGGTGCGGGTGCCGGACTACAACAGCGCGCTCAACCAGCTGAAGTCGGGTACGGCTCAGGCCTGGATCTCGCCGGCCGAGATCGGCGAGCAGAGCGCGGCGGACAGCGGCGGCAAGGTGGTGCTGGCGCAGAAGCAGCTCAGCTCGGCGCCCACCGCGTTCGCCGTGGCGCACGACCGGCCCAAGCTGCAGGACGCGCTCAACAAGGCGCTGGACGAGGTGATCCAGGACGGCACCTGGACCAAGCTGCAGGAGCAGTACTACCCGGGCCGGGCGGTGCCCGCCGACTTCAAGCCCGGCAGCGGCTCGGTGGCCTTCCCGCCGGTGACCGGCGCCACCGCCTCGCCCTGATCCGCCGTCCTTTCCAACGAACCATCAACCGGAGGACGACGTGAGCCAGTTCAGCACGCTGGTGGAGACCTTCTTCGACTGGGGATCGATGCGCTCCGCGATCTCCGACCTGCTGACGACCGGCGTGCCGAACACGCTGGTCCTGGCCGCCTCCTCGGCCGCCGCCGGCACCCTGCTCGGGCTGCCGCTGGCGGTGGCCGGGACGGCCCGGACCCGCTGGCTGCGCTGGCCGGCCCGGGTCTACACCGATGTGTTCCGCGGCCTGCCCGCCGCGGTGACCATCCTGCTGATCGGGGTCGGCCTGGCGCCCCAGGGCCTGGAGATCTGGGGCCCGGACCCGTACCCGCTGGGCATCGTGGCGCTCTCGCTGATCGCCGCCGCCTACTTCGGCGAGATCTTCCGCTCCGGCATCCAGAGCGTGGAGGCCGGCCAGCTGGAGGCCGCGCGGGCGCTCGGCTTCTCGCAGTCGGCGGCGATGCGGCTGGTGGTGATCCCGCAGGGCGTGCGCCGGGTGCTGCCCGCCTGGGTGAACCAGCTGATCTCGCTGGTCAAGGACTCCAGCCTGATCTACTTCCTCGGCCTGACGGCGGGTCAGCGCGACCTGTTCCGGATCGGCCAGGACGCCGCCGCGAACACCGGCAACGAGTCCGCGCTGGTCCTGGCGGGCCTGTTCTACCTGCTGCTCACCGTGCCGCTCACCCACCTGGTCAACGTGGTGGACCGGCGGCTGCGGACCGGGCGGCAGGTGGTGGAGGAACCGGCCGAACAGCCAGCCGCCTTTCAGGACACCGCAGTTGAGGGGGCCACCCATGCCTGAGCAGTTCTCCCCGGTCAGCCTGGCCACCCGGGACGTCCACCTGTCGCTCGGCGGCAACCCCGTGCTGCGCGGGGTGAGCATCGAGGTGCCGCGCGGCGAGACGCTCTGCGTGATCGGGCCGTCCGGCTCCGGGAAGTCCACCCTGCTGCGGACCGTGAACCGGCTGCTCGAACCCGACCGCGGCGACGTGCTGCTGGACGGCGAGAGCGTGCTGACCCGCGATCCGAATCTGTTGCGCCGTCAGATCGGCATGGTGTTCCAGCAGTTCAACCTCTTCCCGCACCTGAGCGTGGAGCGCAACCTGACCCTGCCGCTGCGCCGGCTGCGCGGGCTCTCCCGGGAGGCGGCGGTCGAGGCGGCCCGGCAGCAGCTCGACCTGGTCGGGCTGCGGCACAAGGCCGGGGCGCGGCCCGGGCGGCTGTCGGGCGGCCAGCAGCAGCGGGTGGCGATCGCCCGGGCGCTGGCGCTCGCGCCGCAGGTGATGCTCTTCGACGAGGCGACCTCCGCGCTCGACCCCGAACTGGTGAAGGGCGTCCTGGGGTTGATGGCGGACCTCGGCGAGCAGGGCATGACCATGGTGGTGGTCACCCACGAGATGCGGTTCGCCCGGGAGGCGGCCGACCGGGTCGCCTTCATGGACCGCGGCACGGTGCTGGAGTCCGGCCCGCCGGAGCAGTTCTTCGAGGCGCCGGAGAGCCCGCGGCTGCGGCAGTTCCTGGCCGACGTGCTGTGAACTCCCGCGCACGGCAACGGCAACGGCAACCGTAGCGGGATCGCGCCCGTGCCCCGGCTCCGGCCGGGGTGCGGGCGCTTCGCCGTTGCGGCCCGGCGGGGCGGGCTCGGGCCCAGGGGGCCGACGGGCGGGCCGCGGCGTCGATCAGGTCGGCGACATCGAGCGGGCGGCCGGTGGCAGTGGCGGAGGTGGCGGCGGGGCTGCGCGCCGCGCACGCCGAACCCCCGCGGCCCGCGGCACGATCGCGCCGACCGGGCCCGCCGCCTGACGCCGTGCCACCCCGGCAAGGAGGTTTGACGGGCAACTGATTAGGCGCCATATTACTTCCATGACTCCGCAGGACCCGGGCCACGGCGCCCCTTCGCTTGACCAGGCCCGCCGACAGATCGCCCGGTACGGACTGGCCGCCGATCCGCAGGCGGTCCTGGTCGCGGCCCGGCTGATGGCGGCCGGCAGCCGCCTCGGCCAGGCCGGCGAGGCGCACTTCGCCCGGTTCGGCCTGTCCACCGGCCGCTACCGGCTGCTCGCCGACCTGGAGGACCACGGCGGCGAGAAGTCGCCCTCCCACCTGGCCGCGAGCCTCGGGGTCTCCCGGGCGACCGTGACCGGCCTGGTGGACGGACTGGAGCGAGAGGGGCTGGTCGCCCGGCGCGCGGCGGTCGAGGACGGCCGGGGCAACGTGGTGGTGCTGACCGCGCGCGGCGCGGACCGCCTGCGCGAGCTGGCGCCCGAGCACTACCGCCGGATGCAGGCCATGGTCGGCGGCCTCTCGACCGAGGAGCGCACGGTCTTCCTGGACCTGCTCGCCCGAGTGGTCGCCGGCATGGACGCGCTGACCGAGGACTGACCGGGAGCCGATCCAGGGACCAGCCCGGGACGGATCTCCGTCCCGCGCCATGCCCATGTAGTTAGGCACCTAAGCATTAATAGTTAGCTACCTAATCACTTTCCCGACAGGAGAACCCATGCCCAGGAAGCGCGGCGCCGCCGCCCCACCCCCCTTCGTCCTCTGGCGCGAGGTGCTGGTCGCCTACGCGATGCCCGCCGCAACCGCCGGCGCCGGCGGCCTCGCCACCGGCCGACCCCAGTTGCTGGCCGCCGCCCTCACCACCATCGCCGGCACCTCGGCCCTGGTCGCCGCCCTGATCGGCGCACGGCTGCGGCACCGACCCGACCGGTCATGGACGGTCCGGGTGCCGCGCGCCGTGCTGTCGGTCGGCTCCGGACTCGGCGCCGCCGCACTCGCACTGCTGCTCGGCAGCGCGGGCGCCCGCTGGCTGCCCCTGATACCCGCGCTGGCCGACAGCCCCTGGCCCGGCCGGCTCCGCCTGGACCTGCCGGTCTCCGCCGCCGTCGCCGCCGTGATCACCACCTGGCGCTGGCGCGGCACCCGCCGGCACTCCTGACCCGCCCTCCCCCGCCCCGTCCTCGAAAGGACCCCCACCATGATCGTCATCCTGGGCGCTTCCGGCGCCACCGGCGGCGCCACCCTGCGCAGCCTGACCGCAGTCGGCGTGCCCGTCCGCGCCGTCACCCGCGACCCGGCCCGGCTGGCGGCCGGCCTCGACCCGGCCACCCGCCGCCTGGTCCGGGCGGTGGCCGCCGACGCGGACGATCCCCGGTCACTGCGGGCCGCCTGCCAGGACGCCCGGCAGCTCTTCCTGACCATGGCCAACGGGCCGCGGCAGGTGGAGCGCGAGCTGTGCGCCGTCGACCAGGCGGTGGCCGCCGGTGTCGAACACATCGTCAAGATCTCGGCGCCGGCCGCCGAGCCCGACTCCCCCGTCGCCGTGTCACGCGGTCACCACCGGATCGAGCAGCACCTGCGAGCCTCCGGCGTCACGGCGAGCGTGCTGCGCCCCTACGCGTTCATGCAGAAGCTGCTGCTGCTCGGCCCCGGCGTCGCCGCCGGCGCCCCCGTGGTCGGATCGCTGGGCGCGGCCCGCCGCAACTACGTCGACTGCCGGGACGTCGGCGACGTGGCCGCGGCCCTGCTCACCGGACGCGCCCCGGCCGGCGGCACCCATCCGCTGACCGGCGGACGGGCCTACGGCAACCCCGAACTCGCCGCGCTGCTCGGCGAACTGCTCGGCCGCCCGGTGCCCTGCCTGGACCTGCCGCCGGCGGCGTTCCGCGCCCACCTGGTCGGGCGGGGCGGCCTGCCCGACTGGCTGGCCGCCCACGTCGTGGAGATCCAGCGGCTCGCCGTGCTCCGCCCGGAGGTGCCCGACGACACCGCCGAACGGCTCACCGGCCGCCCGGCACGGACCCTGGAGGCGTTCCTGCGCGAGCACCTGGCGGCATTCCGCTGACGTAGCGTCAGGAGGCGCCGGTCCTGGTGTGCGCGGGGGCGCCGTCACCGGGGACGGACGGCGGCTGGACGCCCGAGCCGGTTCCGGTTCCGGTGCCCGACCCGCCGCCGTCCGAGCCCGGGTGCGTGATGGCGGCCGGCAGGTGCGGCAGCGCGTGCGCGTAGCCGGGGCCCAGCAGCACCGCCGACACCGTCGAGCCGACGAGCGTCCAGCGGGTGGCGGCGCGGATCCGGAGCAGCCCGGCGCCGCGGCGCCGGGCGGCCTCCGAGGGGCGGCGCGAGGGCGGGAGCGGCGGCGTCGCTGCGGTCATGGCGGCCTCCTTGCCGGAGCGCGCGGAACGCTGATCGCCTCCAGCCTGCCCGCCGGTCCGTCAAAGGACGGTACAGCCCACCTTCAGATCTGGTGTGGACGCCCGGGCTGCGCCAGCGGAGATGCCCGCGCGGACCTGGAGCGGCTGCCCGCGCGGACCTGGTGCGGACGCCCGCGCCCCCTGCGCCGTCCGGCGGCCCCCGGCGCTCTACGCTGGGGCAATGGCACAGGTCCCCGAAGCCCCGGCAACCCCCGCACCGCTCTCCGTGCTCGTGGTGGAGGACGACGAGGGGATCGCCGCCTCGCTCGGCCGGGGCCTGGCCCGGGAGGGCTACGCGGTCCGCCACGCGGCGACCGGGACGGAGGCGCTGCGCACCCGGCCGGTGCCCGACGTGGTGCTGCTCGACCTCGGCCTGCCGGACCTGGACGGGGTGGAGGTCTGCCGACGGCTGCGCCGCGAGTCGGACGCCGCGATCATCGTGGTGACCGCGCGCGGCGAGGAGGCCGACCGGGTCGCGGCGCTCGACGAGGGCGCCGACGACTACCTGGTCAAGCCGTTCGGGCTGGCCGAACTGCTGGCCCGGCTGCGCGCCGTGCTGCGGCGCACCCGGCCGACCGCCGCCGAGCTGCTGGTGCACGGCCCGCTCACCCTCGACCCGCGCACCCACCGGGTCGCGGTGCACGGGCGGGAGATCGCGCTGACCCCCAAGGAGTTCGACATCCTGCACTGCCTGGCCGTCGATCCGGGCCGGGTGGTGACCCGTCAGGAGATCCTGGAGCGCGCCTGGGACGCGCACTGGTACGGGCCCACCAAGGTGCTCGACGTCCACATGGCGGCGCTGCGGCGCAAGCTGGCCGTGGACGGGCTGATCGAGACCGTCTACGGCCGCGGCTTCCGGCTCGCCGACCCGGCCACCCTGACCGGCACCGACCACCCCGCGGGCCCCACCCCGTGACCCGGCGGATCGCGCTGAGCGTGCTCGCGCTGGTGAGCGCGCTGCTGGTGCTCGCCGTGGTGCCGCTCGGCATCACCATGACCGACCGGGAGAGCGACTCCTTCCGCGAGCAGACCGCGGCCACCGCCCGGTCGATCGCCGCGGCGGCCGAGGAGCACCTCTCCGACGGCCGCAGCGACGCCGACGCCGCCGAGCAGCTCGCCCGGGCCGCCGAGCACGGCAGCTGCGCGCAGCTCTACGACGCGCACGGTGCCCAGGTGCTGGCCACCCCGTGCCGCCCGGCGGCGGTGCCGGCGGACGCGGTCGCCCAGGTGACGGCCAGTGGGCAGCAGCAGTCCCTGCGCCAGGACGACCGGTTGACGCTGGTGGTGCCCGTCGGCGACGCCGTCCCCGCCTCCGGCGCGCTGGTGCTCTCCCGCTCGACCGCCGACCTGGACGACCGGCTGATCACCATCTGGACCTGGCTGGCCGTGTGCGGACTGGGCGCGCTGGCCGCCTCCGTGCTGGTCGCGGTGCAGCTGGCCCGCTGGGTCGGCCGGCCGCTGGCCGAGCTGGACACCGCCGCCGCACGGCTCGGCGAGGGCGAGCTGGCCGCCCGCGCACCGGTGGGCCAGGGCCCGCCGGAGGTGCGGCGGGTGGCGGCCACCTTCAACGCGATGGCCGCCCGGACCGAGAACCTGATCCACGGTCACCGCGCGGTGATCGCCGACGTCTCGCACCAGCTGCGCACGCCGCTGACCGCGCTGCGGCTGCGGCTGGACCTGCTGACGGCGGATGCGCAGGGCGACACCGCCCAGGAACTCGCCGGCGCGCAGCACGAGGTGGCCCGGCTCTCCCGCCTGGTGGACGGCCTGCTCGCGGTCGCCCGGGCGGAGCACTCGGTCCCCCGGACCACCCCGGTCGCCGTCGGCGAGGTGGTGGCGGAGCGGATCGCCGCCTGGGAGCCGCTCGCCGAGGAGCGCGGCGTGCGGCTCTCGGCGCGCGGCCCCGCCGACCTGACGGCCCAGCTCGCCGCCGGGGACCTGGAGCAGGTGCTGGACAACCTGTTCGCCAACGCACTGGACGCGGTGCCCCAGGGCGGCCGGATCGAGGTGCTCACCCGCCGCGCCCCGGAGCAGGACGCGGTACTGCTCTCGGTCGCGGACAACGGCCCGGGCATGGACCAGGAAGCCCGCGACCGCGCCTTCCGCCGCTTCGACACCGGCAGCCCGGGCGGCACCGGCCTGGGCCTGGCCATCGTGCACCGCCTGGTGACGGCCGGCGGCGGCCAGGTCGCCCTGGAGCCGACCCCGGGCGGCGGGCTGACGGTCCGCCTGCAGCTGCCCGCCGCCCCGAACGGCCGCACGCCGCGCCGCGGGCGGCGGCAGCAGCCGTGACCTTGCGGGCCAAGCGCCCGGCCAGGTGGGCGGGCCCGGCCCTTGCCAGTTCTTAGGACTTCCTGAACCGGAATCCGACGCTCTGCGTCGCACCCTGGACGGTCAGAACAGCGACTCAGCGCAGCGACCAGGGTCAGGAGCCGGCATGGAGCAGTCCGAGCAGCACCCCGACCTGCGGTCCCACCTGCACCGCCGGAACCGCTCGGTCCGCCGGGTGGGGGCGACGACCCGCTGGGTGGCCGTGGCGGCCGCCGCCGGCTCGGTGGCGCTGGCCACCGGGTACGCGCAGGCGGCGAGCGGCGGCCCAGCCGGCGGCGGCGCGCGGCCGGCGGCGCCGTCGAGCCCGCCGCCGGTACCGACGCCCGTCTCGACACCAACCCCGGTGCCGACGCCGACCCCCACACCGACCCCGACGCCGACTCAGGCCGCCCCCTCGCCGACGCCGACGCCCACACGTGCACCGGTCCCCGCGCCACGCCCGAGCAGCACCCCTGCGCGCCCTCGGCCGGTGCCCGTTCCGGTGCCCAGCACGGCTGCCCCGGTACCCGTACCCGTGCCGGCGCCCACCAGCGCCGCACCCGTACCTGTCCCGCAGCCCGTCGTGCCGCAGCCGGTGGCGCCGCCGCCCACGCCGGTGCCGCAGCCGACCCACACCACCACGGGGGATCGTGACCGGGCAGGCGCGGTTCGAGGTCTTCGGGACCACGGCGCACCTGGTGGTCACCGAACCGGACCGGCTCGTGCGGGCGCTGCGGCTGCTGCGGGCCGAGCTGGCCGCGATCGACGCCGCGTGCAGCCGGTTCCGGCCGGACTCCGAACTGTCCCGGGCCAACGCCTCCCCCGGCACCGTGATCCGGGTCGGCCCGCTGCTCGCCGAGGCGCTGGAGGTCGCCTGGCGGGCGGCCGAGAGCAGCGGCGGCCTGGTCGACCCCACGGTCGGCACGGCGGTCCGCGGGCTCGGCTACGACCGCAGCTTCCACGACCACAACTTCCACGAGCGCAGCTTCCACGAGCGCAGCTTCGCCGCGCTGCGGCCCGAGCAGCTCGGGCCGCCGGTCACCGCCCCCGCGCCCGGCCACCACCGGGTCGACTGGGACCCGCAGACCCGCCTGCTCCGCCTGCCGGCCGGGACCACCCTGGACCTCGGCGCCACCGCGAAGGCGTGGGCGGCCGACCGCACCGCGCGCCTGCTCGCCGAGGCCGTTGGCTGCGGCGTGCTGGTCAACCTCGGCGGGGACCTGGCCGTCGCGGGCGAGGTCCCGGCGGGCGGCTGGCGGATCGCGCTGGCCGAGGACCACCGCGCCGCGCCGCCGGACGCCCCGGTGATCGCCATCCGCGGCGGCGGGCTGGCCACCTCCGGCACCACCGTACGCACCTGGCGGCGGGCCGGCCGGCAGCTGCACCACATCGTCGATCCGCGCACCGGGGGCAATCCGCCCGGGTGCTGGCGGACCGTCAGCGTGGCGGCCGCGAGCTGTGCGGACGCCAACACGGCCGCCACCGCGGCGATCGTCGCCGGCCCCGGGGCGCCGGCGATGCTGCGCCACTTGAACCTGCCCGCCCGGCTCACCGCACTCGACGGCACGGTGACCCGGCTCGGCGGCTGGCCCCAGGACTCCCCCACCCAGCGAGGTGCCGCATGACCTCCGCCCTGCTCGCCAGTGCCCCCAGCCCGCTCTGGTACGCCACCCGGGCCGGCGGCACCGTCGCGCTCGTGCTGCTCACCGCCACCGTCGCGCTGGGCATCGCGGTCGGGGGCCGCTACCTGCCCCGGCGGCTGGCCCGGTTCGAACTCACCGCGCTGCACCGCAACCTGGCGGTGCTGACCCTGGTCTTCCTGGCCCTGCACATCGTCACCGCCGTGCTGGACACCTTCGTGCACCTGGGCTGGTGGATCACCGTGGTGCCGTTCGCGGCCTCCTACCGCACGCTCTGGCTGGGGCTCGGCACGGTGGCCTTCGACCTGCTGCTGGCGGTCGCGCTGACCAGTGCGACCACCGGGGTGCGGATGCGGCTGGGGCAGCGCCGGTGGAAGGCGGTGCACTGGCTGGCCTACGCCTGCTGGCCCATCGCGCTCTTCCACGCCGCCGGCACCGGGACCGACACCCGGGCCCCGTACCAGCTGGCGATCTACGCGGCCTGCCTGCTGGCCGTGCTGGCGGCCGTCTGGTGGCGGCTGGTGCGGGCCGGCCCCGGGCGGGCCGTGCTGCGCCTGGGCGCCGGGCTGGCCGCGCTCGCGGTGCCGGCGGTGCTGATCGGCTTCCTGCACCTGGGACCGCTGGCCCCCGGCTGGTCGCACCGCGCAGACGCACCCGCCCCGATCATCACCGTCACTGAGGGAGCACGCGGATGACCATCGAGACCGTGCGCCTCACGGACGGCTCGCTGCCCGGGCCGTTCGGGACCCGGCTGCTGGCCGGCTGGTTCGCCACCGGCCGGGCCGCCGGCCTCGCCGACCACCTGGACCGGTACGGCCCGCCCCCGGAGCACCCGGCCGAGGCGCTGCTCCGGGCGGTCGAGGAGGCCGGACTGACCGGCCGCGGCGGGGCGGCGTTCCCGACCGGCCGCAAGCTGCGCGCGGTGGCCGCCGGCCGGGGCGCGCCGGTGGTGGTCGCCAACGGCATGGAGAGCGAGCCGGCCAGTGCCAAGGACCGCACGCTCCTCCAACTCGCCCCGCACTTGGTGCTGGACGGCATCGCGCTGGCCGCCCGCGCGGTCGGCGCCCGGGAGGCCCACCTGTGCGTGGCCCGGCCTCGCACCGAGCAGGCGGCCGAGCTGCGCGCCACGCTGGCCGAGCGAGCCCGGCACGGCCTCGACCCGGTGCCGGTGCGGCTGCACGAGCTGCCGCACCACTACGTGTCCAGCGAGGAGAGCGCCCTGGTCAGCTGGTTGAACGGCGGCGACGCCCGGCCGACCGCGACGCCGCCGCGCCCGTTCGAGCGGGGCGTGGGACGGCGCCCGACCCTGGTGGACAACGTCGAGACGCTGGCCCACCTGGCCCTGATCGCGCGGTACGGCGCCGCCTGGTACCGCGCGGCGGGTGCGCCCGACGCGCCCGGCACCACGCTGGTGACGCTGAGCGGGGCGGTGCCCGGGCCCGGCGTCTACGAGGCGCCGCTGGGCAGCCGACTGCGCGAGCTGCTGGATCTCGGGGGCGGGCCGAGCGAGCCGCTGTCGGGCGTCCTGGTGGGCGGGTTCTTCGGCAGCTGGCTGCCACCCGGCGCGCTGGACGTCCGGTTCACCAAGGCAGAGTTGGCGGCGCTCGGCGCGGGCCCCGGGGCCGGGGTGCTGGTCGCGCTGCCCGAGCAGGCCTGCGGGCTCGCGGAGACGGCGGCGGTGCTGGCCTTCCTGGCCCGCAACGGCGCGCAGCAGTGCGG
Source organism: Kitasatospora viridis (assembly GCF_007829815.1). NCBI lineage: Bacteria > Bacillati > Actinomycetota > Actinomycetes > Kitasatosporales > Streptomycetaceae > Kitasatospora > Kitasatospora viridis. The sequence continues at coordinate 60,618 of NZ_VIWT01000009.1, read as the reverse complement.
CCCGTGCCGGTTCGGGCTGCCGGCCGTGGCGGAGGACTTCGCCGCGCTCGCCGCCGGCCGGCCGGACCCGGCGGTCGCGGCGCGGCTGGAGCGACGGGTCGGGCTGCTGGCCGGCCGCGGCGCCTGCCGCCACCCGGACGGCGCGGCCCGGCTGGCCGCAACCGCGCTGCACACCTTCGCCGGGGACGTCGAGCGCCACCTGCGCTCCGGCCCGTGCCCGGGCGCGCACCGACCGCCGGTTCTCGACGTGCCGGTCGGCGCCGTGCCCGCGCCGGACGAGTGGCGGTGAGCCGGGTGACGCGACGTCAGGGAATGGTGCTGCGCCTCGACCGGATCGCCTGCGAGGGCCACGGCGCCTGCGCCGAACTGCTGCCGGAGCTGATCTCACTGGACGAGTGGGGCTACCCGATCCTCCATCAGCCCGAGGTCCCCACCGACCTGACCGGCTACGCCCGCCGCGCGGCGGCCGCCTGCCCGGTGCTGGCGCTGCGCTTGACCCGCTGATCGTTTCAGCACGAGGAGCCCGACAGCCGGCGTGCTGCCGTGCGGCTACGGGTCAAGCACGGTCGTGCACTTGAGCCCAGACGTCGCCGCCGCACGCCCAGGTCCACAGCCAGTGCCGCAGTGACGGGCTCGCGTTACGGAGGCCATCGTGCGGGTCTTCGCCCCAGCTGGGCTCCCACCCGTCCACATCGAAGGTTGAGCGAGTGCTCGGGGACGAGAGTCGGTTCGGGACGTGTCTGACGCCGGGCTGCCGGCACCCGGCCAGGCCAGTGCTGACCAAGCCGGGTGCCGCGTCTACCAGCTGCTCGGCTCAGCTCAGGCGAGCGTGAACTGCTGGTTGGAGTTGCCGTCGCAGGTCCACTGGTCGATGCCGGCCCCGTCGTTGACGCTGCCATCCCAGACGTCGAGGCACTTACCCACGAAGGTGTGGATCTGGTAAGTGCCGTTGTTGGTCGGCACGAGCGTGAACTGCTGGTTGGAGTTGCCGTCGCAGGTCCACTGGTCGATGCCGGCCCCGTCGTTGACGCTGCCATCCCAGACGTCGAGGCACTTACCCACGAAGGTGTGGATCTGGTAAGTGCCGTTGTTGGTCGGCACGAGCGTGAACTGCTGGTTGGAGTTGCCGTCGCAGGTCCACTGGTCGATGCCGGCCCCGTCGTTGACGCTGCCATCCCAGACGTCGAGGCACTTACCCACGAAGGTGTGGATCTGGTTAGTGCCGTTCGAGTTGGCGGGCGCGGCCGTGGCGACGCCCGGAACCGCGGAGGCGGCTGACGCGGTGAGGGCCAGGACGGCCAGGGCACGCAGCCCGGTCTTGGCGGCAGAACGCATGATCTTCTCCTCATTTCTGGAAGGGAAGTGCTGACACAGGGTGTCCGTGCGCGTACAGACACGCCCATGGGCAGGGCTGGGGGGCGATGAGGCGCCGCAGCGGATGCCCATTGGTTGATCGCGGACAAGCAGAACACCGTGCCCGACATCAGCACCAGGAAGAAGGACAGGAAGAACCACCGGAAGTTCGGCCGGAAGAACCGCGCCCGCTCGAAGCGCAAGGATCTGCCGGGTAAGCGACAGGGACACACAGCGCCGTCCGCGCGGTAAGGCCTCATTCGATTACCGGTGAGTAGGATCCGGTGTGCGGCGCTTCACTGGGAGTCCCTAGCGGGGTACGTCTGGGACGCCTCCGGAGGCTGGGGAAGTGGGGGTGGGCGGGTGACGGCGTTCGGTGAGATGTTGCTGGAGTTGCGCCGGGTCGCGGGGCTGACGCAGGAGGAGCTTGCCGTAGCCGCCGGGCTGGCGGCCCGCTCGGTCCAGGATCTGGAGCGGGGGCGGCGGGAGCGCCCCCAGCACCGCACGGTGCAGCGGCTGGAGGAGTCGTCCGCATGCGGCCAGGCTTTCGGAACCATAACGTGGTGATATGAATACGACGCCATGGCCGATCGAATCCCTGCCATCACAGGAAACTCAGGTGGGATGGCGCCTTCATAGGCGCAATTACGATCCGGAATTCTATTTCCGCGGGCCCGCCCGATTCGTGCCAGACCAGCCAGAAACAGGAGTCCTGTACCTGGCCCCGGACGAGGTGAATGCGACATTTGCATTCATCGGAGGCCTGAAGGTCATCCGAAGCTCCGACCTGGAGAGGTACATTCTCAGCGAACTCCGGTTCCCAACTCCACTTCGCCTGATAGATCTCACCTCCCGAGATATTCCCAGAATGGGATTCCCGCTTCGGGAGCTCGTCGAGTCCGAAGATTACACGCTGGGCCAGGACTTCGCGACAGTCGCGCTCGAGTCCGGATTCGACGGAATCGCCTTCCCCGCGGGCCCCGGTCGACTATTTGCAGTCTTCGGCGAGGTCGGAAGTACCAGGTATGCCAAAGTCGCCAGAGATACTCTCATCCCCGATGAAATCCTGAAGAAGCTGGGCGTCGAAGTGCTGCCCGATCCAGAGTCGGGCAGCCGCCGGGTGGGCGTGTCATGACCAGCACTGTTCCCGCACTCGGACCTACGGGACCCGCCCCCGTGGTGTTCGTCTCCTACTCCTGGGACAGTGAGCCACACAAGCTATGGGTGCGCGAGGACTTTACCAACGGGCTGAGGTCCCTTGGAGTGGACGCGGTAGTGGACGTCCATGGAACTAGCTACGGCGATTCTCTCGATGACTTCATGGAACGACTTGTCGAATCATGCAACCATATCGCGGTGATTTGCACCCCAAACTATGCCGATAGAGCCAGGAGGGACGCCGGCGGCGTCGGCTATGAAAAGGTCCTCATAAAGAGATTCATGGCTTCAGCCGAGCCGGGCCGGCGAGTGATTCCAGTGCTTCGCGATGGCGATGGCCATTCCGTTCCCCCATTCCTGGGGAGTCGGCTGTGGGTAGACATGCGCAATGACGCTCTGACGCCTGTAATGCTCGACGAGCTTGCCGCATTGTTCTATGGCCGACAGCTTTATGGAGCCGTCACTCTTGCGGAACCTCCGGACTGGCTCAAGAAGCTGATTGCTTGACATTTCTCAGCCGACACGTGGTGCGCTCTCTCGATATGACGGCATGCCGAGATCGACGGCACGTTGAGGATTCGTGTTCTGCATGTTGAGTTGCGTGAGCTTGGCCTCCGCACCGGCGAGGCTGACTCCGAGTCCTTCGATCTCGCCGAGCCGGCCTTCGCGCTTGGCCTCCTCGATTCGGGCGAGATGAGGTTGTCATGGATCTCGGCAAGGCGGGATCACTGGGCGGGGTCGGGGCGGAGCATCGAGTGGTGCAGTCACGGCGTCGGAGCCGTCCTGGAGAGCCCCGTTCACCGGGTTGAGCCCGTGGGACTTCCGCAAGCTGGTTACGGCACTGCGCCGTGAGGGCGCCGAAACCGTCGGGCCGGGCCGACCCTGGAGTCTGCCGTTGGAGAACCGGGTTCTGCTGGTCGCCGCCTACGGCGCACGAACCTGACGCTACGGCAACTCGCGCCGCTGTTCGGCGTGCCCAGGTCGACGGCCGGCCGGATCATCGACGACAAGCGAGTCCGAGCCCGTGTCGAAGCCCTTGGCGCCGAGGTGAGGCGGAGCGTCGAAGATGGCCGGGCAGATGATCGAGCAGGCCCTGGTGAGCGACGTCGCGTCGAACGATCACCGGCTTGATACCGCGCGTCCAGGGCGGACGTCCTCCCAGACCGCGGATCGGCGGTACTGCGTCGCGCGGGGGCAGCAGCCGGCTGATGTCGTGACGAAGGGTCAGGATCGCCAGGCGTTCGCCAGGTGCTCGCCCGCGAGGCCGAGGGCGGTGCCGACGGCCAGCGCCAACGCGATCAGTGCCCAGCGGCGGGCGGCGCGGGGGACGGGGCGGTTGAGCAGGCGGGCCAGTTGCGGGAGGTTGAGCAGTACGTGCAGGGAGGTCAGGGAGATCCAGCCGACGAAGGCGAGCTTGTGCAGCAGGAGCACCGGGACGGAGCCGGTGTTGCCGCCGGTCAGGCCGAGGGTGAGGCCGGTGGCGAAGACGGCGAGGGTGGCGGCGATCAGCAGGGGGCCGAGCAGTCGGCGGGCGAGCGGCGGCGGGCCCTGGCGCCGGTAGGCGGGGGCGCCGGTGTAGTAGCGGACGAAGCGGTAGGCGGCGCTGGCGAGTTTGAGGCAGACCGGCGCGGTGAGCAGCAGTCCGACGAAGACGTGGATCTCCACCCGGCGGGTGATGGACAGGATCGTCCAGCCCTGGACGGCGAGCAGCAGCACCAGTAGGACGCCGGTGGTGGCGGTGAGCCGGGCGTTGGCCTCGGGTCCGCCGCGGGCTCTGCGGCCGGCTCGGTCCACCTGTGCTGCGTCACTCGTGAGGGTCACCAAGCCGTCCTCGGGCCGTTCCCGGCGCGGCCGGCCGAGCGTGCCGCGCTGCCGGCGGGCTGCCGGGCGGTCAGCAGTGTGCCTGACGGATGGTTAAGAACTGGTTCAGTACCGGCCGGTCGGTGCGGTGGTGCAGGCTGGGCCGCATGTCGAGTCGAGTGGAGAAGTTCTTCGCCCACCTGGAGCGCGTCACGGCGGAGGCCGAGCCGCGGTTCCTGCCGACCCCGTCGAGCAGGCCGGGGTTGCCGGGGGTGACCTCCGTGGTCTACCGGGGACTGCCGGAGCCGGGGATGCTGACGGCGGTCACGTACGGCCTGTCGCTGGCCGAGCACGCGGCCTGGCGGCACGGGAGGCCGGAGCTCTGCCTGAGCGTCAGCTCGCCGGACGAGGGCTGGGCGCACGCGCTCGGGTTCGTGGCTGAGCGGATGCGCGGGGTCTGCCCGTTCTCGTACGGGGACGTGGTGGATCTCGGGGAGCGGATCTGCGGGGAGTCGCCGATGACGGCGTTCGTGGTGTTCGCACCGGCGGTGCTGGCGAAGGAGGACTGCCTGCGCATCGACGTCTCGGCGCCCGGGCACACGGGGCCGGACCTGGTGAACGTGCAGGGCGTCTACCCGATCCACGAGGTGGAGCGGCAGTACGTGGCGGAGCGGGGGTTCGGGGCGCTCTGGCAGCACGAGTGGGACCCGTACGACGTCCAGCGGCCGCCCGTGGTCTGACGGCGCGTCGGCCGGCACGGGCCCGCAGGGCTCAGCCGATCCCCGTCAGGTGGGCGAAGACGACGGTGTTGGCCTGGTAGCCGGTGCGGTGGTCGTAGTGGCCGCCGCAGGTGATCAGGCGCAGTTCGGGCCGGCCGGTGGCGGCGTAGACCTGGGCGGTGGGGAAGTCGGCCTTCGGGTAGCTGCGGACCGCGTCCACGGTGAAGGTGACGGTGCGTCGGTCCTCGCGGGTGAGCGTGACGGTGCTGCCGGGGTGCAGGCGGCCGAGCAGGAAGAAGACGCTGGGGCCGCGCCGGTCGTCGACGTGTCCGACGATCACCGTGGTGCCGTTCTCGCCGGGGGTGGCGCTGCCGCGGTACCAGCCGGTGAGGTCGTGCCGTTCTGCGGGCGGGGTGGTGAGCCGGCCCTGGTCGTCCAGGCCCAGCGGGGTGACGGTGGCGTTGAGTTTGAGGGCCCGGATCCGCAGTCGGGCCGGGGGTGAGGGCGGCAGTACGGGGCCGCGGCTCGGGGCGGGCGTGGCGGTGCCCGGGGCGGGGGTGCTCGGGGCGGGGGCGCTGGGCACGGGTTCGGGCTGGGGCGGGCCGGCGGGGGCGCTGGCGCCGTCGGTGATCAGCCAGCCGCCGCAGAGCAGTGCCCCCGCCGCGGTGGCGGCCGTCAGCCGGCCGGCACCGCGGCGTCGTCGGGCGGGACGGCGGTCAGTGGTCGGCATGACGCCTGGCGCGCCGGCGGGCCCGGGCGAGCAGGGCGCCGGCCGCGGCGACCAGCGCGGCTCCGCCGGCGATCTCGGCGCGGCCGGAGCTGCCGCTGGCGCCGCCCTCACCGGCGCCGACCGGGCCGTTGGGGGTGCGGCCCGATCCGGGGCGCTGGCTGGGTCCACCGCTGGGTCCGCCGCTGGGCGCTCCGCTCGGACCGCCGGAGGGGCTGCCGGAGGGTCCGCCGCCGGTCGAGGGCGAGGAACTGCCGCTCGGCGACGGGCTGCCGCTGGCGCAGTCGACCGTGAAGACCTTGTGCTTGGCGCTGCCGGGCGCGCCGACGGGGTACCAGTCCAGCTTGTAGTGGCCGTCCGGCAGGCTGAGGTGGCCGGTGTGGCCGATGCCGCCGGCCAGCAGGATGCTGCCGTTCAGCACTTCGGCGGTGCCGGTGGGCGGCTGCTGCTCGATGGTCCAGACCGCCGCGGTGACGGTGTCGAAGGTGAAGGCGTCCAGGTAGAAGCCGCAGACCTTGGGTTCGTCGGCCTGGTCGCCGACGGCCTCGGTGGTGGTGTGGATCTTCACGTCGCCGGCGTCCCCGGGGGCGGCGTGCGCCGGGACGGGGAGCCAGGTGAGTGCGGCGGCGGTGGCGGTGGTCGCTAAGGTCTGGGCGATCCTGCGGGGTGTCGTGTGCATCGGCTGAGCCCTTTCTCAGTGCGCCGGTGTGCCGACGTGAACGGGCCCGGCGTTAGGAAAAACTGATGATCCGACAGTTAGTCGGGTCCGGGATCGAGCGTGCCCGACGGACACCGGACCACCCGGCCAGCGCGCCGTCGCGCCCGCCCCGGTTCAGCCGTTCGGTCCACTGGCGCGGGCCGCGACCCCACGCGGCACTGATCCACCGTCACCGCGCGATCACCCGCCGCATTGACCGGTCAAACCAATCACTAAAGCTCACGCAAGAGTGTTGACTCGGTCACGACACCACTGATTTCCTTTACCGCAAGCAAGCCGCCGGGGACCCGATGCCCGCAGGTCAACAGCCTGTCAGCACACGGAGCTTGGCGGATCCAGTCATCCGCCTCGGCGGCAGCACGGCTTGCACGGGTAAAGACCACGCCATGGCCCTGCCGGGGCCGCGGCGCACCCCGGCACGCCCGCAGTTCCGCCGCCGGACGCGATCACTGATCTTGCGTCATCGCCCCGGCCGCACCACCGACCCCCTCGGTGCGGCCGACCGACGAGAGGAACTGCTCACGATGGGTACCCCCACGCTCCGCGGCTCGGCCCGCGCCGCCTTCACCGGTGTCGCCGCCCTGTCCCTCGCCGCCGGAGCCTTCCTGGCCGCCACGCCCAGCGCGGTGGCGGCCGGTGCGCACAGCCACCCCGGCGCCGTCCCGTTCCTGGGCCAGGCCGCCGCTGCCCGGGACCACGCCGCCGCGCAGGCGGGCACCGCCGCCACCGGCCCGAACACCCTCGCCTACGGCGGCGGCATAGACGGGGTCGGCGTCAACGACGGCCACTCCAAGGTCTACCTGATCTTCTACGGCACCCAGTGGGGCAAGAAGGGCACCGACAAGAACGGGAACGCCACCTTCACCGGCGACCCCGACGGCGCCGCGCCGGTCACCCAGCAGATGTTCAAGGGCATCGGCACCGGCGGCGAGAAGTGGTCCGCCGACCTGACCCAGTGGTGCGACGGCAAGAACGTGAAGACCGGCGCCACCAGCTGCCCGTCGAACGCCTCGTTCGTCCCGTACCAGAAGGGCGGCGTGCTGTCCGGCGTCTGGTACGACAACTCCGGTGCCTCGCCGCAGGGTTCGACCGGCAACCAGCTGGGCCAGGAGGCGGTGAAGGCGGCCAAGCACTTCGGCAACACCTCCGCCGCCTCGAACCGGCACACCTACTACGTGATCCTCTCGCCGCACGGCACCGACCCGGACGGCTACCAGGACCCGAACACCGGCTACTGCGCCTGGCACGACTACACCGGTGACTCCACCCTCACCGGCGGCGCCGTGACCTCCCCGTACGGCCCGCTGGCCTTCAGCAACCAGCCGTACAACATGGACATGGGGCAGAGCTGCGGCGTCGGCTTCGTCAACAAGACCGGCGGCACGCTGGACGGTTGGACGATGACCCTGGGCCACGAGTGGCACGAGATGATGTCGGACCAGTTCCCGGCGGGCGGCTGGACCAACCAGCAGACCGGCGCCAACAACGGCGAGGAGAACTCCGACGAGTGCGCCTGGCTCGCCCCCGGCACCGCCGGCGGCGCCGCCATGGTGGGCATGGGCACCGGCAAGTTCGCCGAGCAGGCCAGCTGGTCGAACGACACCAACTCCTGCGCCATCTCGCACGCGATCCTGCACTGACCCCGTCCTGACGCCCGGGCAGCCCCGCTTCACCATCCGTGAGGCGGGGCTGCCCGTCGTCATCGCGCGCGGCGGCCGGTCAGAGCGGCACCGACTGCGGGAAGCGGAACAGGCCGCCCGGGTCGTAGCTCTGCTTGACCCGGCGCAGCCGGGCGGCGTTGGCGCCGTAGTAGGCCTGCTCCCAGCCCGTCAACTGCGGGTCGGCGTAGTTCTGGTAGGCCTCGCCGCTGGCGTACGGGCGCAGGCCGGTCCACAGGCCGTTCAGCCAGTCGCGGGACTGCGCGACGCCGGTGCCGTCGGGCGCGAAGTTGGCGGTGTACTGGGCCAGGAAGAGCGCGCCGCGGTGCACGAAGGCGGTGTCGCCCGGGGCCACCCGGTTCACCGCGCCGCCCAGCGCGTCGAAGGCCACGCCCGCGCTGCCGCCCTGCGGTGCGGTGTGCGCGTAGCGCTCGACGGCGGCGACCAGCGCGGTGGCGCCGGCCTGCGGGATCGGCCGGGTGAAGAAGTCGGAGCGCGCGGCGTAGGACTCCCGGGTCAGCCGGCCCGCCGGGTTCTGGCCGGGCAGGGTGCCCGGCAGGTGGGCGGCCGCCTGGCTCCAGCCCGCGACGCCGCCCATCTCCTGCATGGTGTCCAGGTAGGGCTTGGTGTGGATCGGGGCGGCGTTCGGCGCGACCGCCAACCGGTCGATCAGGTTGCCGAGTTCCCCGGCCGGGCCGAGGTAGACGACGGTGCTGCTGAGCTCCAGTTTGCCGCCGGGCCAGGCGAGCAGGTGCAGGTCGGCCCAGAGCTGGTCCGGCGCGGTCGGTGCCCAGGCCTGCCAGGCCGCGATCACCTGCGCCGCGGACGACCAGGGCCAGGAGAGGAAGGCGTAGCTGCACTCGGCGGCGGGCCGGGTGCGGAAGTCCAGCGAGGTGACCACGCCGAAGTTGCCGCCGCCACCGCCGCGCAGCGCCCAGAACAGCTCGGGCTCGCTGTCGGCGGCCGCCCGCAGGATCCGCCCGTCGGCCGTCACCACCTCGGCGCCGGTGAGGTTGTCGCAGGTCAGCCCGTAGGTGCGGCAGGTCACGCCGACGCCGCCGCCGAGGGTCAGCCCGGTCACCCCGACGCTCGGGCAGGTGCCGGCGGGGATCGTCACGCCCTGCGCGCCGAGGTCGGTGTAGACGTCGATCAGGCGGGCGCCGGCGCCGATGGTCGCGCCGCCGCCGCTCGCGGTGACGCCGTTCAGCTTGCCGACGTCCAGCACCAGTCCGGGGCCCGCCGACCAGCCGCCGTAGCTGTGGCCACCGCTGCGCAGCGCCAGCGGCAGCTGGTAGCGGCGGGCGAACCCGAGTGCGGTGGCGGCGTCCTGACTGTTCGCCGGGTAGACGACGCCGGCCGGCCTGGTCCCGTCGTACTGCGGCTGGTAGACGCGGGCGGCGGCGGAGTACTGGGCGTCGCCGGGGCGGACCAGGGTGCCCTGGAGGTCCTTGGCCAGGGCGGTCCAGTCGGCCGGGCCGGCCGGGCGGGTGGGGGACGCGGACACGGTGCCTCCCGGCGTGGCGGAGGTGCCTCCTGGCGTGGCGGAGGGGGACGCCGAGCGAGTGGGGCCGGGGCCGCAGCCGGTCAGCGCCGCCGCGGCGGCCGCGCCGGCGCCCAGCCGCAGAAGGGCGCGCCGGTCCACCGCCGGTGCCTGGATCTCTCGGGTCATGGTGCCGCTCCGCCTGGTGTGTCGGGTTCGCAGGGTACGACGCCGGGGCGGGAACGGGCGGTTGCACACGGCGGGACCGGGACCGATCGGATCCGCCCTGACCGGATCGGCCCGGCGCGGCACGCGTACGAACCCCTTTGCCGGGACAGGGATGACACCGAAGGTCAGGGGTGTCGAGAGGGGTCGGCGTGCGGCGGGTGGCGACGGATGTGCTGGTGCTGGGCGACGGGGTGCTGGGCCGGTCGATCGCCTTCGCGCTCGCGGGCGCGGATCCGGGCCTGCGGGTGGCGCTCGCCGGGCGGCGGGCCGCGGGGGCTTCGGCTGCGGCGGGCGCGATGCTGGGCGTGCTGGGCGAGGTGACGGCGGCCGGTCTGCGCACCCGGCACGGGCGGCTGCGGCTGGGGCTCGCCGTGGAGGCGGCCCGGCGCTGGCCCGCCTGGCGGGAGCGGGTGCGCGAGCGGGCCGGCGCCCGGGCGCCGCTGCGCGACGGGTACGGCGCCGGCACCTTCGTGCTGCTGAACGCCGTCTCCGGGCGGCTCGACGAGCAGGCCTTCGCGGCGATCGGCGCGGCCGGGCACGAGCACGGGCTGCCGGTGCAGGAGGTCGATCCCGCCGACGTTCCGGCCCACCGCCCGCTGGAGAACGACCGCGCGCTGCGCGCCCTCCACCTGCCGGCCGAGGCCTACCTGGACGCCCGCCGCTGGCTCGCCACCCTGGACGCCGCGCTCGCCGCGCTGCCCGGCCTGACCCGGGTGCCGGCCGGCCGGCTGCGCACCGACGGCGCGGGCTACGCGCTGCACCTGCGGGGCGCCGTGCTGACCGCGCCCACCCTGGTGCTGGCCGCCGGCGCCTGGACCACCCCGCTGCTGGAGGCGCTCGATCCGCGGCTGCCGGTGCTGCCGGTGGTCGCCGCCGAGGGCACCGCCGTGACGCTCGGCGCGCCGGCCCCGCTGCCCGCCGTGCTGCGCACGCCCAACCGCGCGTACGCCTGCGGCCTGCACGCCGTGCCGCAGGCGGACGGGAGTTGGTACGTGGGTGCCTCCACCGCCCCCGCCCTGGCACCGGGCGGCGAGCCGACCGCCGGGGCGCTGCGGTTCCTGCTGGAGGGCGCGCTCGGCCAACTGCACCACGGGCTCACCGGGGCCCGGGTGCGCCGACTGCACCACGGGAACCGCCCGGTCGGGCTGGACGGCCACCCGCTGCTCGGCGCCACCGCGCGGCCCGGCCTGTGGATCGCCACCGGCACCCACCGCGACGGGCTGCACGCCTCCCCGCTGATCGCCGAGGAGTTGGCCGCCGCGATCCTGCACCACCGCCCGAGCAACTGGCTCGCGCCGTGGCACCCGGACCGCTCCCCCGTGACCGACTGGACCCGCGAGGCGGCCGTCGAGGAGGCCGCCGTCCAACTCGCCGCACTGGCCGCCGAGTCGCGGATGCGGCCGCCGCTCACCGGCGCCTGGCCCGAGCTGCTGGTGGACGGCTACCGGCGGCAGCTGGGCGAGGCCTACGACCGGCTGCCGGAGGGCCTGGTGCTGCCGCCGGAGCTCGCGCCGCTGGCCTACGAGCAGGGGCCGGAGCTGGCCAAGCTGATCGAGCGGTACCTGCGCGGGCCGCGGTGACGGTCCGTCAGCCCGGTGCGCTGTCCCCCTGGCGGACCCCCGCGGCGGGGCGCCGATCCAGCACCGATAAGCTGAACATCCATGACAATCAGCACCGCACTGTGGTCGTTCTCCCTGGTCGTCGGGCTCCTGACCCTGACCCCCGGACTCGACACCGCCCTGATCCTGCGCACCTCGGCGCTCGGCCACCGACGGCGGGCCTGGGGCACCGTCCTCGGGATCCAGACCGGCACCCTGGTCTGGGGCGGCTTCGCCTCGCTCGGCATCACCGCCCTGCTGACCGCCTCGCACCTGGCCTACGAGACGCTGCGCTGGACGGGCGCCGCGTACCTGGTCTGGATGGGCATCCGGATGCTGCTCAGCACCCGGCGCGGCCGCGCGGCCGAGGCGGCGCCCGAGGAGGCGCCGGTGCCGCTCGCGGACACCGTGGCCGGCGGCTGGCGCCAGGGCACCCTGACCAACCTGCTCAACCCGAAGATGGGCGCCTTCTACGTCGCCCTGCTCCCGCAGTTCATCCCGCCGGGCGCACCGCACCTCGCGATGGGCCTGCTGCTCACCAGCGTGCACATCCTGCTGGGCCTCACCTGGTCGGCCGTGCTGATCGCCTTCACCCGCTCGCTGCGCGGCTGGCTGCGCAAGCCGCAGGCCCAGCGCCTGCTGGACCGGATCACCGGCACGGTCATCGTGGGTTTCGGGATACGGATCGCGCTCGGCGAGTAGCCGCACGGCAGCTGACGAGCCATCAATCACCCCTGGCGAGGCGGGCCCTGACGTCTTTTCGGGAGACGTCGAGCTTCTCCAGCACGTGCGCCACGTGGTGCTCGACGGTGCGCGGGGAGAGGAACAGGGCTTGGGCGATCTCCTGGTTGCCCAGGCCCTGGGCCAGGAACTCGGCCACCTGGCGTTCGCGCGGCGACAGTTGCCGGCCGTAGCCGCGGCGGCCCCGGCCGGTGGTCCGGGGCTGGCTGAGCTCGCGCAGCGCGTGCTGGCAGCGGGCCAGGTCGGAGGTGGCCCCGAGCTCGTCGAACGTCTCGGCGGCCGCGGCGAGTTCGGCCGCCGCCCGGTCCGGTTCCGCGGCGGCCAGCGGGCCGGCCAGCCGCTCGGCGGCGAGCGCCTCGTGGTAGGGCCGGCCGATCCGCTGCCAGGTGTCCCGGGCCGCCTCGAAGCACCGCACCGCCGCCGCGTCATCGGACCCGAGAGCCAGCAGGCCCTGGGCGAGCAGGAGTTCGGCAGTGGCGGCGGGCGCGTCGCGGCCCCGCAGGCCCTGCTCGGCCTCGGCTACGAGGCCCTGCGCGCCCTTGCGGTCGCCGCGGGCCAGCGCGGCCTCGACGGCGACGGCGACCAGGCCGGTGCCGCGCGGCCAGGCCCGCACCCGGCGCAGCTCGGCCAGCGCCGGCTCGGCCACCGCCCAGGCCCGCTCCGGCTCCTTGCGGGCCAGCAGCACGCCCACGGCGCCGGTGGCGGCCCGCAGCGCGGGGGTGGTGGTGAACTCCTTCTCCCGGGTCTCGGCGACCACCCCGAAGTGTTCGAGCGCGCGGGCCCACTCGCCCCGGGCCGCGGCCATCAGCCCGCCGGCCAGCCGCCGCTCCTCCTCGGCCATCACCAGGTCCGGGTAGTCGCGGGCGAGGGCGGCCATCCGCTCCTCCAGTCCGGCCCACCGGCCGGCCAGCAGTTCCAGGCGCAGCCGGTCGATCAGGATGTAGCCCTCGATCTTGGGGGCCAGCGCCCGGCGGCCCAGGTCGATCGCCTCGTCGAGCAGCTCGCCCGCCCGCCGGTCGTGGCCGAGCTCGATCGCCAGGTCGCCGACGTTGTAGAGCGCCCGCACGGTGTGCCGGCGCACCTCGGGGTCCTCGCAGCCGCGGGGCAGTTCGTCCAGCAGCGGCCAGACGGCCGGGTCGCCCTCCCGGGCGAGCAGGTTGAGGCGGGCGGCGCGGATCGAGGCCCGGGCCGGTTCGTCGCAGCCGCCCTGACGCTCCGTCCGTTCGGCCCGGTCGAGCCAGGCACTCGCGTCGCGCTTCTCGTCGATCGCCAGGGCCACCATGGCCCGCACGGCGCGCGAGGGCCGGTCGGCGAGCTCCTCGACGGAGCGTTCGATCTCGCGGAAGCCGGCCCGGTCCTGGCCCTGGTTGACCAGCAGCAGGCCCAGGCCCAGGCGGATCTCGCCGCGGTCGGGCCCCGGCAGCCGCGGGTCGGCGAGGATCCGGCCGAGGATTCGGGTGCTGTCGGCCGCGTCGGCGACGTCCACGACCATCCTGGCCAGCGCCAGGGCGGACCAGCTGCGCAGCGCCGCCGGCAGGTCGTCCTGCTCCAGCAGCTGGCGCAGCAGCCCGGCGGCGGTGCCCAGGTCGTCCACCTCGACGGCCTGCCGGGCGGCGGCCTCGGCGGTGGCGAGCCAGCCGTCGCGGTCGCCGACCGCCTGCAGGTGGTGGGCGATCTGCACCAGCGGCGGCGGGGTGTGGGCGCGCAGCACCTCGATCGCCCGGCGGTGCAGGCGGGTGCGGATCGGGGCGGGTACGCGTTCGTAGGCCACCTGCCGGGCCAGCACGTGGCGAAAGGCGTACCGGTCCGGGCCGCTCTCGCGCAGCGCGCGGGCCTGCAGGGCCAGCGCGAGGGCCTCGGTGCTGCGCTCGGGCGCGATCTCGGCGACGGCGGCCAGCAGCGCCTCGGCGGCCGGCACGGCCAGCACGGCGGCCGCGTCCACCAGGGCGGCGCTCTCCTCGGGCAGGCCGGCCAGCCGTTCGCCGATGGTCTCGCGCAGCGCGGCGGGCACCGGCGTGCGGTGCAGGTCGGTGGCGAGGGCGGCCGGGTCGCGCGGTTCGCGCTCGACCAGCGTGAGCAGGTCCTCCTCCACCACCAGCGGCAGGCCCTCGCTGCGGCGGAACAGTGCACGGACCAGCGGGGGGCTGCTGTCCGGTCCGAGTGCGGCGCCGGCCAGGTCGGCGACGTCGTGCTCCAGCAGCGGGTGGAGCTGGATGGTGGCGCCGGCCAGTTCGGGCGGGCGGCGGTAGGCGGAGCCGAGGACGTGTTCGCCCGGGGAGAGGTCCTGCGGCCGGTAGGCCAGCACCAGGCTGAGCGGGGCCGGCATGTCGCGGGCCAGCACCAGCAGCAGCTCCCGGGTGGCCAGGTCGGCCCAGTGCAGGTCGTCGATGACCAGCACCACCCGGCCGATCGCGGCCAGCAGCGAGCGCACCGCCTGGATCCGCAGCTGGCGTTCGGCCGGGGCGTCGCCGGGGTGAGGCGGTGGCGGCGGGAGGTGGTCGGCCAGGTCGGGCAGCAGCGGGGCCAGCGCGCCGGCCGTCGGCGGGATCCGGGCGACCGGCGGCAGCCAGGGGCCCGCCTCGCGCAGCGCGTCGGTGACCGGCCCGAACGGGATCGGTTCGCGCAGCGGGTGGCACAGGCCGGTGAGCACCGGGCGGCCCTCGGCGGCCAGCGCGAGCACGGCCTCGCGGATCAGCCGGCTCTTGCCGATGCCGGCTTCGCCCTCGATCAGCACCACGGCGGGCTCGTGCCGCACGGCCTCCAGCACCCGGGCCAGCTCCCGGCGCCGGCCGACGAAGCCGAAACCGGGGCCGCCGGCCGGGCTGCGGTCGGCGAGCTGCTGGGCCATACTGTGCCGTCCTTGTCACGTACGGTGAGGCGATCGGGTGCCCGCCGCCCCGCCCTTCCGAGTCTGGCCGGGGTCGCGTCCGGTGACAACGCGAGATCGGCGCAGCTCAGCGGGGTTGGACGGGCGAGTACCCAGCGCTCCCACCGTCGAATGGGTGCCGCTACCTATTGTCGAACACCGGGTCGGCGGCTTTGCTGGGAAGTGCCACCGGTCGGCCCAGGCGATCGTCCTCGGACCTCCGGTCCCCTTGTCCGTCCGGAGTGAGCATGAGCGCCACCACCGACCACCTCCCCACAACGACCCCGCCGCGCACCGCGGCGTACCTGAGGTGCTTCCCCTTCGACCACTTCCAGATGACCCCGCACCGCAACGCCGTGCTGGACCACGCCCAGGCGCTGGCACTGCCCGCCCCGGCGATCTTCATCGACAACGGCCGGCTGGCCTCGCAGGCGCTGCCGGAGCTGCAGCGGCTGCTGCGGGCAGTGGCGAGCGGGTTCTTCGGCGTGGTGCTGCTGCCCGGGCTGTTCGTGCTCTCGCTGGACGAGGCGGTGGCCCGCTCGATCGTGCGCGCGCTGGCCGGTCACGGGTGCCAGGTGATCGTGCTGCCCTGACGGGACGTCAGCCGAGGGCATTGACTAGCACATGTCAGCGAGAATCTGACCGAGATGACGGTGATTCACTCCAACGAGTGAGTCCCATTGCCTTCGCCCCGCCCGCCCGGCGCCGCCCCCGATAGTAGGGGGACGACGAACTCCCCTGACCTGGAGGGCACATGGCCGGCACCGAGGGCGTGGACGGGGGCGTCGGAGCGACGGCCCTGCTGGTCGCGGCGGCGCGGGCGATCGAGACGCACCGGCCCGACAGCCTGGCCCGGGACGTGTACGCCGAGCACTTCGTGCGGGCCGCCCCGGCCTCGGCGGGCTGGCCGGTGCGGATCGGGCAGGTGCCGGACGGGGACGCGAACCCGCTGTGGGGCCGGTTCGCCCGCTACTTCGGGCTACGCACCCGGGTGCTGGACGACTTCCTGGTCCGGTCCGCGGGCGCCGGGATCCGTCAAGTGGTGCTGCTCGGCGCGGGGTTGGACACCCGGGCGTTCCGGCTGGACTGGCCGGCCGGCTGCACCGTCTTCGAGATCGACCGGGAGGCCGTGCTGGCGTTCAAGCACCGGGTGCTCGGCGGCCTCGCGGCGGCGCCCACCGCGCTGCGGGTGCCGGTCCCGGTGGACCTGCGCGAGGACTGGGTCGGCGCGCTGACCGCCGCCGGCTTCGAGCGCAGCGCGCCGACGGTCTGGCTCGCCGAGGGACTGCTGTTCTACCTGCCCAGCGCCGCGGAGACCGAACTCTTCGACACCGTCGACCGGTTGAGCGCCCCGGGCAGCTCGCTGGCCTACGAGGTGAAACTCGACCGGGACTTGCTGGAGTACCGCACCAGCCCGCTCTACACCGCCACCGCCGAGCAGATCGGCATCGACCTGCTCAGCCTGTTCATCGGCGAGCCGCGCCCCGACTCCGCCGGAGCCCTCGCGGGCCGGGGCTGGTGCACCTGCGTCCGCACCCCCTTCGACTACACCCGGGAGCACGGCCGCGGGCCGCTGCCCGAGTCCAACGACGCGCTCGCGGGCAACCGGTGGGTCTTCGCGAACAAGCCGACCGCGCTCGGCTGATCCCGTGCCCCCGGGGGGTCACGGGATCAGCACCGGCTTCACCACCAGGCCCGCCTCGCAGTCGCGTTCGGCCTCGTTGACGGCGGCGAGCGGGTAACGGCGAATCAGCTCGTCGAAGGGGAACCGCCCGGCCTGCCAGAGCGCGATCAGGCGCGGGACCAGCAGGGCGGGCACCGCGTCGCCCTCGCAGATGTGCAGGATCCGCCGGCCCCGGTCCAAGGTGCCCGGCTCCAGCGCGAGCGCGGTGTTCAGCCGTGCCACCAGGCCGAGTTCGCCGGTCGGCCGCAGTGCCCGCAACGCGTCGTTGATCAGCGGTGCGCTGGCGGTGGTGTCCAGCGCGTACTGTGCGCCGCCGTCGGTGAGGCGCCGGATCCGCCCGGGCAGGTCCGCCCCGTCGGCGGGCAGCGGCGTGGCGCCGAACCGCTCGGCCAGCGCGAGCCGGCGCGGGTGCCGGTCGACCGCCAGGGCCGTCACCCCGGCGGCGCCGGCCGCCATCACCGCGGCCAGGCCGACCGCGCCCGCGCCGAGCACCACCAGGCTGTCGCCGGGCCCGGCGCCGAAGGAGTTGAACACCGCGCCGGCGCCGGTGAGGAACCCGCAGCCGAGCGGCCCGAGCAGCTCGACCGGCAGCGCGGAGTCGACCCGCACGGCGTTGCGGGCCGGGACCAGCGCGTACTCGGCGAAGGCGGACTGGCCGAACCAGCGGGGCGCGAGCACTCCCCCGGCGGCGTCGGTGAACCGCTCGGCGTGCTCCGCGCGGCCGCCGAACAGGTTGAGCGCGGCGAACGAGTCGCAGTAAGCCGGCGCCGCGGCCGCGCAGTTGGGGCACCGCCCGCAGGAGTCGAAGCTCAGCACCACGTGGTCGCCGACGCCCAGGCCGGTGTCCGGCCCGCCGGTCTCCACCACCACCCCGGCGCCCTCGTGGCCGAGCACCGCCGGCAGCGGCGAGCGGCCCGCCGAGCGCCGCACCGCCAGGTCGGTGCGGCACATCCCGCACCCCGCGATCCGCACCAGCACCTCGCCGGCGGCCGGGCCGGAGCGCAGGGCCACCCGCTCGACGGCGAACGGGTCCTGGTACGAGCGCAGCACCGCTGCCCGGAACTCCACCCCCGCCACCTACTCCGGCCGGTGCAGCACGAAGGGCCGGAGGTTCCCGTAGAGCCCCCAGGGCCCGCCCGCGACGCCGAGGCCGCTCTGCTTGGCGCCGGCGAACGGCTGGGCGAGGGAGAGCTCGGCGTGCTGGTTGATCCACGCCGTGCCGCACTCCAGCCGCTCGGCCACCCGCTCGGCCCGGTCCAGGTCGGTCCCCCAGACCGAGCCGCCCAGCGCGTACTCGCCGGAGTTGGCGGCCTCGACCGCCTCGTCCAGCCGCCGGTAGGGCAGCACCGGCAGCACCGGCCCGAACTGTTCGCGCGTCACCACCGGGCTGTCCGGCGGCACGTCGGTCAGCACGGTCGGCGCGTAGAAGAAGCCCGGCCGGTCCAGCCGGTGGCCGCCCGCCGCGGCCCGGGCGCCGTCGGCCAACGCCCGAGCCGTGTAGTGCTCCACCTTGGCAAGCTGGGGGCGGTTGTTGACCGGCCCCAGCCGGGTGGCCGGGTCCAGGCCGGGACCGACCACGACGGCCTTGGCCCGCTCGGCCAGCGCCTCGACCACCCGGGCGTGCAGCCGCTCGGGCGCGTAGACCCGTTTGACGGCCATGCAGACCTGCCCGCAGTTGCGGAACGCCGCCCAGAACAGCCGGTCCGCGACGGCCTCCACGTCCACGTCGTCCAGCAGCACCGCCGCGTCGTTGCCGCCCAGCTCCAGGGTGACCCGGGCCAGCGAGGGCGCCGCGCCGGCGGCGACGGCGCGGCCGGTGGCGGTCGAGCCGGTGAAGGTGACGTGCCGGATCCCCGGGTGCGCCACCAGCCGGGCGCCCAGCGGCTCGCGGCCGGTGACGACGGTCAGCACGCCCTCCGGCAGGGCGGCGGCCAGCACGGATGCGAGCAGCCGGGTGGCCAGCGGGGTGAACGGGGAGGGCTTGAGCACCACGGTGTTGCCGGCGGCGAGCGCGGGCGCGAACTTCGCCGAGGCCAGCTGCAGCGGGAAGTTCCACGGCACGATCGCGGCGACCGGCCCGAGCGGGCGCCAGCGCACCTCGCTGCGCACCGGGCGGCCGTCGGTGATCGGCTCGGGGGGCGTGCTCAGCCCGGCGAAGTAGCGCAACCGGGCCGCCGTGCGGGCGACTTCGGCGTGCGACTCGGCCAGCGGCTTGCCCTGTTCCCGGGTGAGAAGCGGTGCGAGCTCGTCCCGGGCGGCCTCGACGGCGTCGGCCGCGGCGAGCAGCGCGGCGGTGCGCACCTCCGGGTCGGCGCGCCAGTCGTGCCAGGCCTGCCGGGCGCGGTCGACGACGGCGTCCAGCTCCTGGTCCGGGCGCTGGTCGGGGGCCTCGTCGAAGGGCTCGCCGGTGGCGGGGTCGAGCACGGCGAAGCGGCTCAGGGCCTCGTTGGCCCGGCCGGTCGTCAACGGCTCGCCCAGCGGTCCAGCTCCGCCCGGAAGGCTGCCACCAGGTGCGGCTGGATCCGGCCGGCGGTCCGGTCCCCGCCCTCGCAGACGGCGCCGCGCACGCCGACGATGTCGGTGCCCATCGAGGTCAGCTCGCCCAGGTCGGCCGCCTTGACGCTGCCCGCCAGGGCGGCCAGCAGGTCCACCTGGTGGGCCCGTTTGACGAAGTCCGCGCAGACCTCGGGCGGCAGGTGGTCGAAGAGCCGGGTGCCGTCCTTGATCGCGGTGTCGAGCATGGCCGCGTCGGCGCCCGAGCGGAACGCGATGTCGGGCAGGGCGAGCGGGTTGACGCTGCCGATCCGGTGCGCGTCCGCGTAGCCCGAGGCCACCACGAACGCGTCCGCCCGGTACTCCTTGACCGCCCGGACCACCCCGCGCATCACCTCGATCGCCTGCTCGGGCGTGCCGCACCCGTAGAGGCCGACCTTGATGTAGGTGGCGCCGGACACCGCCGCCCCGAGCGCCGCCTGGGCGACCGTGCCGGGCTTGTAGGGCACGTCCCCCACGGTGGCCGAGACCGGCGTGTCCGCCGGGACGGCGGCGCGTATCTCCCGGATCACCCAGGGGTAGTTGGCGCCGAGCGAGCCCTCGTCGGGCTTCTTCACGTCGACGATGTCGAGGTGCTCGGCGGCCTTCGCGCAGTCGAGGGCCTCCTCGACGCTGTCCGGGGAGATGAGCAGCAACACGCGGGCGCTCCTTCCACCGCCCCCGCACGGCTGCGCGCGGAGCGGGTCGGATCACGGGGGGACCGGCTCATCATCACCACGGCCACCCGTCCGCCGGTAGAGCGCGCGGGGTTCGTCCGGGGCTCCCGCGCCCGCCCGCGCGCCCCGCTGACGCGCCGTCACTTCCGGTCGGCAGGGCGGTCGGTCTCAGGGCCGCTCCAGGATGCGGGCCAGCTCCTCGGTGTCGCGCAGGTAGCGCTCGTAGGGGAAGCCGGCGTCGAGCAGGGCCTTGCGCAGCTCGTCGTAGAGCGGCTTCCCGCTGTCGTGGAAGGCCTTGCGGCCCGCCTCGGTGAGGCCGACCAGCCGCCGCCGGCCGTGCTCGGGGTCGGGGCGGACCTGCACCAGCCCGGCCGCCTCCAGCGGGCGCAGCGCCCGGCTGATCGCCGGGTCGGAGACCGACAGGGCCTGCGCGAGCTGGTGCTGGGTGACCGGCTGGATGTCCTCCAGCGTGCCCAGCAGGCGCATCTGACTGTAGGTCAGATCGCCGCCGGAGTCGGCGCCGCGTTGTCGCGCGGCCTCCCCGAGCAGGAACACCACACGATGCAGCAGATCAGCGAGCCCGTCGTCCATGATCCGATCCTAGCAGAGTGTTGCCTTGTTAATATTAACCGTGCAAGACTGGTCGGCATGAACAAGACCCCCTTCCTCGTCCAGTCCGCCCTCCCCCTGCTCTGGGTGCTGATCGCCGTCGTCGGCGCACTGCTGCGCACCCGGCACAGCCCCTCCCGCCAGGCCGCGCTGGAGACCTGGCAACGGTGGTGGGCCGTCGCCGCCGTCGGCTGCGGGAGCCTGTGGCTGACCATCGCCTTCCTCGCCGTCCCCGACGGCATGGCCACCGCGATCGGCTTCACCCGGACCCCGTTCGAGTTCGAGATCGCCTTCGCCAACCTCGGCCTCGCTGCCATGGGCTTCCGCGCCGCCTCCCGCTCCGCCACCGCCCGCGAACGCATCACCATCGGGCTCGGCATCGGCATGTTCCTGTGGGGCGCGGTGATCGGCCACCTCTACCAGTGGTTCGCGCACGGCGACCACGCCCCGGGCAACACCGGCGGGGTACTGGTCTGCGACGTGCTCTTCCCCGCCGTCATGATCGCCCTCGCCCGCCGTTCCCAGCGCCTGGCCCCGGCCCGTGCCTGAACCCCTGAAGGCGGCTCAGCCCTTCCCCGCCAGGTCCGCCCGCACCAGGCGCAGCGCGGCCAGCGGGTCGGGTGCGCGGGTGACCCCGCGGCCGACGATCACGTGCGAGGCGCCGTCGGCGAGAGCGGCGCGCGGAGTGCCCGAGCGGGCGTGGTCGGCGAGCGGGCCCGCGCCGGGCAGCCGGACCCCCGGGGTGACGATCAGCGGCCCGCTCCCCAGGGCCGCGCGCAGCACGGGCACCTCCTGCGGGGAGGCGACCACGCCGTGGCAGCCGGCCCGGTGCGCGAGCGCGGCCAGGCGCGGGACCTGCCGCTCGACCGTGGCGTCGACGCCGGTCTCGGCGAGGTCGGCGTCGGTCATGCTGGTGACCACGGTCAGCGCCGGCACCCGCAGCCCGGGGTAGTCGGCGGCCGCCTCGACGGCGGCGGCCACGATGCCCGCGCCGCCCATGCTGTGCACGGTCACCAACGAGACGCCGAGCTCACCGGCGGCCCGGACCGCGCCCGCCACGGAATTGGGGATCTCGAACAGCTTGAGGTCGAGGAACACCTTGTTCCCCCGGTCGACCAAGTGCCGGACGAATTCGGGCCCGGCGCTGGTCAGGAGTTCCAGGCCGACCTTGTAGAAGCGGCATTCGTCGCCGATCCGGTCGACGGCGGCCTCGGCGGCTGAGCGATTGTCGAAGTCGAGCGCGACGATGATCGGTTCGATGCGGTCCATCAGCCACATTCCCGGGAGATTCGCGCGGCCGCGGTCAGATGCGCTCGGGCACCGGGTTGCCGACCGCCTCGATGGCGCGGCGGACCGGCACCTTGAGCAGCAGCACGAAGCCGATGACGAAGAACACCAGCAGCGAGATGATCGCCGACCGGTAGCTGCCGGTGAGCTGGAAGGCGAGCCCGAAGACCAGCGGTCCCATCCAGCTGGTGCCGCGGTCGCTGATCTTGTAGACGCTGAAGTACTCCGCCTCCCGGCCCGGCGGGATCAGGTGGGAGAAGAGCGAGCGGGAGAGCGCCTGGCTGCCGCCGAGCACCAGGCCGATCATGCAGGCCAGCCCGAAGAACCAGACCGGCTGGTGGGCGGGCATCAGGTAGCCGAGCGCGAGGGTGGCCACCCAGGCGACCAGGGAGCCGAGCACGGTGCGCTTGGCGCCGTGGCGGCGGGCGATCCGCCCGAGCAGCAGCGCGCCGCCGATCGCCACGATCTGCACCAGCAGCACGGCGACGACCAGCGAGGTCTGGCCCATGCCGAGCTCCTCGCTGCCGTAGATCGAGGCCTGGGCGACGACGGTCTGGATGCCGTCGTTGTAGCAGAGGAAGGCGGCCAGGAAGAGCAGGGTCAGCGGGTAGCGGCGCATGCCGCGCAGGGTCCGGCCGAGCTCGCGCAGGCTGCCGGCGGCGGGCTCGCCGGCCCGGGCGGCCTGCTTGGCGGCGATCGGGGTGTTGCTCGCCCGGGACGGCAGCCGCAGCAGCGGCACCAGGGTGAACAGCGCCCACCAGACCCCGGCCGAGGCCAGGCAGATCCGCACCGCCGTGCCGTCGGACAGGCCGAGCGAGGCCCGGCTCTCGAACAGCGCCAGGTTGGCGATCAGCAGCAGCGCGCCGCCCGCGTAGCCGAACGCCCAGCCCTTGGAGGAGATCGCGTCGCGCTCGTCGGCCCGGGCCAGGCCGGGCAGGTAGGCGTAGGAGAGCGCCACCGACACGGCGTAGGAGATGTTGGCGAGCACCAGCAGCCCGCCGCCCAGCAGGTAGCGGTTCCCGCCGAGGAAGAACATGCCCAGGGTGGCCAGCGCGCCGACGAAGGCGGCGCCGCACATCAGCTCCTTGTGCCGCCCGGTACGGTCGGCGATCGTGCCGACCAGCAGCATGACGGCGACCGAGAGCAGCACCGAGAACGAGAGCGTGTACGAGTAGAACGAGCCGGCCCGGACCGGCAGGCCCAGCGGGTGCACGTCGCCGTGGGCGTCCGCGGCGGCCTTGGCGACCGTGGTCAGGTAGGGGCCGAGGAAGACGGTCAGCACGATCGCCGAGAAGGCGGCGTTGGCCCAGTCGTTGACGTACCAGCCGAACCGCATCCGCTCCAGGGTGCGGGCGTCGGCGTCGGCTTCGGTCGGCTGCCCGGCGCGTTCGGGTGCGGTGGTCATGGGGTGTCACTTCCGCTGGTCGTTCCACGGCTGCCGGCAGTCCAGCAGCCGCGTTCGGCGAGGACGTCGCGCAGGACGTCGATGCGATCCGCCATGATGCCATCCACACCGAGGTCGAGGAGGGCGCGGATCCGGACGGGGTCGTCCACGGTCCAGACGTGGACCTGGAGGCCGAGCCGGTGCGCGGCCCGGACGAAGGGGCGGTCGACCACCGGGAGGCCGCGGTGGCGTTCGGGCACCTGGGCGCAGATCCCCGGCCAGGGTGCGCGCCGCCCGGCCAGCAGCGGCCCGGCCAGCGAGCGCAGCCGCAGGCGCAGCACCTCGCGCGGCGCGAGCGAGGTGGCCAGCCGCGGTCCGCCGGCGGCCCGGACGGCGGCCAGCCGGCTGTCGGAGAAGCCGCCGACGCAGACCCGGTCCCAGGCGTCGGCCCGGCGGATCGCCTCGACCAGCGGTCCGACGGCGGGCGCGGCCTTGACGTCCACGTTGAAGCGGGCCTCGGGGAAGGCCGCCAGCAGCTCCTCGAACCGCGGCACGGGTTCGGTGCCGCCTATCCGGGCCTGCCGAACGGTGCTCCAGGGCAGTTCGGCCACCAGGCCGGTGCGGTCGGTGACCCGGTCGAGCCGCTCGTCGTGGAAGGCGATCAGCACGCCGTCGGCGGTGGCGTGCACGTCCGTCTCCAGGTACCGGTACCCGAGTGCGACGGCCTGCTCGAAGGCGGCCAGCGAGTTCTCCGGCGCGCCGAGCGCCCCGCCGCGGTGGGCGAAGGCCAGCGGGCCTGGTTGGTCGAGATAGGGGTGCATCGCGTTCTCCGGGACCGGGTTCCGGGTACGCGGGAACCACATGATCATCACAGCTCGTGTGCAGGTCATGATGCCAGACGGAAGCTACTGAGCGGTACGGGTCGGCGTCGGGTTCTGCCGCCGACCCGTACCGCCGAGGCCTTCGGGACGGGCCGCGCCTCGCAATCGCCAGCCGGTCGCGCGAATTCACTGGATTATGCGAACGAACACGCCGCGAGGCATTGTGATTTCTTCGGACTGACATTTTCGAGGCCATTTCCGATACCGTTGTGGTGAAACCCCGAAGGCATATCACTCCTCTTTCTCGCGAGGTCGGAAGCCATGACCCTGAGCATTCGCAACCAGCTGCCCGGCACCGTCGTCTCCGTCACCACCGGGGAGGCGATGGCCACCGTCAAGGCCCGGCTGGCGGGCGGCCAGGAGATCACGGCCGCCATCACGGTGGACGCCGTGAAGGACCTCGGGCTGGCCGAGGGCACGGCCGTGCGCGCCGTGGTGAAGTCGACCGAGGTGGCCCTCGCCACCGGGCCGGTGGCCGGGCTGAGCATTCGCAACCAGTTGCCCGGGACGGTCACCGAGGTCGTCGCCGGGAACGCGATGGCCACCGTGAAGGTGTCCGTGCCGGGCGGCGAGCTCACCGCCGCCGTCACCAAGGACGCGGTCAGCGAGCTCGGCCTCGCCGACGGCTCCGCGGTGGTCGCGCTGATCAAGTCGACCGAGGTCGCGCTCGCGACGGTCTGAGCCCGCCCGAGTCCGCCCGCGGCAGGGCGGGGCGGGGCCCGCGCGGTCCATGCCCTAGCCTGCCGCGGTGCCCCTCTTCACCAAGCGACGCCGCATACGCCTGTCGAACCACCGCACCGCGCAGACCCCGGTCGGCCCGATCCGCATCAGCGCCAGCGACTGGCCCGGCGTCATCGTCGCCGTGCAGGTCCCGCAGATGCCGATCGTGACGGTGCTGCCCGACCGGGAGCTCGGCGCGATGAGCATCGAGAAGCAGCCGATCCCCTGCCCGGCGCCGCGCCGGCGCCTGGACCCGCGCCGCGCGGCGCGCACCCGCACCGCGCTGTTCGCCGGCCGGGCCTACGAGCTGCGGCACACCGGGCTGTGCACGGCGCAGCTGCGCCGCGACGGCGCGGTCATCGCCGAGGCGCGCGGGAGCCTGGCCGACTACGGCCCGTTCCGGACCAACCCGGGCCTGGACGCGACGCTGAGCTGGTCGCCCTGGGTGGATCCGACGGACGTGGCGATCGGCCAGTCGATGGTGGTCGCCTACGGCGCCGGGGCGCCGGGCGGGTTCGCGTCGCTGATCGGCTTCTGGCTGGACTCCCGCTGACCGAACTCGCACTGACCGACGGACCGTCAGGCACAGCCTGCCGGACAAAAAGCCGACCGCCCGGCGGGAAACCCGCCGGGCGGTCGGCTCAACGCACCCTGTCGATCGGCGCGGCGCGCCGGGTCAGTTGCGGTACCGGTAGAGGATCCGGCCCCGGGTGAGGTCGTAGGGGCTCAGCTCCACGAGCACCCGGTCCTCCGGGAGGATCTTGATGTAGTTCTTCCGGATCTTCCCGCTGATGTGCGCCAGCACCTTGTGGCCGTTCTGGAGCTCCACGGTGAAGTTGGCGTTGCGCAGGCATTCGGTGACGGTGCCCTCGACTTCGAGGCCACCTGCTTTCCTTGCCAAGTTATCTCGTTTCCAAGGTAGATGTGATGGTGGGTCAGTGGGGTCCACCGGTGCACGTCCCGGTGGACACAGCGTCAGCGGCGGTGGACGAATTCCAGGTTCCCGCCGCTGCGCCGGGCGCCGGCGCCCTCGATGAGCGCGATGGCCGCCGCGTTGGTCTCGTCCACCTCGGCCCAGGCGTGCTCGGTGCCCGCCCGGTGCAGCTCGCCGAGCGCGTGGGCGAGCAGGGTCCGGCCGATGCCGCGCCGCTGCTGATCGGCGCGGACGGCGAGCAGCCCGATCCGGGGCTGGCGCCGGAACGGCGCCAGCCGGATCAGGCCGACGTACTCGCCGTCCAGCTCGGCGACGGCGTACTTGGTCGGGTCCACCACGGTGGTCCCGGCCGGGCGGGGCAGGATCTCGGCCGGCATCCGGTCCCAGCCGAGGCCCGCGGCGATCTCGGCGCGGAGCCTGCGGTCGAGGTCGGTCAGCAGGTCGGCCCGGGCCCCGCCGACCGGCACGACGGTGACTCCGGCCGGCGCCGGCCGCTGCGCGAAGGGCTGCGGCGCGGTGGGCACCAGGTAGCCGTGCTCGCGGCGGCGGGCCCGGAAGCCGGCCCCGGTCCAGTCGGCGGCCAGCGCCTGGTCGGTCTCGTCGGCGACCGTGTAGAGGGTCTCCGGGAGGTCGGCGAGCACCGCGGCGGCCAGCGGCTCGAAGGCCTCGGCCTGCCAAGTGTCGATGCTCACGAAGAGCCGGCCGTCGGGCCGTCGGCAGGCGTCGGCCCGGCCGATGACCTCGCCGTTCGCGAGGGCCTGCCATTCCAGGTCCTCGACGCGGGTGATCTCAGGGGTGGAGGAAGAAGCGTTCATGATGGTGCCGCCTTTCGGGAGTGCCACGTGTTCCAGGGCGCTCCCGGCGACACCTACTTCTGGTCGCCCGCCGTGACGGATCGGGGGAACACCCACTGGGGTACTGCGTTCACGGGTGTCACCTCCTCGTTCCTTGCACGGTGCGGAGAACGTTACCAACCCCAGACACCGCGGCCAACCAGTTTGCCGGGCCGGACCGGACGAACCGGGGCGGATCCGGACCGAAGTGGCCACGGATGAACGTGAGCTGAAAGCAGATCTAAGAGGATCGAACCGAAGCTCATAGGAACGACAGTTATGCTGCGGCGCAAGCATGGGGAACCGGGATGCGAACGATCCGCGTCCCAGTGCCCGGAAGCAGCGATCCCCGACACGATCGGGCAGTGCCCGAGGAGATCGGGCAGCGACGGAGGCGCACGTGAGCGACACCCAGGCGGACACCACCGGCCCGCGCCGCCGTGCCCGCTCGGCGCAGCAGGCCGGGCCGGCCGCCGGGGGCCGGGCGGCGGCACGCAAGAGCAAGAAGAAGCCGAAGCGCAAGGGCCTGCGGATCCTGGCGTACACCACGGCGGGCCTGGTGCTGGTGGCCGCCGCCGGCGGCGGCTACATCTTCGAGATGCTCGACGGCAACATCAAGCACTCGCCGCTGTTCGCCGGCACCTCCGGCGACGCCGGCAAGGAGAAGCCGGACGCCTTCGGCCGCACCCCGATCAACGTGCTGGTCCTCGGCTCGGACACCCGCGACGACCCGACCGACTGCCAGATCGGCGGCGACTGCGGCCCGGGCGCCAACGCCGACGTGGAGATGGTGCTGCACGTCTCGGCCGACCGCAGCAACGCGACGGTGATGAGCATCCCGCGCGACACGGTGACCAACCTGCCGGGCTGCACCGACACCCAGACCCACACCACCATGAAGCCGCACCGCGACCTGATCAACAGCACCCTGGACTACGGCCCGGGCTGCACCGTCGCCGCCGTGCACCAGCTGACCGGCATACCCATCGACCACTTCATGATGGTCGACTTCAAGGGCGTGGTGAACATGTCGGACGCGATCGGCGGCGTGCCGGTCTGCGTCGACAACAACGTCTACGACCCCTACTCGCACCTGAAGCTGAAGAAGGGCGACCACACCCTGCAGGGCATGGCGGCGCTGCAGTTCGTCCGCACGCGGCACGGCTTCGGCGACGGCTCCGACCTCGGCCGCACGGTGGCCCAGCACATGTTCCTCAGCTCGATGGTCCGCCAGCTCAAGAGCGCCGGGACGCTGGCCAACCCGGCCGCGCTGCTCTCGCTGGCCAACGCCGCGACCAAGGCGCTCACCGTGGACGACGGCCTGAGCGGCATCACCAACCTGGTCAACCTGGGCGACGACCTGAACAAGGTGCCGACCAACCGCATCACCATGACCACGATGCAGAACGCGGCCGACCCCACCGACCCGAACCGGGTGATCGTCGCCCCTGCGGCGAAGAACCTCTTCAGCGCGATCATCAACGACGTGTCGCTGACCCAGGGCGACGGCTCCAAGTCCTCGGCCGCGGCCTCGGCCACCGCGACGGACAACCCCGCCGCCAGCCCCGCCGCCCCCGCCCCCAGTTCGGCCCCGGCGGCCACCGGCGGCGCGCCGAAGTCCGAGATCGCGGTGCACGTGAAGAACGGCAGCGGCATCGGCGGCCGGGCCGGCGACGTGGCCGACGCCCTCAAGGCGGCCGGCTACAGCTCCGGCACCGCCGCCACCAACGCGGTGGGCACCGACGACACCAGCTCGGTCACCTACACCGCCGGCCGCGAGGCCGACGCCCAGGAGGTCGCCGCCTCGGTCGGCCTGCCCGCCTCCGCCGTCAAGCCCGGCGAGGGCCCCGGCATCACCCTGGTGATCGGCAAGGACTGGCCCAGCGGCACCACCTTCGGCGGGTCCGGCGGCGGGTCCTCGTCCGCCGGCTCGAACGCCCCCGCCCCGGTCAACACCCAGGCGGCGCTGTCGAACTCGGACGCCCAGACCGCCGACGACTCCACCAAGTGCGCCCAGGTCTCCACCCAGGCCACCGTCAGCATCAACGGCGTCGGGATGAACCCCACCCAGGCCTACTCGCGCAGCCCCAACGTGCCGGACTCCGCGAACTGACGAACCGTCCGCTCCACCCGCCCCACCCGCTGCCCCCGACGGCCTCCCGCCGCCGGGGGCAGCCGCGTTCGGCGGAGTTCTGACTGACTGCGCTCCAGTACAAGCCGACTGACGTGCGATCAGCTCGCCGACGGGCTTGTGAAGGTCACGTGAGCGCCGTCGCTGCGGACGGGCCGCGCCACTACCCTGTGAGCCGCTGCGCAGGAGGGGGAGCGACGTGGAGCTGCTCGGCGACGGCGATCCGCGACGGATCGGGCCGTACGTGCTGATGGGTCGTCTGGGGACCGGCGGAATGGGCTCGGTGTACCTCGGGCGGTCCGCGGGCGGCCGGACGGTCGCGGTCAAGGTGGTGCGCGCGGGGCTGTCCGAGGATCCCGGGTTCCGCGACCGCTTCCGCCGCGAGGTGCTGGCCGCCAGGCGGGTCTCGGGGGCGTTCACCGCACCCGTGGTGGACGCGGACCCGGAGGCCGTCACGCCGTGGATGGCGACGGCGTTCGTGGTCGGGGTGTCGCTGCACCAGGCGGTGCTGCGGCACGGCCCGCTGCCGGAGGGCACGGTGCGCACGCTCGCCGCCGGGCTGGCCGAGGCGCTGGTCGAGGTGCACGCCGCCGAGCTGGTCCACCGTGACCTGAAGCCCGCCAACGTGCTGCTCGCGCTGGACGGCCCGCACGTGATCGACTTCGGCATCTCGCAGGCGGCCGACGGCACCGCGCTGACCACCGGCGGGGCGGTGATCGGCTCGGCCGCGTACATGTCCCCCGAGCAGGCGCTCGGCCGGCGCCTCGGGCCCGCCGGCGACGTCTTCTCGCTCGGCACCACCCTCGCCTTCGCCGCCCTGGGCGGCCACCTGTTCGGTGACGGGGCGTCGGCCGCGGTGCTGTTCCGCGTCGTCAACACCGAGCCGGACCTGTCCGGGCTGCCGGCGGGCCTGCGCGAGCTGGTGGCGGCCTGCCTGGCCAAGGACCCGGGCGGGCGGCCGACGCCCCGTCAGGTGATCGAGTACGTCACCCGGGACGGCTGGGCCGGCCCGACGGCGAACTGGCTGCCCCCGGCGGTGGCCGGCGACGTGGTGGCGCTGCGCTCGGTGCTGACCGCGCTGCCCGAGCCGCCGCCCGACGGCGGGCCCGCACCGGCGGACGCCGTGCCGCCGCGCGCGCCGAGCCGGCGCACCCTGCTGCTCGGCCTGGGCGGCGGGCTGCTGGCGGCGGCGGGCGCCGGCACCGCGGCCGCGCTGGCCTCCGCCGGCGGTGGCGGCAAGAACAACGGTCTGCACGGGAAGATCACGGTCACCCGCCCGGACTGGTCGAACGTCCGCGAGGGGGTGCTCTCCTGGAAGGTCAACCCGTCGCAGGACCCGAACGACGGACCGCGCCAGGTGCTGCCGTCCGGCGGGCTGGTGCTGACCGTCTCGCTCCAGCACGTGCAGGCGCTGGACTCCCAGGGCCACGCCAAGTGGACGGTGAACGCCGCCGACCACGGCGTGATGCTGGCGGTGGGCGAGCTGCCCGTGCAACTCGCCGCCGTGGACGGGGACGTGCTGTACGTGGGCGCCACCGCGGAACCGGCGCCGGGCGCCACCGCGGCCTCCGGCAAGCAGTACGGCTCGCCCGCCCTGCTCGCCATCGGCGTCGCCGACGGCGCCGTGCGCTGGACGGCCACCCTGGACCAGCCGAACACCATGAGCTCGACCCGCCTGCTCGGCTTCCTGGACAACCGCGCGTACCTGCTCGGCTCCGGCGACGGCACCGACGGGGGCAGCTCCGGCATGGCCACCAGCTTCCACGTCTGGGCGGTGGACCTGACCTCCCATCAGACCGCCTGGTTCCACGGCTCTTCCGACGTCCTGATCTCCGGTGCGCTCCCGCAGGGCGGTGACCACGCGGTCGTCGCGAGCACGAAGCAGTTCACGGCGCTCGACGGGAACGGCAACGTCGTCTGGACGAAGTCGCAGCCCGCGGCCTACGTCGCCGGTGCCGGCAAGTACGTCCTGCTCTACGCCCAGAGCGGCGCGCTGACCGCCTGCGACCCGGCGACCGGGAACCCGGTCTGGTCGGCGCCCACCGGACTGCTGGCCTCCGGCTCCGGCGACGCGATCGCGCTGAGCCCCGACGGCGCCACCTGCTACGGCCGCTGGCTGGACACCGACGGCGGGTCCTCGCTGGTGGCGCTCGACCCCGCGACCGGGCACCAGCGGTGGCGCGCGCCGCTGCCGGTGAAGGCCCCGAACACCGGGAACACCGGCGGCAGCCGCCTGCTCCAGGCCGACGGCAACCTCTACCTGATGGACGACGAGGCCGTGGTGTGGGCCTTCGACCCCGCGACCGGCAAGCCCCGCTGGCGGTTCTCCGGCTTCAAGGGCACCGACCCGGGCACGCTCGGCTGGGCGGCCGGCGACGGCCGGGTCTGCATCGTCGATCCCAACGGCACGGCGGTCGCCGTGCTGCCC
This sequence comes from Kitasatospora viridis, assembly GCF_007829815.1. Lineage (NCBI taxonomy): Bacteria > Bacillati > Actinomycetota > Actinomycetes > Kitasatosporales > Streptomycetaceae > Kitasatospora > Kitasatospora viridis. The sequence continues at coordinate 29,472 of NZ_VIWT01000009.1, read as the reverse complement.
TCGAACGGAGTGTGACGTGAAGCCGCTGGTACCCGGGGATCCGCTGCGGATCGGCCCGTACACCCTGCTGGGCCGGCTGGGCGAGGGCGGCATGGGGACGGTGTTCCTGGGCCGGTCGGCCGGCGGGCGGACCGTCGCCGTGAAGCTGGTCCGGCCCGAACTCGCCGGTGACACCGGCTTCCGGGCCCGGTTCCGCGCCGAGGTCGCGGCGGCGCGGGCGGCCTCCTCGGTGTTCACCGCCCCGGTGGTGGACGCCGACGCCGACGGGCCGGTGCCCTGGCTGGCGACCGCGTTCGTGCCCGGCGTCCCGCTCCAGCAGGCGGTGGACCGGACCGGACCGCTGCCCGAGGCGACGCTGCGCGCGCTGACGGCGGGGATCGCCGAGGAGCTGCGGAACATCCACGCGGCCCGGCTGACCCACCGTGACCTGAAGCCCAGCAACGTGCTGCTGGCGCTGGACGGCCCGCACGTCATCGACTTCGGGATCGCCCGCGCCGCCGACGGCACCGCGCTCACCACGGCGGGCGCGGTGCTCGGCACGCCCGCCTTCATGTCTCCCGAACAGGCGCTGGGCGAGCAGGTCGGGCCGGCGGCCGACGTGTTCGCGCTCGGTGCGACCATCGTCTGCGCCGCGACCGGCAGCAGCCCGTTCGCCGGGGGCAGCGCCATGGAGATCCTGCGCCGGGTGGTCGAGGAGGAGCCCGAACTGGGCGGCCTGCCCGCCGGGTTGCGGCTGCTGGTGGCGGCCTGCCTGGCCAAGCGGGCGCAGGACCGGCCGGCGCCGGCCGAGATCGTCGCGGCGGTGGAGCGCTCGGGCGGCTCGACCGCGTACGGCAACTGGCTGCCGCCGCAGCTGATCGCGGCCGTCGAGGAGGCCGCCGCGGTGCTGGCCCCGGTGCCGCTGGCCGCGCCCGACCTGCGGCTCGCGTCGAGCGGGCGCACCGAGCCGCTGCCGGCGGCCGGTCAGCCGGGTCAGCCAGGTTGGCCGGGCGGGCCGGGGCCGCTGACCGGCCCGACGGTCGACCTGGGCCGGGTGGGCGGGCGGCCGGGCCCCGGGCTGAGCCGGCGCCGGCTGCTGCTGGGCGCCGGCGGCGGGCTGGTGCTGGCCGGCGCCGTCGGCGCGGCGGCCGCGCTGACGCTGCGTCAGGGGCCGTCGAAGGCGGCCTCCCCCTCGGCCGGCGGCTCGCCGCGGCCGGCCGCGACCGATCCGAGCCGCTCGCTGGACGTCAAGGCGACGGCGACGGCGCTGTGGACGGCGCCGAGCGACCCGCTGCTCCAGGTGCTGATCGCCAAGGACAAGGTGATCGCGGTCGGCGACCAGGGCATCCGGGCGTTCGACCGGTCGGGCAAGCCGGTCTGGGGGCCGGTGGCCAACTCCACCTTCGGCGCGAAGGCGGGCATGGGCGGGCTGCCGGCCCTGGTGGTCGGCGACCTGCTGTTCGCGGCGGGCGGCACTGGCGCGCTGCAGACGGACCACGCGGTGAACGCCCTCTCGGTCGACACCGGCCAGACCGCCTGGAGCATCGGATCGTCCGGTCTGTCGATGCAGTCGATCTGGCTCCCGGGCGCGCTCAACGGGATCGTCTACGCCACGGGCAGCGGCTTCGGCACCATGAACGCGGCGGGCGGGCCCGCGTTCAGCGTCGGCGACTTCCTCTGGGCGGTGGACCCGTCGACCCGTCAGATCCTCTGGCAGACCACGCTCGGCCAGACGCAGGGTCAGCAGCGCGTCCTGGTGCCCGCCACCGGTTCGCACCTGCTGCTGGTCAGCGCGAACACGGACCGCACCGACCCGAAGCTGATCGGCGTCGACGTCGGCGCGGGCGGCAGGAGCAGCTGGCAGCAGAACGCCCCGGGGGCCGGCACCAGCGTCGGCATGGACGACTTCTCCGTCGCCTCGAACGATCCCGCCCACTGCTGGGCGAACGGCCTCTTCCTCTACGCCTCCGACCACCTGTACGCGGTGGACCCGGCGAACGGGAACCTGGTCTGGCACACCCAGCAGCAGAGCATGTTCAGCTCCGTGGTCGCCTCCGCGGACGGGACCTGGGCCTACGCCGCGGGGATGGACGGCAAGGGGAACATCCAGGTCCACGCCGTCGACACCGCCGACGGCACGCTCCGCTGGGCGGGTTCGGTGCCGGCCTCGGTGCAGTCCCCGGTCGCCTCCCTGCAGTGCGCCGACGGCAACCTCTACCTGTGGGTGACCGGCAAGCTGTGGGCGCTCGACCCGGCCACCGGGAACGGCCGCTGGACCTACGAGTTCGGCAGCGGCGACCAGTACGCGGTCGCCATCCCGCTCGCCGCCGGCGGCGGCCGGGTCTACGGGATGGGCGACACCGGCCTGGTGGCGCTCGACGCGACCGGGAAACCCAGCGGGTCCTAGTCAGTCGGCCTGGGCGGCGCCCTCGGCGTCGATGTGCGGCAGCAGCCGGTCCAGCCAGCGGGGCGTCCACCAGGCGCGGTGGTCGAAGAGCACCATCACGGCCGGCACCAGCAGCAGCCGCACCACGGTCGCGTCGATCAGCACGCTGACGGCGAGGCCGAGGCCGAGCATCTTCACCACGATGTCGTGGCTGAGGATGAACGCCGAGAACACGCTGACCATGATGAGCGCGGCGCAGGTGATCACCCGGGCGGTGATCCGCAGGCCGTGGGCGACGCTCTCGTGGCCCTGACCGGTCGTCAGCCAGAACTCGTGCACCCGGGAGAGCAGGAAGACCTCGTAGTCCATGCTCAGTCCGAAGACGATGGCGAACATGATCATCGGGGCGTAGCTCTCGATCGGCACGGTGCCGGCCACGCCCAGTCCGGGTCCGCCCCAGCCCCACTGGAAGACGGCGACCAGCACGCCGTAGGAGGCGGAGATGGAGAGCAGGTTGAGCACCGCCGCCTTGACCGCCACCAGCAGGCCGCGGAAGACGGCGAGGATGATCAGGAAGGCCAGGCCGACCACCACCGCGATGATCACCGGGAGCCGACGGGCCATCAGTTCCACGAAGTCCAGCTGGGCGGCGGTGCTGCCGGTGACGTAGGTGGTCGCGCCGGTGCCGGCCACCGCCTGCGGCAGCACGTCCTTGCGCAGGTGGTCGAAGAGCTGCTGGGTCTGCTTGTCCTGCGGGCGGGCGGTGGAGACGGCGGTCGAGGTGAGCAGCACGCCGTTGCTGCCGGTGGCCTGCGGCGGGCTGATGCTGGCGGCGCCGGGCACGCCGGTCAGGGCCTTCTGCAGGTTGGTGGCGAGCGCGGCCCGGTTGTCCTGCGGCACGTTGGCCTGGTCGACGACGACGGTCAGCGGGCCGTTGGCGCCCGGGCCGAAGCCGGTGGTGATCAGGTCGTAGGCGCGGCGGTCGGTGAAGCTGGTCGGGTCGGCTCCGTCGTCGATGTGGCCGAGCCGCAGCGAGAAGAGCGGGATGGCGAGCACCCCGATCACGATCACGCCGGCGGCCAGGAACCACCAGGGGCGCCGGGCCACCGACTGGGCGTAGCGGTAGAGGGCGCCGCTCTCGCCGGCGGTCTCCTCCGCGATCGGCTTGCGCACGTGCAGCCGGTCGATCCGGCGCCCGACCAGGCCGAGCAGGGCCGGCACCAGGGTCAGGGCGCCGACCACGGCGGTCGCCACGGTGACGGCGGCGGCCGCGCCGAGTTTGCCGATGAACAGCACCCGGGACACGTACAGGCCGGCCAGCGCGACGATCACGGTGCAGCCGGAGACCAGCACGGCGCGGCCGCTGGTGGTGTTGGCCCGGCCGGCGGCGCGGACCGGGTCCACGCCGTCCATCAGCTGCTGGCGGTGACGGGTGGTCAGGAAGAGCGCGTAGTCGATGCCGACGCCTAGCCCGATCATGGTCGCCAGGGTCGGTGAGACGGTGCCGAAGGTGAAGGCCCGGGCCAGCAGGGCCAGGCAGCTGAGTCCGACGATCACGCTGATCAGCGCCGTCACCAGGGGCAGCCCGGCGGCGAGCACGCTGCCGAAGCCGATCAGCAGCACCACGATCGCCACCGCGAAGCCGATCGCCTCGCTCTTCAGGTCGGTGGCCTTGGGCCGGGCCAGTTCGCCGAGCGCGCCGCCGTACTCGACCTGCACGCCGGCCGCGCGCACCGGGGCGACGGCGGTGTCCACCTCGCCGATGTAGGACTGGTCGAAGGAGGTGGGGTTCTGGTTGAACCGGACGGTGATGTAGCCGATCTTCCCGTCGGCCGAGAGCGCGGGGGCCGGCTGGCCGGCCGAGGCGGGCAGCGGGCTCTGCGCCGAGACGACGTGGTCCAGCTTGCCGAGCGCGGCGACGGCCTGGTTGATCTGGCCCTGCACTGCGCTGAGCGGCCCGTTCGGGTCGGACATCACCACCTGGCCGGCGAAGCCGCCGAGCGCGGGGGCGTTCACGCCGAGCAGGTCCTGACCGGTCTTCGACTGGGTGCCGGGCAGCTCGAAGTCGTCCGAGTAGGTGCCGCCGACGGTGTTCTGCAGCCCGTGCAGCACCCCGAGCGCGGCCAGCCACGCCAGGATCACCACCACGAAGCGCCGCGCGCACCACTCCCCCAGTCCGCGCAGCCCGCGTACCCGCTTCTTCGTCGGCTCGTCTCCCATGCGGACAAGCGTGGGAGATGGCCGACCGGATCGACCGCAGACACGTAGGCCGCTCACTCGATGGAACCAGTGGGCCCACGGGGCGGGCGCGCCGCATGCAGCGCCCGCCCCGTGGTGTTCGGGGGTGTTGCTCAGTAGCTGGTGCTGACGGTGACTCCGGAGAAGGCGGTCGCCCCGTAGAGGCTGACGTACCGGTAGCCGGCCGTGGTGTTGGTGACGGTGAGGGTCTGGGTGGTGCCGGAGTGGGTGGAGGCCGCGGTGTGGTTGGTGCCGGTGGCCCAGGTGGTGGGGTCGTAGTAGAGGTAGGCGCTGCCGGTGCCGGCGCTGGTGGTCACCTTGAGGGTGGTGGTGCCGGCCTGGAGGTAGAGGTAGAAGTAGTCCAGGCCGCCGGCGGCGGCCGACTGGCCGGTCCGCGCGCAGTTCTGGCCGAGCAGGCGCGGGTCGGCGCCGGTGCAGGCGACCGGGCCGGTCACCGTGACGGTGGCGGAGGTGGTGGCCGTCTGCTTGCTGCTGTCGGTCACCGTGAGGGTGACGGTGTAGCTGCCCGGCTTGGCGTAGGCGTGCTGGGGGTTGGCGCTGGTTGCGGTGGCGCCGTCGCCGAAGGCCCACTTCCAGCCGGTGATCTTGGCGGTGCCGCCGGTCTCGGTGGAGGTGTCGTGGAAGGCGGCGGTCAGGCCGGTGACCGTCTGGGTGAAGGCGGCCTTCGGGGTGCCGGCGGCGCTGCCGGAGAGGCCGTTCAGCCAGGAGGCGAAGTCGGCGTCGTCGCGGGTGCCGAGCGAGTTGTAGACCTGGTACCCGCCGGTGTAGTCACCGGTGCGGAAGTGGCCCAGCATCGCGGCCATCACGTCGGGGTGACGCTCCCACATGTAGCGCACCGCCAGGTAGCCCCACGGGTAGGTGCGGGTGGTGTCGCTGTTCTCGTAGGTGTTCTGGAAGAGGGTGCTCAGCGCGTAGGTGTGCAGCGGCGCGTCGGTGAGCGCCTCGGTGTCGGGCACGCCCCGGTAGGTGTAGGAGGTGTACTCGGCGATGCCCTCGATCCACCAGACGTCCGGCACGGCGGTCTCGGCGGTGAAGTCGCCGCGGGTGTTGTAGACCGCGTCCAGGTAGTGGGTGAACTCGTGGTTGAGGTTCCAGATGTCCGCGGGGAAGTCGGTCGCGTACGGCGCCTGGTACATCACCGAGTAGGAGGAGTTGCCGGCCTGGGAGGGCTCGCCGGTGACGGTGAGGCCGCCGTTGTCGGTGTCGATCCCGAAGATCGCCGGGGCGTAGACCTGGTAGTCCTGCCGGCTGGAGAAGACCACCATGTTCTCGCCGGTGATGGTCTGGCCGGGTATCGGGCCGGTCGCCTTGACCAGCTTCTGGAACCAGGCGGCCTCGTTGGTCAGGCTGGTGCAGACCGCGGCGAGCTGGGTCGGGTCGAGCGACTCGGCCGAGACGGTGAGGGTCGGGCTGCAGGTGTGGCTGATCGGCAGGGCGGCGGCGCGCAGCTTGGTCGGCAGGTCGCAGGTGCCGTAGGTGGCGCAGTTCGCGGCGTCGAAGTCCGCGCTCTGCTGGGCGACGGCCACCCAGAGCGCGGCGGTCGGCCCGGCCGGCTTGGAGGCGTTGAGCATGCCGATCATCAGCGGCTGGACGGTGGAGCGCAGGGCCGGCACCTGGATGTAGGAGGCCAGGTCCTGGCCCGCGCCGGAGACCATGTTGGTGTTGTCCCCGCCGAGCAGGTCCAGGTGGCCGAGGACGAACCCGTTCAGCGTCTTGATCACACCGGGGTCGGCGGTGACCGCGGAGACGAAGGCCGGGTTGTTGACGGCCCGCCAGAGCGCGCTGTTGGCGTTGTAGACCGCGTTGTCCATGCCCGTGACGGCGTCCCAGGAGCTGTTGTAGCTCTGGTAGAGGTGCTCGTAGAGCCCGATGTAGTGCGCGTCGGTGTCGGCGCTGTCGGTGAGGGTGACCGCCTCGCCGAGGATCGGGGCGTTGCCCGCGGTGACGTCCTGCGAGTGCGGGTTGGCGAAGAAGGCGTCCATCGCCGCCGTGGCGGCCGAGGTCACCGAGGCGTCGTAGGAGCCGACGTCGGCCGCGTCGTTGAACTGCACGTAGTAGGCGGCGCGCAGGAAGAGCACCAGCTGCTGGATGCCGCTGGAGTCGTCGCCCTGGTATCCGGCGGCGAGCTGCTGCATGGCCTGGGCGACGGGCAGCACCTGGCTCTGCTGGAACACGCCGTGGGCGGCGCTGCCGGTGACGGCGAACAGGGTGTTCACGCAGTCGGTGGTCGAGGACTCCAGGTAGGCGGCGAGCGCGGCGCCGCTGCGGCTGCTGAAGTCGGCGGGCGTGCAGGACTGGGCGGCGGCCCGCACCGCCTGGTGCGGCTGGGCGGCCTGGCCGGTGCGGTGTGCCAGTGGGCGTGGCGGCGGCAGCTGGGCCGGCGTCAGCCGGCCGACCTGGACGGCGTCCTGGTCGCTGCCGTCGGTCGAGACTCCCATGGGGGCGTAGGGCGCCGGCGGGTGGGCCGGGTCGTGGCCGGGCAGGCCGACCACCAGTGGTGCGCTCGCCGGTGGCGCGGCCTGTGCGGTGCCGCAGCCGGCGGCGAAGAGGGCGGCGGCGGTCAGACCGGCCGCCAGGTGTCCGAAGAAGGGACGGCGTTGCATCGAGCTCCTCATGAGGGCGTGGGGGGCTTCGGTGCCGGTACTCGTGTCCGGCGAGGGAACACTTCCAGCGCGGTGAACTCCCAGGGAATATCCAGGGACATGCCAGCTTCGCCGGTCGAGCCATAACATCCGCACTGGTCCAGACCGTGGAAGCGCTCCCGCGCCCCTGCCGGTTGCCCGAAGGGACACGAAATCCGCCGGTGCCTTGCGCCGCCCCGCGCGGCTGGCATGCTTGGCGCACCTGACCCCGTTTCAGCCAGCCAGGGAGCACCGATTGCCCTCACCGTCCCGTCCCTTGACGCACGCCCTCGGGGCGGTGGCCGTCGCCGCCCTGGCGGTCTCCTGCGGCACGGCCGGGGCCGCCGGTGACGCGGCCGCGCCCGCTCCCTCGCCCTCGGCCGGCCAGGTGCTCTGGACACCGAGCACCACCGCCGGGCCGTCGTCGTTCGCCGACGTGCAGTGCGCCGCGCCGGGCAGCTTCGGCGTGGTGAGCGACGCCAAGGGCAAGGTGTGGCAGGCCGAGCAGCCCGCCGGGCTGCAGCGCTGCGAGGTCCGCGGCCCGGCGCTGACGGCCGGCAGCACCTTCTACCTCGGCTGGTCGTCCAAGGTGCACATCGGCGACGGCAACGACCGCTACGTCTTCCAGCTCAAGTGCGAGCCGAGCACCGGCACCGCGAACCACCCGATCGACCTGGACGCGAGCAACGGGCGGATCCGCCTCCAGGAGTGGGACACCGACCACACCTCGCACGACCTGTGGAGCGCCCCGTTCAGCAACGACAAGTGGCACTCCTACGCGCTGCGGATCCACCTGGACCGCACCGCCGGCACCATCGACTTCTGGTTCGACGGCGTCAAGCAGACCTTCGCCACCGGCTCGGGCACCTTCACCGGGACGACCTACGACGGCACCGGCGACTACCTCAAGTGGGGTTCGTACCACCAGTCCGACGGCGCCGCGAGCAACACCTTCACCAGCCCGGTGATGGCCACCACCCTGGCCACGGCGACGGCCGGCTCCTGAGGGACGCGCGCAGGCCCCCGGTTCCGCGGGGAACCGGGGGCCCGGGTGACCACTCGTCAGCCGACGTGCACGCGCGGGCGGCGGGCCCGGTCCGGCTCGGCCTCGCGGAGCACCTCGCGGGTGACCGGGGCGACCTCGCCCTGGCCGAACAGGAAGAACCGCAGCAGGTGGTTGAACGGACCGCCCTCGGTCCACTCGAAGTAGATGTGCGGGAGCTGGCCAGTGCGGTCCCGGATGGTCAGCAGCAGCGCGGCCAGGGCGTTCGGGACGCTGGAGCTCTCCAGCGCGAGCACCCGGTAGCGGTCGTGCAGCACCTCGCCGCGCACGGTCAGCTCCGACTCGAACTCGGAGGGGTCGCGGACCGTCACCTCGACGAAGACCACGTCCACCTCGGACGGGACGTCGTGGTGCTCGCGGATCTCCCGCTTCTTCTCCTGGTACTCGGCCAGGCTGCGGTTGTCCGGCTCGTTGGCGATCAGCCGCATCGGGCGGTGCGTGTAGTCGCGGATGAACCGCTCGGCGGTCTGGTCCAGCACCACGTCGGTGACCCGCAGCTCGAAGGACCGCTTCACCCGGGAGAGCAGCGAGACCAGGATGATGCCGGCGATGAAGCAGGCGCCGATCTTCACGCCGTCCGGGCGCTCGGCCACGTTGATGGCCGTGGTGTAGAGGAAGACCGCCGCGATCGCCGCGAAGCCGATGGTCGCCTTGCGCTGCCCGGCCTTGTGGGCGGCGATGGTGACGGCGACGGCGGCGGAGGAGATCAGCACCAGCACGCCGGTCGCGTAGGCGCCGCCCTGCTTGTCCACGTTCGCGTCGAAGAGCCAGGTGACCAGGAAGCCGATCAGCGTCAGCACGATCACCATCGGCCGCACCGCCCGGGCCCAGTGCGGCGCCATGCCGTAGCGGGGCAGGTAGCGGGGCAGCAGGTTGAGCATGCCGGCCATCGCCGAGGCGCCGGCGAACCAGAGGATCGCGATGGTGGACAGGTCGTAGATGCTGCCGAAGGTGCCGCCCAGGTTCTGGTGGGCTAGGTAGGCCAGGGCGCGGCCGTTGGCGGGCCCGCCGTTCTGGAAGTCGGCCTTGGGGATCAGCACGGTGGTGATGAAGCTGGTGGTGATCAGGAAGACGCTCATGATCACGGCGGCGGTGGTGAGCAGCTTGCGCGCGCCGCGGATCCGGCCGGTCGGCCGGTCCTCGGTGTCCTCGGGGTCGCCCTCGATGTGCGGCATCACGGCCACGCCGGTCTCGAAGCCGGACAGGCCGAGCGCCAGCTTCGGGAAGACCACCAGGGCCACGCCGATCATCACGATCGGGTTGCCGTGCTCGGCGGTGAGCGCGTTCGACCAGTCGGTGACCAGCTGCGGGGACTGGATCACCTTCCAGATCCCGTCCACCACGACGACCACGTTGAGCGCCAGGTAGAGCCCGACCAGGTAGACGGCCAGGCCGATCGCCTCGCTGAAGCCCTTGAGGAAGACGCCGCCGAGCAGCGCGACGAGCAGCAGCGTGATGAGCACCTGCTTGCCCGCCAGGGTGCTGTGCAGGTGCGGGTTCTCCACCAGGTGGGCGGTCGCGTCGGCCGCCGACAGGGTGATCGTGATCATGAAGTCGGTGGCCGCGAAGCCGAGCAGCGCCAGGACGAACAGCTTGCCCTGCCAGAACGACAGCAGCCGCTCCAGCATCGCGATCGAGCCCTCGCCGTGCGGGCTCTCCTTGGCCACCCGCCGGTAGACCGGCAGCGCGCCGAGCAGGGTCACCAGCACCAGCACGATGGTGGCGATCGGCGACAGCAGCCCGGCCGCGAGGGCCGCGATGCCGGGCTGGTAGCCGAGGGTGGAGAAGTAGTCGAGGCCGGTCAGGCACATCACCCGCCACCAGCGCTGGCCCTTGTGCTCGACCGGCGCCTCGGCGTGCGGGCCCGGGTACTGCTTGGCCATGTCGGACAGGCCTTCGAGCAGCCATGCCCGCAATCTCGTTCGCCTCGCTGACGGTGCCGCACCCGTCGAACTCACCATGCCCCCTGTCGGACGTTCCGTGTCGGTGCCACCGGCTGGCAGCAGGGCGTAGGCTACGCGACCTTGACGCCGCCTTTATGCATCCCCCACCCCGTGTTGCCCCATCCACCTGCGCTATCGTCCCCCGCCCGGCCGACAGCGGCCGGACCGCGCCGGGGCCGGTCGTCCGTCTGTTTCCCGGTACCCGCCGCGCCTATGCTCTTGCTCCGTGTCCGACACCGATCTGCTGATCATCGGCGCCGGCCCGGCCGGCTGCGCCGCCGCCGTGATGGCCGCCAGCCTGGGCCTGCGCTCGGTGCTGGTCGAGCGGGCCGCGCAGCCCTGCGGGAGCCTGCGCGGGATCCCGGTGCTCGACAACGTGCTCGGCTTCGCCGGCGGCCCCGCGTACGCCGCGGCCGTCGAGGGGCAGTTGGGCCGCACCGCGCTCTGCTCGCTGCGCCTCGGCACCGAGGTCGTCGGGCTCGAAGCGACCGACCGTCAGGTCACCGCCCGATTGGCGGACGGCACCGCGCTCACCGCCGGGCACGCCGTGGTCGCCACCGGCGTGCGGCCGGCGACGCTGGCCGAGACGCCCTGGGCCCGGGCGGACTTCCCGGTGCGCCCGCTGCGCGGCGCCCCGGCGGCCGCCGCGCTGCTGGTGCTCGGCGCCGACCGCCCGCTCGGCACCTTCCTGCGCGCCCACCCCGGACACGCCGTCAGGCTGACGGTGCTTCACCCGGCCGCGGACGAGTACAAGACGCACGAGGTGCGCCCGGACCCGCGCGTCACCCTGGTGCCCACCGCAGCGGCCCGGCTGCGCCGCGCGCCGGACGGCCGGGTCAGCGCGGCGGTCACCACCACGTCCGGCGAGGAACTGACCCTGACGGCCGACGCCGCCGTCCTGAACGCCGGCTCCCGGCCCGCCGCCCTGCCCGGCCTGCGCCCGGGTCCCGACGGCTACTGCCCGCCGGAGCTCCAGCACCCGCGCGTCACGGTGGCCGGCGACCTGCGCTCGGCCCGCGCGCAGCGGATCGCCACCGCCACCGGCACGGGCGCCCAGGCCGCCCTGGACGCCTACTACGCGGGGATCTGACGGGTCGGCCGAGGGGCGGGCGGTGCGCCGAACGCACCGCCCGCCCCTCGGCCGAGCCGGCCTCAGTGGAACAGGTCCAGCTGGTTGCCGGCGTCGTCCACGAAGTAGACGCCGCTGTTGTCGTCCACGGCCAGGCCGAACAGCGCGCCGGCGCCGGGGACTCCGGTGCCGCTGCTGTCCAGCTGGAACTTGGCCACCTGCTCGCCGTGCGGGGTGGTCTCCACGATGAACCCGTCGAGCGAGTTGACCGTGAGGAGGTCGCCGCAGGGGGTGCGGGCGAGGCCGAGCGGTCCGTTGAGGTCGCCGCCGGAGGTCACCACGCGGCCGGTGCCGGCCGAGTCCGGCCGGGTGTCGGCGTGCCGGATCTCGGTGATCCGGTTGCCGACGGTGTCGGCGACGTAGAGCGTGCCGTCGTGGTTGAGGGCGACGCCGGTCGGCCCGATGACCAGCGCGCTCGGGTCGGTCTTCTCACCGAAGCCGGAGCCGATCACGGTGGTGGACTCGCGCCGTGGCGGTTCGTCACCGACGCCGTCGCGCAGCGAGATCCGCAGCACGGTGCCCTCGTCGACCTCGTTGCCGCCGCCGGCCTGGGTGTTGTTGAGCACGTTGGTGACGTACAGGTCGGTGTGGTCGCCGTGGCTGGCCGAGGTCATGTCCCAGGGCCCGTTGATGCCGTCGCCGGCCAGCGTCTCGCGGACCCGCCCGTGCTTGTCGAGCACCAGCAGGCAGCCGGCCGAGGCGGTGGCCGAGCTGCCGTCGGTGGTGGGCAGCGAGCCGACCACCACCCAGCCGCCGGGCAGCACGGTCAGCGCGGTGGTCAGGCCGACGCCGCCGGGGCACGGACCCGGGAGGTTGTTCGGGTCGATCTGGGCGAACTGACTGGCCGTCCCGTCGGGGGCCACCTGCACCAGGGTGGTGCCGGTGCCCTGCAGGTTCGCCGCGTTGTTGAAGTTGCTCACCAGCACGTCGCCCTTGCGCAGGTCGCCCTCGTCGTGCTTGATCAGCACGGTGCCGTACGGGTTCTGGTCACCGTTGCCGGGGACGGTCGAGGCGATCGTCGTGACCTGGCCGAACGGGCCGATGAACGGGTCCTGGGCGGTGGCGGCCGACGGTGCGGCCAGGCCTGCGGCGCCGGCGGCTGTTATCAGCGCGGCCAGGGCGGCGAGACGGGTGTGGACTCTCACGTGCGACCTCCTCGGGGGTGGGGCCCGACGTGCTGCGGGCCTGGCCACGGTAGGCAGCAGCGCAGTGGCCACGCATCGTGACGGCCGCCGAACGGTTGGTCACCCTCCGTGGGCGGCGGCCTCGTTCGCGATCCGCTCGAACTGGGCGCCCATCGCCTCGGCGAGCGCCTGCGCGGCGGAGAGCGGACGGACCATCACGGTCAGCTCGTCGATCAGGCCGGCCTCGTCGAAGTGCAGGAAGTCGCAGCCGTGGATCCGCCGGCCGCCGACCGTCGCGGTGAACAGGAGGGCGTGGTCGCGCCCGCCCGGGTCGGCGATCTCGCGCTCGTAGCGGAAGTCCTCGAAGACCCGCAGCACGCCGCGCAGGATCGCGGCCGTGATCGGCTTGCCGGGGTAGGGCTTGAACGCGACGGGGCTGGTGAAGACGACGCCCTCGGCGAGCGTCGCCTCGATGGCCTGCTCGTCGCGGTCCTCGACGGCCTTGCGGAAGGGGTGCACGGGGAGCTCCACTCTCGTCTGCCATGAATGTGCAACTGGTTGCACAACTGGTTCGACGAGTATGGAGCTCCCGTGGCGGGGTTGTCCACGGGCCTGACGGCCCGTCGGATCAGCGCGGGGCCAGCGGCACGTCGAGCCGGGCCTTGCGGTGGCTGAACGTGGCGATCGAGTACGGACCGTGGTAGCTGCCCAGGCCGCTCTCCCCGACGCCGCCGAACGGCAGCGCCGGCACCCGCAGGTGGGCCATCGGCAGGCCGAAGCCGAGGCCGCCGCTGGAGGTCTCGGCCGCCAGCCGGCGCCGGGTCGCCTCGTCCTCGGTGAACGCGTAGAGGGCCAGCGGCTTGTCGCGGTCGTTGATGAAGTCGATCGCCTCGCCGAGGTCGGCGACGGTGACGATCGGCAGCACCGGGCCGAAGATCTCCTCCCCCATCACCGGCTCGTCAGGGCGCACGTCGAGCAGCACGGTCGGCTCGATGTAGCGGTCCGCCCGGTCGGTGCGGCCGCCGTGGGCGGTGCGGCCCGAGTCGAGCAGGGCGGCGATCCGGTCGAAGTGGCGCTGGTTGACGATCCGTCCGTACGCCGGCGAGCGCTGCGGGTCGGCGCCGAAGAGCCGCTCGATCGCCCGTCCCAGCGCCTCGGCGAGCGCGGGCGCGGTGTCCGGGTCGGTGAGCACGTAGTCGGGGGCGACGCAGGTCTGCCCGGCGTTGCGGAACTTGGCGTCGGCCAGCCGCCCGGCGACGGTCTCCAGGTCCGCCCCGCGGTCGACGAACACCGGTGACTTGCCGCCGAGTTCGAGGGTGACCGGGGTGAGGTGCTCGGCGGCGGCGCGCATCACGATCCGGCCGACGGTGCCGTTGCCGGTGTAGAGGATGTGGTCGAAGCGCTGGGCCAGCAGTGCGGTGGTCTCGGCGACGCCGCCCTCGACCACGGCCACGGCCTCGGTGTCCAGGTAGCGCGGGATCAGCCGGGCCATCAGGGCCGAGGTGGCGGGCGCCAGTTCGCTGGGCTTGGCGACCACGGTGTTGCCGGCCGCGAGCGCCCCGGCGAGCGGGGCCAGCAGCAGCTGGGCCGGGTAGTTCCAGGGGGCGATCACCAGCACGGTGCCGAGCGGGTCGTACTGGGTGCCGGCGGTGGACCCGGCCGGCAGGCCGGCCAGCTCCTCGGCGGGCAGCGCCTGCGGGGCCAGCCACTGCTCCAGGTGGGCCAGCGTGTGGTCGATCTCCCGGACGGGGAGGGCGACTTCGGCGGCGTCGGACTCGGCGCGCGGCTTGCCGAGGTCGGCGTGCACGGCGTCCGCGATCGCCTCGCGGTTCTCGGTCAGCAGGGCGCGCAGCCGGGTCAGCTGCTCGGTGCGCCAGGCCAGCGGGCGGGTGCGGCCGGTGCGGTGGACCGCGCGCAGCCGGGCGACCAGCTCGGCGGCGTCCTCGGCGGTGAAGGGGGTGACGTCCTGGGTGGTGGAGGTGCTCATGGGGATCGCTCGCTCTCAGTCCTGGTCCAGGCGGACCAGCATCTTGCCGGTGTTGCCGCCGCGCATCATCGAGAGGAAGGCGTCGAGGGTGTTCTCGATGCCGTCGGCCACGGTCTCGTCGGCGCGCAGCGAGCCGTCGCGCAGCCAGCCGGCCGCCTGCCCGACGTACTCGGGGACCAGGTCGAAGTGGTCGCTGACGTTCATGCCGCGCAGGGTGATCCGCTTGCCGATGGCGAGCGGCAGGTTGCGCGGGCCGGCCGGCAGCTCGGTGGCGTTGTAGACGGAGATCGCGCCGATCAGCGCGATCCGGCCATTGAGGTTCATCGCGCCGATCGCGGCCTCCAGGTGGTCGCCGCCGACATTGTCGATGTAGACGTCGATGCCGGTCGGGGCGGCCTTCGCCAGCTGGGCGGCCAACTCGCCCTCGCGGTAGTCGATCGCCGCGTCGAAGCCGTAGTCCTCGACCAGGCGGCGGGCCTTGACCGGGCCGCCGGCCGAGCCGATCACCTTGGCGGCGCCGAGCTTCTTCGCCAGCTGACCGGTGATCGAGCCGACGGCGCCGGCCGCGCCGGAGACGAAGACCACGTCGCCCTCGCGGACCGGGGCGATCTCCTTGACGCCCGCCCAGGCGGTCAGGCCGGTGGTGCCGAACACGCCGAGGTAGGCCTGGGCGGGGGCGAGCGCGGTGTCGAGCAGCTGCACCGCGGCGGCGTCCAGCAGCGCGTACTCGCGCCAGCCGGCGAAGTGCGCGACCGTGCTGCCGACCGGCACGCCCTCGGCGCCGGAGGCCACGACCACGCCGACGGCGCTGCCGCTCATCGGCTCGCCGAGCTCGAACTGCGGGATGTAGGAGGGGCCCTCGTTCATCCGGCCGCGCATGTAGGGGTCGACGGAGAGCCAGGTGTTGCGGACCACCAGCTCGCCGGGGCCCGGGTCGGGCACGGTCGCGGTGGTGAAGGTGAAGTCGGCGGGCGTGGGCTCGCCGACCGGGCGGGCGGAGAGCTGCCATTCGCGGCTGGTGTACGACACGGTGGTTCCTCGGGAATCGATCGGGGGCTCAGGGGGTGGTGAGCCCGGTGTGCAGGGCGTCGGCGGCGCGGTCGAAGAGCCGTTCCGGCTCGCCCGCGGCTTCCAGGCCGACGACCAGGGCGGCGCAGATGACGGCCGCCTCCTCGGGGTCGGCGGCGCCCGCCTCGCGCAGCAACGCGGTGAGCAGCGCGAGCAGTTCGGTGGTGTAGGCGGTGCAGATGTCGCCGAACAGCCGGGCCTTGGCGTCCAGCAGCTCGGCGGTGTGCGGGGAGTCGCCGCGCAGCTGGAGGACCAGGTCGAGCTTGGCCCGCAGCACCTCGCGGATCCGGTCGGCGACCGGGGCGTCGGCCTCGGCGGCCGCCCGGGCCCGGTCGAGGGCCTGCTGGTGCAGGCGCCCGGCGAGCAGGCGGAACGCGTCGTCCTTGTTGCGGACGTACTGGTAGACCGCCGATCGCGAGAGGCCCATCTCGGCGGCCACGTCGTCCATCGTGGTGCGGCGCACCCCGTACCTGGTCAGGCAGGTGTAGGCGGCGTCCAGCACCTGGTCGGTGCGATCGGCGGCGGGCACGTCAGACCAGCTTCGTCAGCAGTTCGGCGGCGAGCGGGGCGGAGGAGGCGGGGTTCTGACCGGTGATCAGGTTGCGGTCGGTCACCACGTTCGGCGCCCACGGCTCGCCGACCCGGACGTCGACGCCGGCCTCCCGCAGGCGGGTCTCCAGCAGCCACTTCGCCCGGTCGGCGAAGCCGGCCTGGGTCTCCTCGGCGTCGCTGAAGGCGGCGACCCGGTAGCCCGCGAAGGAGTTGCTGCCGTCCTCCTCGACGGCGGCGAGCAGCGCCGCCGGGGCGTGGCAGACCACGCCGAGCGGCTTGCCGGACTTGAGGGCGAGGGTGAGCAGGCGGCCGGAGTCGGCGTTGACGGCGAGGTCCTCCATGGGGCCGTGGCCGCCGGGGTAGAAGACGGCGTCGTAGTCGGCCAGGTCGACCTCGGCGAGCTCGACGGGGGCGGCGAGCTCGGTCATCGCGGCCAGCCCGTCGGCGATCCGCCGCGCGCCCTCCTCGCCGCCGTTGACCTGGGGGGCGAGGCTGCCCGCGTCCACGGTCGGCACGACGGCGCCCGGGGTGGCCACGGTGACGGTGTGGCCGGCGGCGGTGAAGGCATGGTGGGGCGCGACGGCCTCCTCGGCCCAGAAGCCGGTGGGGTGCTTGGTGCCGTCGGCGAGCGTCCAGTGGTCGACGCCGGTCATCACGAAAAGGATCTTCTTGGACATGGTGCGGTATCCGTCCTCGGGCCGACTGACGCGGTGCACGCGCTGACGAAGTGCACTCGGAACGTCAGTAATGTTCACGGACTCGAAGGTAGACCTTCTCAAGCTTTTCGCACCAATAGGAAAGCCTATGGGTGCCATCGGAACCCGGATGGATCGCCTCGTGATCAGGGGAATACCCTCGACAGGTGAGTGATAGGGATTCCCATGGCAGCGGCGGGCAGCTGGACCTCAACCAGCTGCGCACCTTCCTGGCGGTCTACCGGACCGGCTCCTTCACGGCCGCCGCCCGGCGCCTCGGCCTCTCCCAGCCGACCGTCACCGCCCAGGTCCGGGCCCTGGAGCAGCGGCTCGGCCGGGACCTGTTCGAGCGGCAGGCCCGGGGCGCCGCCCCGCTGCCGCACGCCGAGGAACTCGCCGCCCGGCTCGCCGACCCGTTGGATCGGCTCGCCGAGCTGGCCGGGCCCGAGCGCGCGCCCGAGCCGGTGCACCTGGCCGGTCCGGCGGAGTTCCTCTGCACGGTGCTGCTGCGCGAACTGGCACCGCTCGCCGAACAGGGGGTGCGGCTGCGGGTGGTCACGGGGCTGACCGACCCGCTGCTGGAGGAGCTGCGGGCCGGCCGGCACGACCTGGTGGTCGCCACCGGGCGCCCGCGCGGGCGCTCCCTGCACGCCGAGGCCTTCGCCGACGAGGAGTTCGTGCTGGTCGCCGCGCCGCTGTGGGCCGACCGGCTCGGTCCGGCCACCCCGCTGACCGACCTGCCGACCGCCTTGGAGGCGCTCCCGCTGGTCAGTTACGCCGAGGACCTGCCGATCGCCCGCCGCTACTGGCGCCACGTCTTCGACCGGCGCCTCACCGCCCGCGCCGCCCTCACCGTGCCCGACCTGCGCGGCGTGCTGGCAGCCGTCACCGCCGGGGCCGGCTGGACGGTGCTGCCCAGCTACCTGTGCCGCGGCGAACTCGCCTCCGGTGCGCTGCGGTTGCTGCACCAGCCGGCCGATCCGCCGATCAACACCGCCTACCTGGTCCAGCGCCCCGGCGGCTCCCCCAACCCGCACGTCGCGCTGGTGCGCGAGCGGATGGTCGCCGCCGCCAGGACCTGGTGACCACCGGCGCGGGCCGGGGCCACGAGGAGCGACCTGACATCCTGAGGGCAGCAACGGGTCCGGAAGGGGTGGCGAGGGTCATGTCAGGTGCAGCGGGGACACCGGCGACCGGCGCCGCACGGGCGACCATGAAGGACGTCGCGGCGCTCGCGGGGGTGGGCCTGAAGACGGTCTCGCGCGTGGTGAACGGCGAGCCGGGGGTGAGCGAGGAGACCGCCCGCAAGGTGCACGCGGCCATCGAGCACCTGCGCTTCCGGCGCAACGACGGCGCCCGGCTGCTGCGGCAGGGCAGCCGCACCCGCTGCGTCGGCCTGGTCCTGGAGGACCTGGCCGACCCGTTCTACTCCCAGCTCAGCCGCGCGGTGGAGGAGGTCGCCCGGGCGCACGGCTCGCTGCTGCTGACCGGCTCGTCCGCGGAGGACCCGGTGCGGGAGCGGGCGCTGGCGCTGGACTTCTGCGCCCGCCGGGTCGACGGCCTGATCATCGTGCCGACCGCGGCCGACCACTCCTACCTGGACGACGAGCTCGCGGCGGGCACGGCCGTCGTCTGCGCCGACCGCCCGGCCCCGGGCCTGGCCGTGGACACCGTGCTGGCCGACAACCGCGGCGGCGCGGCCACCGGGGTCGACCACCTGCTGCGCCAGGGCCACCGCCGGATCGGCTTCCTCGGCGACGCGCCCGACATCTACACCGCCACCGAGCGCCTGGCCGGCTACCGCCGGGCGATGACGGCCGCCGGCTGCGCGGTCGACGAGCGCTGGGTGGCGATGGCCACGCCCGATCCGCTCGCCCTCGGCCGCGCGCTCGACCGGATGCTGGCCGCGCCGGCGCCGGTGACGGCGCTGCTGTGCGGCAACGGGCGCACCACGGTCGCGGTGCTGCGCGAGCTGGCCGCCCGCCCGGCGCGGCCCGCGCTGGTCGGCTTCGACGACTTCGAGCTGGCCGACCTGCTGCCCCTCCCGGTCACCGTGGTCGCCCAGGACCCGGCCGCGATGGGCCGGCTGGCGGCCGAGCTGCTGTTCCGCCGGATGGCGGGCGGGGGCGCCGAGCCGCAGCGCTTCGAGATCGCCACCCGGCTGATCGCGCGCGGCTCCGGGGAACTGCCGCCCACCGATTGACGGACCGTCAGAAGACGGACCATCCGGTGTTGGTGGTGAACGCGTCCAGCGCGGTGACCGCGCCGACCGAGTTGCCCGCGCGGTCCAGTGCCGGGCCCCAGGCGCAGAGCGTGCCGCGGCCCGGCACGACGGCCAGGATGCCGCCGCCGACGCCGCTCTTGCCGGGCAGACCGACCCGGTAGGCGAAGTCGCCGGCCGCGTCGTAGGTGCCGCAGGTGAGCAGCACGGCGTTGATCCGCTTGGCGTCGCTGCGCGAGAGCAGCCGGCTGCCGTCGGCGCGCAGGCCGTGCCGGGCCAGGAAGAGGCCGGCCAGCGCCAGGTCGCGGCAGGAGGCGGCGATCGCGCAGTGCGCGTAGTAGTGGCCGAGCACCGCCTCGACCGGGTTCTCCAGGTTGTCGTAGCTGGCGATGAAGTGGGCCAGGGCCGCGTTGCGGTGGCCGTGCTGGGCCTCGGAGGCGGCCACCGCGAGGTCGGTGTCCAGGCGCGGGTTGCCCGACTCGGCGCGCAGGAACTCGCGCACCGCGCCGGCCGCGTCGCCGGTCAGGCTGAGCAGACGGTCCGTCACCACCACGGCGCCCGCGTTGATGAACGGGTTGCGCGGGATGCCCTGTTCGGCCTCCAGCTGGATCAGCGAGTTGAACGGCGTGCCGGAGGGCTCGCGGCCGACCCGGTGCCAGAGCGCGAGCGCCTCCTCGCTGGCGAGCGCGAGGGCGAGGGTGAAGAGCTTGGAGATCGACTGGATGGAGAACTGGGTCTCCCAGTCCCCCACCCCGTGCACCTCGCCGTCCACGGTGGCCAGGGCCAGCCCGAACGCGTGCGGGTCGGCGGCGCCGAGGGCCGGGATGTAGTCGGCCACCCGGCCGGTGCCGAGCACCGGGCGGGCGGCGTCGAGGGCGCGCTGCAGTTCGAGCCGATAGTCCATGCGATCAGCATATTTACCTGCCGCTGCTCGCCGCGCACCGAGCTCCCGGACCGGTCGGCCGAGGCCGTTCGGCGGCCGAGCGGGGGCCGACCGGACGGGCACTGATCGGACGTCAGCCGTGGCCGCCCGAGGCCGCCGCCCCGTGCCCGGGCCGCCCGTCCGGCGCGTGGTGGCGGTGGTGGTGGCAGTGGTGCAGCGGGAGTTGGACGCCCAGTGGGGCGGCGACCTTGGCGCACACCGCGCCGGCCGGGGCCGGACCGTGGTGCGGGAGCTCGGCGGCCATCGTCCAGATGCCCAGCACGGCGGCGAGCGCGGCGGCGGACACGACGGGAACGGCGGGTCGGTTCATGGTGGGGGTTCCTCCGGTCCGGCGTCAGCAGGTGGTGCCGGCCGGCACCGGCTTGAGGGCGACCAGGTAGGCGTCCACGGCGTCCGTGACGCAGGAGTTGCTGCGCCCGTAGGCGGTGTGGCCCGAGCCGCGGTAGGTGAGCAGCATCCCGCCGGGCAGCTGGCCGGCCAGGCTCTGCGCGTCCTCGTACGGGGTCGCCGGGTCGCCGGTGGTGCCGACCACCAGCACCGGGGGCAGGCCGGCCGGGCTGATCCGGTGCGGCGTGGACGCGCCGGCGGGCCAGGTGCGGCAGCCGAGGTCGGCGAGCACGTTGCTCGCGCCGAACACGCCCGCCTGCCGGTAGGCGCGGTCCAGGGCGTCCCAGTAGGCCTGCGGGTCCGCGGGGTGGGGCGTGTCGAGGCAGTCGACGGCCGTGAGCGCGGCGTCGGAGTTGTCGGGGGCGGCCGCGCCGGGTGACGGGGCTCCGCTGGGGTCCCCGGCGTCGCCCGTGGGGGCGGTGCTCGAAGCGTCCCCGCCGTCGTGCGAGGCGTCGTCCGCCGCCGGCTGCGCGAGGGCGGCGAGCTTGCCGGCGTCGCCGTGCCGCGCGGCGGCCAGCGCCTCGGACAGCGGCTGCCACTGGCTCTCCGGCGTGTACATCGACATCACGATGGCGCTGTGCAGGGTGTTCGCGTCCAGCCCGGCGGCGGAGCCGGCGATCCGCAGCGGCCCGCGGGCGGCCTTCGCGTAGAGGTCGGCGATCAGCTTGCGGATCCCGTCCGGCGTGTCGGCGGGGCAGTCCCGGCCGACGACGTCGGCGCAGTGCTCGGCATAGTCGTCCACCGCCCGCTGGAAGCCCTTGGCCTCGTGCAGGGCCGCCTCCTCCCAGCCGAGTGACGGGTCGATGGCTCCGTCCAGTACCAGGGCGCGGACCCGCTGGGGGAACTGCTCGGCGTACACCGAGCCGAGGTAGGTGCCGTAGGACCAGCCCAGGTAGGTCAGCTTCGGGTCGCCGAGCGCGGCCCGCAGCACGTCGAGGTCGCGGGCGGCGTCCACGGTGCCGACGTGCGTCAGCAGGTCGCCGCTGGCCGCCCGGCAGTCGGCGGCGGAGCGGTCGGCGCTCGCCAGCGCGGCGGCCCGCTCGGCGGGGGTGGTCGGGTGCAGCGGCACCGGGGTGTCGTCGGCCGACCCGTTCCGCTGGTCCGCGCCTCCCGCGCCGCCGGGCGGGTCGCAGCTGATCGCCGGCTTGCTGCCGGCCACCCCGCGCGGGTCGAAGCCGACCAGGTCGAAGTGGGCCCGGGCGCTCGCGCCGACCGAGGCGGCGCCGTCGTTCTTCATCAGCTCGACGCCCGAGCCGCCCGGCCCGCCGGGGTCGAGCACCAGCGAGCCGGTCCGCGCCCCGGCGTCGGTGGCGGTCTGCTTGATCACCGGCAGGGTGAAGGTCTTGCCGTTCGCCGGCTGCGCGTAGTCCATCGGCACGGTGAGGGTGGCGCACTGCAGCCCGTCGCACGGCTGCCAGTCGAGCCGCTGCTGGTAGAAGGCGCGCAGCTCGGGCCGGTCGGCCGACTCACCAGCGGTGACGGTGAGCGGTGCGGCGGCGGCCGGGCCGCCCTGCCCGGGGCCGCCGTGCTCCGGTCCGCACCCGCTCGCGCCGACGACCAGCCCGACCACCAGCACTCCCGCCC
This sequence comes from Kitasatospora viridis, assembly GCF_007829815.1. NCBI lineage: Bacteria > Bacillati > Actinomycetota > Actinomycetes > Kitasatosporales > Streptomycetaceae > Kitasatospora > Kitasatospora viridis. Next base: position 7,531 of record NZ_VIWT01000009.1, on the reverse strand, counting down.
ACCGACCGCCGCCCGCTATTCGCCGCACGTCCCGCTCCTCCAGCCGTCACCGTCTGCCACTGGCCCCACCTACTGGCCCTGTTCACTGGCCCTGCCTACTGGCGAGGAGTCTGCTGGGAGCTTCCTGAGGATTTGATGAGGCCGGTCCGGGCTATCCTGTGCGCCGTGCGCGTACTGGTGGTCGAGGACGACGATGATCTGCGGTTCGCCGTTTCGGCGGCGCTGCGCGGCGACGGGCTGGCCGTCGACGCGGTCGCCGACCTGCCCGCGGCCGACGAGGCGCTCTTCGTCACCGACTACGACTGCGCGGTCTTCGACCGGATGCTGCCGGCCGGCGACTCGCTCGACTACCTGCGCGAGCTGCGGCTGGCCGGCCGGACCGTGCCGGTGCTCTTCCTCACCGCCCGTGACCAGGTCGAGGACCGGGTCGCCGGGTTCGCGGCGGGCGGCGACGACTACCTGGTCAAGCCGTTCGCGCTGCCCGAGCTGACCGCCCGGGTGCGCAGCCTGTGCCGCCGGGCCGGCACGGTCCGCCCGCCCGTGCACCGGGTCGCCGACCTGGAGGTGGACACCGCCCGCCGGCAGGTCCGCCGGGACGGTGTGCTGCTGAGCCTGACCGGCAAGGAGTTCGCCGTGCTGGAGACCCTGGCCGCCCGCGCGGACCTGGCCGTCTCGCGGGGCGAGTTGGTCGAGAAGTGCTGGGACGAGCTGACCGAGCCCAACTCCAACGTGGTCGACGTGCTGATGTCCCAGCTGCGCCGCAAGCTCGGCGAGCCGGCGCTGATCCACACCGTCCGCGGCCTCGGCTACCGGCTGGCGGCGACCGACGGCACCGAGGGCTGACCGCCCGATGCTGACCGCCGCGGCCCGGATCCGCCGCCTGCGCCGCCGGCTCACCGCGCTCTTCGCCCTCACCAGCGCCGTCGGCCTGGTCGCGCTGTCCGCGCTCGCGGTCAAGGTGGACGGCGACTCCCACCACCACCAGCTCGACGACTCGCTGAAGATCCAGACCAGCGCGGCGATCCCGCAGCTCGGCGCCGACGACAACGGCGCCCTGGACGTCAGCGCCATGCTGGAGGCGGTGGACGCCGACTGCCCGCCACTGACCGTGTTCGCCGTGCACGGCACGGCGCTCCAACTCGCCTACACCGCCAAGCAGCCGTGCGCCAAGGTCCGGCCCGCCGACGCCGAGCAGCTCGCCGCGGCGGCACTGCGGCTCGACGGCCCGGCCTGGGCCGACCGCACCGGCACCGACGACCACCCGCTGCGCCTGATGGCCGCACCGTTCACCGGCGCGGACGGCCAGACCACGGCCGGCGTGATGGTCAGCGCCGCCGACGCCTCGCACGACCAGTCGGCGCACCGCCAGCTGATCCTGCTGCTGGCCGGCGGCTGCGCGGTGCTGGTGACGGTCTCCTCGGTGATCGGCCACCTGCTCTCCGGCCGCGCGACCCGGCCCGCGCTCACCGCGCTGCAGCAGCAGGAGGCCTTCCTCGCCGACGCCGCGCACGACCTGCGCACCCCGGTCGCCGCCCTGCGCACGCTGGCCGAGACCGCCCTGGCCCAGTCCACCCGGCCCGTCGACGGCGCCGCCGCCGAGACCATGCGCACCGCCGCCCTCCAGCGCACCGTCCGACTGGCCGGCCGGATGGGCGACTTGGTGGACGGCCTGCTCACCCGGGCCCGACTGGCCGCCGGGGTCGGCGAGTTGGAGCGCTCACCACTGCGCCTGGACCAGCTGGCCGACACGGTGCTGGAGGAACTCCCGCAGCAGGGACAGCAGGTGACGACCCGTCTGGAACCGGTCGTGGTCAACGGCGACCCCGACCTGCTGCGCCGCGCCATCGCCAACCTGCTCGGCAACGCCCTGGCCCACGGCCACGCCCCCGGCCGGCCCGCCGAGATCGAACTGACCGTCACCGCCGACGGCACCCTCACCGTGGACGACGCCGGCCCCGGCCTGCCGCCCGAGCACGCGGACACCCTCTTCGAGCGCTTCCACAGCACCTCCGGCTCCACCGGTCTGGGCCTGTCCATCGCCTCCTGGGTCGCCCACGCCCACGGCGGCACCCTCACCGCCGGCCCCAGCCCGCGCGGCGGCGCGCGGTTCACCCTGCGGATCCCGGCGCACCGGCGGTAGTTCGGCACCCAGCAGGGGCGCTACCGCACCACGCCGAGCTCCTGGGCCAGCGCGTCGAGGCCGTAGCGGGCCACGTGGTCCGGGTTGGCGAGGTCGACGGTGCGGATGCCCTGGTCGGACAGCCGCCGGTTGACCTCCTCCAGCTGCTCCTGGACGAGCTGCTTCTCGGCCTCGGTGATGCGGCCCTTGTGGGGCTTGCCGGCGTGCTCCGGGCTGGCGTAGTTGATCCGCTCCTTGGCACCGGCCGCGCGCGCCGGCCCGGGGGTGCCGCCCGTCACCCGCTGGGCGCCGCGCAGCACCTCGGCCATGGCGGCGGCCGAGGCGAGCCGGTTGAACGCCGACACCTCCATGACGACGGTCTCGGGCCCGTCGGCGTCCGGGTGGTGCAGTTCGAAGGTCACCAGGTCGAGCGCCAGCTCCTCGACCCCGGTGAGCTCCTCGGCCAGGGCTTCGATCTCCACCGGCCCGTCCTCCAGGTCCGGGTGCTCCCGGACGACGATGCGCACCAGCTCGGCTTCGTCCTCGACGTGCTTACCCGTCAAGTCCGAGAACCGAATGACTTTCTGACCCATGGGATCCCCTCGTAGCTGCTTCGATGCAGGCGAGAGCATACGCGCCGCAGGCGTCCGGGCCGGGCGCCCGCGGCGCCCGCGGCGCCTGCGGCGGCTCAGCCGCGCAGCGTGCGCATGGCCGTCGCCCAGGCCTCGACCTGCTCGAACAGCTTCGTCGCGGCGGCGTCGTGGCGCGCGGCTGGCTTGAAGAGCGTCAGGTCCTCGAAGTCGGTGAACAGCGAGAAGGCCAACTGCTGGTTGACGTGTGCGAGTTGGACCGCGCTGGCGATGCCGCGCAGGTGCTCGGCGGCACGGATGCCGCCGACGGTGCCGTAGGAGACGATGGCGGCGGCCTTGTTGTTCCACTCCGCGTAGGCGAAGTCGATCGCGTTCTTCAGCACGGCGGGGACGGAGTGGTTGTACTCGGGGGTGACGAAGACGTAGCCGTCGAACTCGGCGACCTTGGCCGCCCACGCCTTGGTGTGGGCGCCCTGGTACTGCCCCATGGCCGGCGGCATCGGCTCGTCCATGAACGGCAGCGGCCAGTCGGCGAGGTCGACCAGCTCGTACTCGGCGCCGGTGCGGGCGCCGGCCCGGTCGACGATCCAGTCGGCGACCGCCTTGCCGTTGCGGCCCGGTCGGGTGCTGCCGAGGATCACGGCGATCCTGAGAGCGGTCATGGCGCTCACTCCCCCGGGCTGCCCGGCCCGGCGGGGCCGTCGTCGGCGCGGCGGGCGCGGACGGTCGCGGTCAGGTGCAGGTACCGGCCCGCCAGGCCCTTGAGCTTGGTGACGCCGTGGGCGTAGCGGTCGACGGTCGTGGTGGCCTCGATGGCGATCTCGTCGCCGACGGCCTCGGCCTTCGTCACGGCGAACGTGACGGGCGCGCTGACGCCGTGGGCGGTCAGCTGCCCCCGCAGCACCCAGGCGCCGGCCCCGTCCGCCTCGACCGCGGTGGAGTTGAACGCGATGTCCGGGTAGCCGGCGGTGTCCAGCAGGGTCTTGGACAGCACCTGGCTGTCCCGCTTCTCGTTGCCCGTGTCGAAGCTGGCGGCGTCGGCCACGGCGTCCACCCGGGTTCCGGTGGGCGGATCGGTGAGGGAGACGGCCCCGCCGCGCAGCCGGAAGCTGCCGTGGACCGTGCCCAGGCCGAACAGGTGCTTGGTGGTGAAGGTGATCCCGGAGCGGGGGACGTCGATGGCGTAGCGTCCCGGTGTTGGCGTCGGCGTCGGTGTTTCGGTGGTCATGGCGACCTCCTCGGTGACTTCCGATGACTCTCGATGACTTGAGCCTTCAAGTCCGACTTTATGCCTTCGCACATGAAGGCTCAAGCCACAACGGACGGACGGTGGACCTTGTTCCCCCTTCCGCTCCGGCTCAGCCGAGGCCGAGCTGGGCGGCGATGACCGTGCCGGACGGGTAGCAGTCGAACCGCTTGATCTTGCCGTCGACCAGCTCGAACACGTCGCAGCACGGCGCGTCCATCCGGCGGCCGGTGGGCGGGACGGTGCCGGCGGGCAGCTCCAGCGGACCGGTGTGCGTGCCCTGCAGGCGCAGCTGCACGACCACGATGTTGCCGGTGACGTAGACCCGCTCCAGCTCGCGGTGCATGTCGGGGAAGGCCTTGGCGTAGACCTCGACCGTCTTGCCGAGCTCCGCGGGACCCCGGTAGGTGAACGGGATGGACGTGTCGGTGAAGGTGCCGTCCTCGGTGAAGGCCGCCACCCAGCCGGCGATGTCCTGCTCCTCGGCGACCTGGTAGGCGGCGCGGATGATCTTCTCGTTGTCGTACGACATCTCGACTCTCCTGACCCGGCGGCTGTTCGCCGCACGCCTTGAGGTGATGTATTCACTTTAACCTTCAAGTCATGCGAGAGTGCAAGGGGCGCACTGCCACGGGTTTCCGGATCTACGGCGAGGAGGTCAGCGGGCGGGCGAGTCGATGCGCTGCAGGATCCGCTCGGCATCCTGGCCCAGCCGGCGCAGCCGCTCGGCGGAGAGGTTGTCCACGACCAGGCGGCGCACCTGGGCCACGTGCGCGGGAGCCGCGGACTCCAGCTTGCCCAACCCGGCGGGCAGCAGGATCGCGTTGGTGAACCGCCCGTCGGCCGGATCCGGCTCGCGGCGGACGTAGCCGCGGCTCTCCAACCGCTTGACCAGGTGCGAGAGCCGCGAGAGCGAGGTGCTGGTGCGCTCGGCGAGCACGCTCATCCGCACCGTGTACTCGGGGGCCTCCGACAGCATCGCCATCGCCATGTACTCGACCATGCTCAGGTCGGCGTCGCGCTGCAGCTGGGCGTCGATCGCCCAGGGCAGCCGGGTCATCAGGCGCACCACCGAGAGCCAGGAGGCCAGCTCGGCGGGAGTGAGCCAGAGCGGCGCCTGCTCGTCCGCCTGCCCCTGGGGTGCCTCGGGTGCCTGGTCCTGAGTAGCCATCTTGACAGCCTATCAACCGCATGCTGCCGATCAGCGGGGCCGACGAAAGGCTGTTGAGCCACCCGGCCGACCGGGGGACCATGGGGTGGTCAGCCCAACTAGCCTAGGGGGAGCCGTTGTTCCGCATTCCGCCCGGCGAGCCGCACCCGCACATCCCGTCGTCGGCCGAGTACCTCGCCGCGTTCGGCCACCGCTTCGCGATGCTCGCCACCCCACCCGCGCACTGGCACACCAGCGGCGGCGCCACCAGCACCAACGGCATCGCCAACCGCTTCGACGTCTCGTACACCGCACACTGGGTCCCCTGCCTGCACGTCACCACGGTCCGCCCGCACCCGGCGGACCCGGTCGGCCTGGCGACCGTCACGCTCACCAACGAGCTGGTGAACCTCGCGATGAACTCCCAGGAGCAGCCGGACGGCGAGGCGTTCTTCGCCTGGCTGGACAGCTGGGGCTTCGTCGACGAGCTGACGCCGGAGCCGACCTCGCTGCTGCTGGACGGGCAGGAGGTCGCGGGCCGGCGGTTGGCCTTCGACGGGGTCTTCGGCATCGAGCTGGCACTGGAGGAGGAGCAGGTGTTCGTCTACGGGCAGGCGGCCGCGGAGGAGTCGGTGCGCGAACTCGTCCTGGTCACCGAGCCGTTGGGGGGCTGGACCGCCCGCCGCTGACCGGGCCGGGCGCGGACCCCCGCGCATCGGGGCAGGTGTAGATGCGAGACGCGGCCTCGGCGGCCCGGATGATCGCGGCGACGGTGTTCCCGTCCGGCACGCACGGCACCGCCGGGCCGCTCGCCCCGGCCGGCGGGGAGGCGGCGGTCACGGCCGGGCCGCGGGCCAGTGCCGGCGGTGGCAGACGCGGGCACTGGCGACCAGCTCGTGGATGCGGGCGCCGGCCTCCGCGGCCTGCTCCAGCGGGGTGCGGAACAACAGCCGCACATCCCACTGGCCCCGGGCACGTTCGGTGCGGAGCACCATGCCGTGCCGGTCCAGGCGCACCGGTTGGATCCGGGTGACGCCGACCAGGAACCGGGGCTCGATCAGGCGGGCCAGTGCGGCGACGGCCTCGGGGTGGCGGTCGGCGAGGTGGGTGAGCAGGTCGGCCTCGCGGGTGGCGAGCGGGTCGGGCGCGGCGAGCAGCAGGTCGTCGAGCCCGACCGCCTGCACCTGGCCGTCGGCACGCAGCGCGGCCAGCGCGATGTCGAAGCCCAGCCGCCCGGATCCGCCCGGCTCGGCAGGGATCAGCCAGCCGCCGAGGGTGACCTTGGCGCGCACCCGGTCGCGGACGGCGGTGGCGGCGATGTCCGTGAACTCCAGTGTGGCGGGCAGCTGTTGACGACGCGTTGCCGCCAGCTCGCCGTGCAGTCCGCCGCCCGGCGCATCGGACAGCAGCAATCGACCGCCGGCGCCCACGTCGTGCAGGACGGCGTACTCGACGGCGCCTGCCTCGGTGGTCACCGTCAACGACGTGGCGGCGGCCAGCACCGTCCGGACGCGTTCGGCCGAGGTGGGCTCTCCGGGCTGGGTCGGAACGGACATGCGCACTCCCTCACTTAGGTAAGCCTAACCTTAGCCGAGCCGCCCGGCCTTCGTCATGCCACCCCCAGAAAGCTCCCAGCGGATTGTCATGTGAAATCTGATGCCCGCTCCTGGCCGACATGTCCGCGTCATGCCTACCCTCTGCTGTACGCCGCACTGACGCGGCGTCACCGATGGGCAGCCGCCTGCGTCCAGGCGCGCCCACGGCCCCTCAGCACGCGCGCGTCGGACCGGCAGCCACCGGTCCTGGCCCACGGGGACCTCGCCGCCACGCCACCGCGCCGCCGCACCGGGCCCGGGCGGGGCGCGCTCCCCGCTCCCCCACCTGAGAGGAACTCCCCATGCAGCTGCGCCGGATGCTCGCCCCCGGATCGGCCCTCGCCCTGCTCGTCGCCGCGTTCGCCCCCGCCGCCGCGGCCGCCCCCACCGCCCTGCTGTTCCAGGCCCCGATGCACCCCGTCACCGGACAGCACGGCGCCGCCCCGTTCTTCGTCAGCCACGGCGGCGGGCTGCACGCGACGAGCACCAGCGACAACTGGTCCGGCTACGCCGCCACCGGCTCCACCTACACCAGCGTCAGCACCACCTTCGTCCAGCCCGCCGTCGACTGCAGCCAGGGCGACGGCTACTCCAGCTTCTGGGTCGGCCTCGACGGCTACAGCTCCTCCTCCGTCGAGCAGACCGGCACCGAGGCCGACTGCTCCGGCGGGCAGGCCCAGTACTCCGCCTGGTACGAGATGTACCCGGCCAACCCCGTCACCTACGGCAACGCCGTCTACCCCGGCGACACCATCACCGAGACCGTCAAGTACTCCTCCAACACCTACACCCTCACCCTCAACGACAAGACCGAGGGCTGGACCAAGACCA